>JBOHOI010000059.1:0-12856 GCA_050731155.1 Nitrospiraceae bacterium | reverse complement strand
CTCTAATTGGCTATAGTCTGACACGTGGTCCTGACGGCAGGGTGCGAGGACCTCCCTCCAGGCGTGAGTGACTGCATGACGGCCTAAAAGAGTGGACGAGACACCGCTTCTCTCGTTCATCGTAAGCCATGCGCCCACCGACCCTCTTGGTCATCGAAGATGAAGAGCGGATGCGCCGGCTGCTGGAGCTGGTGTTGAAGCCGGAAGGCTACGAGCTGATCCTGGCCAAAACCGGCGAAGAGGGTGCCCGCCTCCTCAGCGAAGTCCAGGGCATTGATCTGATCGTCACCGACCTCCAGCTCGGCAAGACCTCAGGCCTGCATGTGCTGGAGGCGGCCAAACGAGCTCTGCCGGATGTGCCAGTCCTCATCATCACTGGATACGGCACCGTCAAATCGGCTGTCGAGGCCATGAAAAAGGGCGCCTACGACTACATCTCCAAGCCGGTTGACAACGAGGAGCTGAAAATCGTGATTGCGCGGGCGCTGCAGGTCCGGCAGCTCTCCCGTGACAATCAGGCCTTGCGGGCCGGCCTCTCCGACCAGTTCGGCTTCGACCGGATCGTCAGCCGGTCATCCCAGATGGCCGAGGTCAAGCGATTGGGCGGGGAAGTTGCCCGTAGCGAGGCCATGGTGCTGATCACCGGCGAGAGTGGGACCGGCAAGGAGTTGCTCGCGCGCGCCATTCACTATGCAAGCCCTCGCGCAGCCGGGCCCTTGGTCGCATTGAACTGCGCTGGCATTCCCGAACCGCTGCTCGAATCGGAGCTCTTCGGCTACGAAAGGGGCGCCTTTACCGACGCGAAGAAGTCGAAGCTCGGCCGCTTTCAGCTAGCCGACCGAGGCACTCTGTTCCTGGACGAGATCGGAGAACTGAGTCCGACGGCTCAATCCAAGTTGCTTCGGGTCCTGGAGGACCGAACCGTGGAACCGCTGGGCGGGATCCGCGGGGTCAAGGTGGATATCCGGGTCATCTGCGCGACGAATCAGGAGTTGTCTGACCTCATTAAGAAAGGCCGGTTCCGCGAAGACCTTTACTACCGCCTCAACGTCTGCCCACTGCATATTCCCCCGTTGCGGGAGCGGCGGGAAGACATCACGGCACTCCTGGACGCATTTCTGGAGGCTGCAAGCCGCGAACAAGGCAGCCGCATTCGACGTGTGTCCCCGGACGCCTTGGCCACTTTGGAACGGTACCACTGGCCTGGGAATGTCCGGGAGTTGCACAATGTGGTGGAGTGGCTCACCATCAGTTGCAAAGAAGGCGAAATCCGGCGGGAGCACCTGCCGGTCTATCTCCGGGCGCTGGATGAGACAGGGCAGAAGGACAGCCTGTCGCTGCTCTCTTTCGGCCTCTCAGTCGAGGAACTCGAAAAAGCGATGCTTCAGGAGGCTTTGCACAAAACAGGCGGAAACGTCTCGGAAGCAAGTCGTCTGTTGAGAATCACCAGGAACACCCTCCGCTATCGAATGGCGAAGTACCACCTGACGTGAAGCGTCGTTCGTATTTCGTATCTCGTTACGAGAGACGCTTCACGAGGAACGAACGACAACGTGAACCGCGCCGGCGGTCTGCAAAAGAAATTTTTTATCTCCCTGCTAGTCGTCGGGATCCTGCCCGGTGTCGCAGCCCTCTTCGCGACCTACCTATACAGCACGCACAGCCTCAAACACTCCATCGGCAGCAGTTTCCAGGAAATCGCGCGGTCCACCGCGATCCGGATCGCGGCGGCCGTGGACACGGAGATCGATCACGCCATGCAGTTGGCCTCGATCCCCTTGATCATCCGCCAGAACGTGGAGACCGCAAACCGACGCTATGCTGGCAAGAGTGAGGCGGAAGTGCGCCGGTTGCTGGCAGCCAAGCAGGTTGCCTGGTCCAAGGGGCACCGGAACGAGACGCCACCTCCGTTGACACCGATGGCCGCCTACCTCAAGGATTGGGCCAGTACGACCGGCTCCTATGTGCGGGTGATGATCACTGACAGCCGAGGTGCTCTCGTGGCCTCCACCGACCCTGACGCCCTCTATCTGAACGTCGCGCAGGAATGGTGGCAGGAGGCGATGGAGGAAGAACTCGGCACAGCCTATGTCAGCTCACTCCGGCTCGACCCCTCGCGCAACGAGTACGTGTTCGATGTGGCAGTGGCGATTCCCAGCAAAGACCGCGAAGAGCCGATCGGCGCAGTCGGGCTCGTCATCCGACGCACGGTGCTGATGGACACGATCTTCCCGATTCGCGTCGGAAAAACCGGGCACGGCATGTTACTCGACACTGAAGGCACGCCGCTGATCTGCCCCGTGCTCCCGCCGACAGCGCACCTGATCCACGACGCGCTGCTCAACCAATTGGCGCACAATGAACCCCTGTGGCTGGTGGCGGACGACGACGCGCATGGCGGGCACAATTCGATCGTTGGCGCAGCCCCGGTCCGGTTTTCCCACAATCTCAGCACATCAAGTTTGGGCGGCGAGCGCTGGTTTGCATTCGTTCGACAGCAGCCGGAAGAGACGTACGCGCCGATCTATTCGCTGCTGTTCACGGTCGGATTGATCGGGTTCGGGCTTGTGGTGGTGCTGGCCTCGATGGGCTTCGTCGTTGGCCGGCGGATCGTGAGCCCGATCCTCGCGCTCAGGCGAGAAGCGGAAGCGCTCCGGCGCGATGTTGCGTCGCTGCCCGAGTCTGCCGCGTCGCGCCCCGTTGAGACGAGCCCGGCGTCGGCGCAGATCCAGACTGGCGACGAAATCGAAGACCTGGCGCGCACCTTCCACGCGATGCGAAGCGCCCTGGAGGACAGTTTGCGCACCGTGAAGTCGCAACAGACCGAGTTGATCCGTCGTGAGAAGCTGGCGTCAGTCGGTCAACTGTTGGCGGCGCTGGCGCATGACCTGAGGAACCCCCTGGGCGTGATCCGAAGCTCGGCCCAACTGGTGCTCGAAGCACAACAGGCAGACGCGGTGAAACAGGAGGTGGCGCGGTACATCGTTGACGAGGTGGACCGGCTCACTCATCGGATCAACGACTTTCTGCGTTATGCGCGCCAGAAGCCCCCTGAACCCAAGCGTATCCAGCCAGAGGCCATCGCGCAGTCGGCGCTGTGGCAGTGGAGAGCGCAAGGTGGGCACGAACGGGTCAAGGTGGAGACCCTGTTCGGCGAGAACCTCCCAGCCTTGCAGGTTGACCCGGAACAAGTGAAGGAGGCGATGGTGAACCTGCTGATCAACGCCAGAGAGGCCATGCCGGATGGCGGTCTGCTCACCGTGACGACCAGAGCGCAGGGAGATGGCCGCGTCGAGATCGAAGTGGCCGACACCGGCTGCGGGATTCCCCAGGCCAATCTGGACCGGATCTTTGAGCCGTTCTTCACGACCAAGGAATATGGGACCGGCCTGGGGTTGACGAATGTGAAACGGCTCGTCGAGGACAACGGCGGTGTTCTGGAGGTGCGCAGCGAGGAAGGGAAGGGCAGCCAGTTCGTCATCCGGTTCCCTGCGGCCGACAAGGAAGAAGCACCACTAACAGGGACATGACCTGCTTGAGTTGGCTCCAGGCGCGGGCTAAGATGGGCGTGGCGCAAGGGCGCGACCAGGCTGCGTCGCTCGTGATTCGTGAAGCGTCGTTCGCAGGAAGCCTTCACGAGATACGCTTCACGAGGTGCGATACACGTTTCCCCGAGGGACGCTTCACGAAAGACGAATAACGCTGGAGGCGTGCGCGGTGCGCGAGCACGGGGGTCAGCCTAGCCGCGCTGTAACTGTTGGTAAGGAGGGGAAGAATTAGGTGTTCTGGGAGTCGCGACAAGGTAAGGACAAACGCCAACGTCAGTGCTCCTTTTGCGGAAAGCGGGAAGGCGTTGTGAAAAGTCTGCTCGAAAGCCCGGCGCCCTACCACTGCCACACTTGCCAGACCGGTTCCAACCTACTCATCTGTAACGAATGCGTTCAGCTCTGCTCGACCTTCCTGACCCAGCAGGCCACGGTGCCGGTATCAGACGATTCTCCGAGCACCCAGATGCTCAAGCCGACCGAGATCAAGATGCTCCTGGACCAGTATGTCATCGGACAGGACCGAGCCAAGAAGGTCCTGTCGGTGGCGGTCCACAACCATTACAAGCGGTTGCTGAGTCGGACCCGCCTCAAAGAAGTCGAGCTGCAGAAGGGTAACATCATGATGATCGGGTCAACCGGCACCGGCAAGACCCTCCTCTCGCAGACTCTCGCCAAGATCCTGCATGTGCCTTTCGCGATCGCGGATGCCACTACCCTGACCGAGGCCGGCTATGTCGGGGAAGACGTCGAGAATGTCGTGCTGAAACTGCTCCAAGCCTCCGACTTCGACGTCAAGCGGGCGGAGACCGGGATTATTTACATTGACGAGATCGACAAGATCAGCCGCAAGTCCGAGAGCGCCTCGATCACCCGCGATGTGTCGGGCGAGGGAGTCCAGCAGGCCCTCCTCAAACTGGTTGAAGGCACGACCTGCAACGTGCCTCCCAAAGGCGGACGCAAGCACCCGGAGCAGGAGTACATCCGGGTGGATACCACCAATATCCTGTTCATCTGTGGTGGCGCGTTCGTGGGGCTGGAACAGATCGTCAGCCAACGCACCACCTATCGGCGCATGGGATTCGGAGCCGGAGCGACGGCGCGCGAGGCCCTTGGGCCGAGCGGGCTGCTGGAGCAGGCGCAACCGGAGGATCTTTTGAAGTACGGGTTGATCCCGGAATTCATCGGCCGGTTCCCGGTGCTGACCACGCTGACCGATCTCGACGAGGCAGCCCTGGTTCGCGTGCTGACGGAACCCAAGAACGCGCTGCTCAAGCAGTACCAAGCGCTGTTCGAACTGGAGCATGTCCAGCTCCAGTTCACGGAAGCCGCGGTCAAGGCCGTCGCCCACCGGGCTGCCTCGATGAAGACGGGGGCGCGCGCACTTCGCACCATCCTGGAAGACGTGATGCTGGACCTCATGTACGAAGTGCCGGCGCTGGAAGGCGTCAAGACGATCGTGATCACGGATGAGGTGATCAACGGCACAGGAGAGCCGCAGATAATCCAGTGATGAGTTATGAGTGATGAGTGTTGAGTTTTAATTCAGAATTCAACATTCAGCATTCACAATTATTTCTAGAGCCTCTCGCCACGGTTTATTTATTATGGCACCCAAGATCCTCGTGGTGGATGACGAGCCCAAGTGGCTGCGCATCGTGTCGCTCTATCTGAGCAACCGCGACTGTCACGTTGACACGGCACTGAGCGGAGAGGAGGCGATCAAAAAAGTTGCGGCGGAACATCCCGATCTGATTATCGCCGATATCGGCATGCCGGGCATGGACGGCTATGAGCTCTGCAGCCGGCTCCGGCGCGACGCCTCCACGCGCACAATTCCCTTCATCTTTTTGACTGCCAGAGATCAGGACCAAGACAAGATCAAAGCCAGGAAGGTCGGCGCGGACGACTATCTGATCAAGCCCTGCCCGCTCGAGCGGCTCGCGCAGAGCGTCGAGACGGTGATGGACCGGATCGAGCAGGCCAGGAAGATCCCGCTGGACCGGATCGGCATGAGCGGTCGCATTGAAGAAGTGGACCTGCTGGACATGATCCAGACGCTGGAGCTCGACCAGAAGACCGGCGCGCTGGTGCTCAGCCATGGCGAGCGCACCGGCACCCTCTATTTCCGCAACGGCGTCATCGTGGAAGCCGATCTCAGGTCGCCGAAGCGAGAAGAACCCCTGTTCCGACTGTTGGGATGGAAGACCGGCCGGTTTCTGTTCATTCCGGACGCAGTGCCCGAGCGGATGCCGATCACCGCTAGCATGGCCAATCTGCTGTTCCAGGACCTCCGTGCGCTGGAGGAGCACGAGCAGGAAGCGCTCCGCAAGACCACGCAGGAGGAACCTGCCGCCCATGAGTTGCCGGAAGCAGGCCAAGTTGGCCTGGTGTTGAGTCGCCTGGAGGAGGTCGCCCAGCAGTTCAGAGCCAGGCACATGCCGACGGCCGACCCACAGGTGTTGCGCATCCTGGTGGTCGGGGTCGCCAGGGCAGGGAAAAGCGAGTTGATTCAGCAGTTGGTGAAAGACCTGTCCGGGTCACGATGGGCCGCGGTGGGCATCGAGGAGCCTCAGGCCAAGTACCGGATTGATGTCGGCCGCGTCAGGATCTCACGAGACACGGTGCTCCATTTAGTCGCGGTCCGCGCGGAGAAACGCTTCTGGCCGGTGTGGGAACAATGTTTGCCCAGGGCCTTTGCGGCCATTTTGCTGGTAGGCTCTGCAATAGAGGAAACTCTGCGTCATCTGCAGGCCTTCCTCAAGGCGAAGGACACGCTGGCCCCGGCCCTGCCGGTCCAGGTCCTGCTCTCGGCTGAGGGCTCGGAGAACGGGGAAGCGAAGGCTGACGCCGACCTCGCGACCATTGGTAAGGCCCTCGGGGTGCTGGCCTCCGATGTGTCATCAGGACACATCCAAGACCAGACCCTGCGGCTGACTCTCCTGGATCGTCTGCTAAAGCAAGCACTTGCGGCGGAATAGGTGGACCTGTTGCTTCGCCTTCCCTGCCAGCTTCCTCCCACCCACGAGAAAAAAATTTTCGTATCTGTGAAGTAGATCATACCTTTCACGAGCGCTTTGGTGTAGAAAGGCACAGCGTTCAGGCCGTCTCGCGAGCACCAGTTCAGGAAGCTTGTCACCACCCAGCTAAAGGAGACAGGCTGGTGAAGCCCACCACAACATGGCTCACGCTGCTGCTCTTGGGCACGGCCAGCGTGGCCAGCCTGCTGACAGTCCCTCTCGTCCAGGCGCAAAATCCGACTGACTTCTTCCTGCACGGCACCGGTCCTGACAACAATCCACCCACGCTTTTCCTTGACACCACGGCACCCACCGCCACGACGGCAAAATTCAGGGACTCCACCAGCGTAAACTTCAGCGGCGGCAATCTGTGGAAAGTGATCGGCACTTGGCCGGCGCAACCGACGCTCACCGCCGGGACCCTCACGGCCCTCAGCGACCTCCACGTCTGGCTGGGACTCAAGAACAGTGACGATCAAGGTACCCAGTTTGACCTCCGGGCGGAGGTGTTCAAAAACGGCGCACTGGTGTCCTCCGGCCTGACCCGCTGCATCACGGGGATCACCAGAAATCCGGCCAATGCCATGGAAGCCACCGTGGCGTTTGGTTCCTTCTCGTCGGTGACCTTCAACGGCACCACCGACACCCTGTCGCTCAAAATCTCGACCCGCATTGGAACCAACCCGGATAACACGAAATGCCCAGGCCACAACAATGCGGTCGGGTTGCGGCTCTACTTTGACGCCACCACTCGGAATGCGCGCTTTGACGCCACCATCGCTGCGGGACAGGCGCCTACGATCAGCAGCTTTACGCCAGCCAGCGGGCGCGCGACCACGACTGTCACAGTGACCGGCACCAATTTTACGAATGTGACCACCGTCACGTTTAACGGTGTCGCAGCCGCCTCGTTCACGGTGCAGAACGCGACGACGCTGACTGCTGTGGTGCCGACCACGGCCACGACCGGCCCGCTCGCCGTCACGACCGCAGGAGGCACCGCCACCTCGACCGGGCACTTCGTCGTCATTCCGACCCAAGATATGCAGTTGAGTGTCCTGCCGGCCACTGCGACGGTGCCGGCTATGGGGCAAGCGTTCTTCAAGGTCAGCCTGACCGGCAGCGGCGGGTTCACAAACCTGGCGACGCTGGCCGTGACAGGTTTCCCGGCAGGGATGACCGCTACCTTCGGGGCAGCGACGCTCACCGCTGGCCAGAGCACACTCCTGACCGTGGCAACGAATGGGACTGTGCCAGCCGGCAACGTGCCATTGACGGTGACCGCGACGGGCCTCGCTAACGGCGTTTCCACCACGCGCTCGGTCTCGGTGACAGTGCAGGTGCAAGCGGCTGGGGTCACCAGCCTCACCGGCCAAGTGTTGGATGAGGATGCCAAACCTGTCCAAGGGGCGCTCGTGAAATTGGGGACGCTTCAGGCAACCACCGATGAAGGCGGGAACTTCCTGATCCTGAATCCGCCGACGGGAGCGGACCAACTGCTTTTCATCGACGGCGGTCCGGCCTCGACGCCTGGCCGCAGTCTTCCGATTGTGCCCTACAAAGTCACCATCGTCGCGGGGCAAGCCAATACGCTCGGCTTCACTCCGAAGCTGCACTTTCAGAAAACCACCGGGCTCGTGGACATCTCCAACACAGCCGTCCAGCGCGTTGTCACTGACCCGGATATCCCCGGCTTTCAGATGACGATCCCAGCCGGCGCGACCATCACTGGTTGGGACGGGCAGCCCAATACCCAAATTTCGATCAGGCGCGTGCCGATTGATCGTACCCCGCTGCCACCTCTTCCAGGAGACCTCTATTCGCCGAGCGTCTACATGGACTATTTCGGGAAGCAGGGCGGGGGGACTCCCTCCGAGCCGATCCCAATTACGTTCCCGAATGACTTAGATCTGCCTCCGGGAACCCAAGTGGAACTCTGGTTCTATGACGAAGCGCCCGACGGTTCTCGCCCCAACCAGTGGGCGCAATACGGCACCGGCACCATCTCATCTGACGGGAGCCAGGTCGTACCGGACATCAATCCCGCGACCGGGAAACCATTCGGCCAGCCGCGCTTCTGCTGCGGGGCAGCCCAGGTGGCCAGAAACAGAGCAGCCCGTAAGCCGATCGATGATCAGCGAGGCGGCCAGCCGACGAGCGGGACAACGGGCGGCGACCCTGTGGACTTGGCCACGGGCATCTTTGTTCTGCAGAAGACCGATCTCGTGCTCCCCGGCCGGCTTCCGGTGGTCTTCACACGGAGGTATCGGACCAATGGGGCCACGGCTGGGCCCTTCGGCCCCGGGACCAGTCACCCGTACCACATTCTGCTGCTCCTCGAGGGCAACCTGCGGACGCTCTTACTCCCTGAAGGCGCCCGGCTTGCGTTTCCCCTGCAAGCCGACGGGAAATTCCGGAATACGACCGATCCTTCTGTCCGAGGCGCTGTCCTCACCGACGCAGGAACGAGCCTTACGCTTCGGTTCAAGGACGGCACGACCTGGACCTTTGGCACTCCCGTCTTCAGCACCGCCTTCCTCATCAGCCAAGCGGACCGAAACGGGAACATGGTTACGCTCACGCGGAGCGGCACCACTCAAAACCTCACTACCATTACAGCATCAGACGGGCGGCAACTCACTCTGGCCTATGACGGCGCAAACCGCATCGTCCAGATCACGGATCCGCTGAGCCGATCGCTGCTCTACAGTTATGATGCGGGTGGCCAACTTGCGGCCGTGGTTGACCCTGCCGGCGGCGTCACCCGGTATACCTACGATGGGGCCGGTCGGATGCTGACCATCACCGACGCCCGCGGAATCACCTTCCTCACGAATGAGTATGACAGCGAAGGACGAGTGATCCGACAAACCCAGGCGGATAGCGGCATCTGGCAGTTTGCTTACACTACGACCACCGGCATTATCACGCAGACCACGGTGACCGACCCGAGAGGCAATGTGACGACCACACGGTTCAACGGTCAGCGATACGTCCTGAGTCAGGCGGATGCGCTCGGCCAGGCGACCGCATCAACGCGCGATCCAGCCTCGAATCTACTCCTCGCCACGACCGACCCGCTGGGCCGGAAGACGACGTTCGAGTATGACACTGCGGGGAATATCACGAAGATCACCGATCCCGACAACAAGGTGATGCGCTTCGAGTACGACGCAGTCTTCAACCGGGTCACGAAGATCATCGATGCGCTCAATCAGGTCACCGAGTTCACCTACGATCCGGCCAACGGGAACCTGCTCACGGTGAAAGATCCGCTCAACCACGTCACGACCATCAGCTACAACTCGTTCGGGCAGCCCCTCACCGTCACCGATCCCTTAGGCGCCGGCCACACCACCACCTTTGCCTATGATGCCCAGGGCAATCTCATCACCACCACGGATCCATTGGGCAACGCGACGCAGCGGGCCTATGACACCGTGAGTCGGTTGATCAGCCTCACCGATCCACGGGGGCTGTTTACTCAGTTCCGCTATGACGACCTCAATCGTGTGACTGAGATTGCGGATGCCCGCCAGGGGATCACGCGGTTTGACTATGATCCCAATGGCAACCTCCTGACCGTCGCGGATGCCAAGAACCAGACGACCACCTACACGTACGACCCAATGGATCGGTTGAAAACACGGAAGGACGCACTCAACCGGACGGAAACGTATGACTACGATGGAGCCGGCAATCTGACGCAGTTTACCGATCGCAAGAGTCAGGTGAGTCAGTTCAGCTACGACAAACTCAATAGACGAACGAACGCGAGCTATCAGGACACCAGCACGACGACATTCACGTACGATGCAGTGGGACGGCTGACCAGGACGGTGGACAGTGTCAGTGGGGCGATCGAGTTGGGCTACGACAACTTAGATCGGTTGACCTTGGAGCTCACGTCGCAAGGGGCGGTGACGTATCAATACGATGCCTTGGGTCGTAGGACTGTAATGACGGTGGGCGGCCAGGCGCCGGTCGCCTATCAATACGACGGGGCGTCGCGGCTCACGCAGGTGGCGCAGGGCACTCTCACCGTGGGATTGGGTTACGACGCAGCGGGGCGCCGCACCTCACTCACCTACCCGAACGGGACCAATACGACCTACACCTATGACAATGCAAACCGGCTGACGCGCATCCTGCATCAAGGCCCCGGTAGTACCACCATCGAAGACCTCACCTACAAGTATGATGCCGCCGGGAACCGAATCACTCTGACGCGAGCCAATGGCAGTGCGTCGCTGTTACCTGCAGCGGTTGCGTCAGCAACCTACGACGCCGCGAATGAACAGACCCAGTTTGGCAGTGCGACGCTCGCGTACGATGCGAACGGAAACCTCACCAATGACGGAACCAACACCTACACGTGGGATGCGAGGAATCGCCTGGTTGGCATCAGCGGTGGGGCAACCGCAAGCTTCGTCTATGATTCGGTGGGCCGTCGGACTAACAAGACGATCAACGGCGTCGCGACCCAATTTCTGTACGATGGCAATGACATTGTGCAGGAGATTCAGAGTGGAGTGCCAGTTGCGACTTACCTGCGGAGCTTAAATATTGATGAAATGTTTGGCATCTTGCGTCAGGACGGAACCTACTTTTCAATCTACGACGGCTTGGGTAGTACCTTAGCCCTCACGAATCAAGCCGGCACTTCGCCAGTTCAGTATACCTACGAGCCATTCGGGAAAACCCAGTCCTCCAATCCAGCTTTTGCAAATCCATTCCAATTCACCGGTCGGGAAAACGATCAGACTGCTCTGTACTACTACAGGGCTCGATACCATTCACCGCTCCACCAACGCTTTCTCAGCGAAGACCCGTTGAATATAGCCGCGGCGATCAATCTGCGAAGCACGCCGAGCAGGCAATTTGACAGTTTTCTCTACAGCCAACTCCTCCTTAGAGACCCGCGGAGCCAACACCCATATCAATACGTCTCTAACAATCCGCTCTTATTTATTGACCCGTCAGGGTGGGATAAAAAGGAGGAGAGGTGCAAGAATCAGGAGTTCTGGAAGGAGCTGAGCAAGCAGCTCGAAGAATCAGGCAAGTGGGCTATGTATATTGGAACAACTCTAGCAACAGGAGGGTATGGGACAGGTTTCTATGCACAAAGAGGTATTCCAAGATGGCAGAGTGTGCCTGGTGATCCTAAACTTTTCAGGTTGAATGTTTACAAGATTAACCTGCTCTCAAATGCTGGCCTTGCTCTCATGGGAGCCGGGGCGATCGATTTTACAGCGGGAGTGCTCATGTACGGGACCGGTCAATTGATAGAGGACGCACTATGCCAATGAAGACCTGTGCCAAATGCGGTGCCAGAGTCAAGCGGATCAAGACCCAGGTCACCAAGGAGATGGAAGGGCGAAGCATGACCTTTGTCGATATTCCGGCCTATCAATGCGAGAACTGTGGGAATGTCACTTTAAAACGACCGCAGGATTTCGACGATCTCGGGAAGGATAAGTCTGATCTGGCAGTAGGGATCTTCAAACTTTATTACACGAATCGCCCTCTCTTTTACTTGGTCGGGGTCGTCATTTTCCTCCTCTGGGTCTTTGCGACATATCTGTTTTTCTTTTAGCTATGGGTACAAAGGGAGTTGACGTCGGATAGTCAATCATTTGGCCATGATGCGTCACATGAAGACAAGTATGCTCGTGCTGTGGCTCCTGCTCACGGCAGTAGGGCTGCTGTCAGAAGCCAGCGCTGCTGTTCTGCCATCGGATGATGTGCGCGAGCAGGCCGCCTGCATGTCGAGATCATTCTCGCAGCTGGGACTTGCTGATCAACCATCTCGAGGCGGGAGTGCTCCTGTAGTTCGCAACATCGTTCTGATCCAGATCACGCGGTACACGTATGATACGGCCGGTCGGATGCTCACGATCACCGATGCCCGGGGCATTACCTTTCTGACCAATGAGTATGACACGTCCGGGCGCGTGATCCGTCAGACCCAGGCGGATAGCGGCATCTGGCAGTTTGCTTACACCACGACCACCGGCATTGTGACGCAGACCACGGTGACCGACCCGAGAGGAAAGGTGACGACCACACGGTTCAACGGTCAGAGATACGTCCTGAGTCAGGCGGATGCGCTCGGCCAGGCCACCGTGACGATCAGAGGGGCCGCGTCAAATCTAGCGCTCAACACCACCGATCCTCTGGGCCGGAAGACGACGTTCGAGTATGACACTGCGGGGAATATCACGAAGATCACCGATCCCGACAACAAGGTGATGCGCTTCGAGTACGACGCAGTCTTCAACCGGGTGACGT
>JBOHOI010000058.1:0-12924 GCA_050731155.1 Nitrospiraceae bacterium | reverse complement strand
ATCACGAACAGGTCACAAGATATGGGGTCATTGCTTGACTTGGCATCGCACCATCACCTGCCTGTACTCACCTACAGTACAAAGTCAAGAAATGACCCCGCCTTTCTCCTCTCTTTTGTTACCTATCTCGCCGACCGGTCATACTCAAGAGCGCCACAGGCCTTAAGAAAGCGATTAGCCAAGACAGTTGGCGTCTCCATATTTGCGCGGGCACTCAGATATGGATCGTTGGATGCTGCGTGTTCCTCTGCCTGTTTCACCAGGCACGCCGCAAGTCCTTCCTCTATGCGTTTCCACTCGGTATCCGTGAAGTGTTTCGTCTCTGGCGACGCACGGAGCCGAACCACAAGCTCTGCAGCGGTTTTCTCGAGCGCATGCGATTCAATGAGCTCGCGCAGATACGTACCGTTCGACTTGACGGGCTTAAAGAAGATGGCGCTAGCAATGGCCGCTAGAAAGGCCACGATTAGGAGATGCCCGAACTGGCGCCAGGGCGACGCTGACATCTTCTGGCGGATAGATTCAGCGAGACTCACATGTGTATCCATCATGCCCAACTATTAAGTCTACTGCGGTCTACCCGTGCCGCATAGCACGGTAGCCTAAGCAATCCGCCGAAGCGAAAATCTACTCCAGAATCCAACACTTGTCCACTCCTTCGTCCCGGTTCCAGCCTCTGGGATAAACTGCGAATCCTGCAGCCTATCCGGCGGACTTTTTCTCGTTTCCTTGATCCACCTTCAAGCGAGTGGGTGGGCGAGCCCCTATTGCGGCCGTCCACCGAGCACATTCCGATCGTGCGCGGTGCGGGAGCAGGGGGTTTGCCACCCATCCGCTCCCCCTTCCCTACATCCACACCCGCTACGCAGGGCATGTCAGGGTTCGGAGCGTACTTCGCCGGAGAAGCGGGGGACCCACCGAGGCTTTGCCGAGAAGGAAAGCGGAAACTGACTGAGTCCGCGAATGAATTTCCGTAGGCTTCCGCTCGGCAAAGCCCGGAAGGGTCGCTTCGAGAGGCGCGGAAGCGAGAACCTGACATGCCCTACCCCCTACTCTCCTTCGATGGGCACATACAGCACCGTCCCCTGGCGGTTGATCATCAGCAGGGTGAGATCCTTCGGTTTGATCGGGTCCACGAGCCGTTGGTAGGTCGCCAGATTCGGCACCGGCTGGTGATTCACTTCGAGCAACAGGTCGCCCGGCAGCAGCCCGGCCGCCTCCGCCAGGCTGCCTTCCTCCACATTGTCCACCACCACGCCGCTCGCCGATGCAAGTCCAAGTTGACGGGCTACGGCGGGAGTGACCTCGTCCACGAGCAGCCCGCCCAACGGATGCCCAGCCGGTTCCAGACGGTTCGCCGAGGAGGCACGGCGGACCCGCTCACGTGGCGCTTCCTGAATGACAAGCTCCACCTGAGTCGGCCTGCCATCGCGGATAATGTCCACCCGATGTTTGCTCCCAATGGTCGACCCGGCAACCAGATTTCTGAGGCGGCCTCCGTCCACTACCTCCTTGCCGTCAAACCGCACGATCACGTCCCCTCGCCGCAGGCCGGCCTTCTCGGCCGATCCCTTGGTAATCAGGTCGGTGATAATGGCTCCTTTCACATCCGGTAGCTTGAAGAGTTTCCCCAAGAGCGGCGTGACATCCTGGGTCGAGGCACCGAGGAACCCCCGTACCACCCGGCCGGTTTTGAGCAGGCTCTGCATGGCCGCCCTCGCCATGTTGCTCGGGATGGCAAATCCCACGCCCACGCTGCCGCCCGTGGTGCTGGCGATGGCGGTATTGATCCCGATCAACTCGCCCCACACGTTCACGAGCGCCCCACCGGAGTTGCCCGGATTGATCGGCGCATCGGTCTGGATAAAGTCCTCATAGTCGGCGACCCCCACGTCCGCACGCCCGACTGCGCTCACAATTCCGAAGGTGACGGTCTGGTTGAGTCCCAGTGGATTCCCGATAGCCAGAACAAAATCTCCTACCGAGAGCGCGCTCGAGTCACCCCACGGAACCACGGGCAGGCCGTGGGCATCAATCTTCACCACCGCCACATCGGTCTTGGGGTCCGTGGCGACGACACGACCTTTGAACTGCCGTCGGTCCCCGAGCAGTACCAGCACATCAACCGCGTCGGCCACGACGTGGTTGTTGGTGATGATGTGCCCGTCGGCCGACACGATCACCCCGGATCCCTGCCCGTATTGCCGGCGCAGCTGCGGCTCTTGCAGAAGACCGAACGGCAGACCCTCGTCGCTGAAGGCCTGGTCCCGCACGACCGTGGAGGCGATGTTCACGACGGCCGGCAGGGCCTTTGCGGCTGTCGCTCTGATCTGGGACTGCAGTCCGGTCGCAAGCGATGGGACGCTGTGGGCGGGTCTCTCCGGCGCCGCGGTCGTTCCACCCTGGGCGCCACTGCCTGCTGCGCTCGCGATTCCATGCTCAACGACTCCCAGCAGCATGAGAAGCAGCAGCGCGGGAAGACTCTTGGTCTTCCACCCTGGGGCGGCCTGTGCAGAGATTCTGTTCACTGTGGGACCGATCAGATTTTGTTTACCGCTTCCCGTCAGCAGCCAGGATGCTGTGGATCACGGTCTTGAGGTTCTCAGGATTGAGCGCGTCAGCCTCCAGCTTGATATGGCCGTCCAACAGTACGGTTGGCGTCGATTGCACCTTCACCCGCTGCCCCCACTTCTTGCCCTCCTCGAGTGCTCGAACCGGCTTGCCGCTCGCCAGACCGGCTTCGAACGCGGCGACGTCCAGGCCCACTTCTTTGATGAGCGCCTCTCGGATCAGCCGATCCAGAATTTCCGTCCTATCCTTATGGATCGTGCGGAACAGGACCCGCTTCATCTCGTTTCCTTTCCCCATCATCTTGGCCTGTTCGTACATTTCAAAGGCGGTCGGCAGCTTACCCGGAATGATGGGGAACCCGACCATCGTGACCTCCACCTTGTTTCCAAACTCCTTTTCCAGCATGGGCAAGGCTGATTGTTCAAACATGTGACAGTGCGGACAATAGAAATCGGCGAACTCGGTCAATTTGACCTTGCCGGGTGTGTGGGTGGACGGTTCTTTCATTTCCTCGAATTTTCCTTTGAGCCCGGCAGAGGCAGCCATGGCCACGGGCGCAAGGCCCACCAGTCCCACGACGCACGCCGCGACCGCTCCCACCACACCCCGGACCCAACCAACTCGATGCCTCATACCGTCAACTCCTTTCGTAGAGATTCCGTGCTTCGACGACCGCGCCAATTATAATCCATCCAAGAACTTGGCGCGATGCCTCTGATATAATCAATTCATGCAAGCCAACCGGATGGCAACGCGTGCGTGGGTCATGGTCGCGGCTCTCTTACCGGGCTGCGCGCCCACCAGCGACATTCCTGCCTCGCTCCAGACTCAAGTGGATCACTCGCTCACGTTCAGCCAGCTCAAGGAATCCCCTCCTTCCTACAAGGGCCGTCTCGTCCTTTTGGGGGGAGAGGTGCTGACCGCCAAGCGACTCAAGGAGGGCACCCGCATCGAGGTGCTGCAACTGCCCCTCGATGGGTACCAGACTCCAGACATAGACCGCACCGCGTCCCAGGGGCGGTTTCTGGCCTTTCAGAAAGATTTCCTCGATCCTGCCACAGTGCCCCCCGGCACAAGGGTGACCATCGTCGGCGAGGTCACTGGGGCCACGACCCTTGCGTTGGACGAAACGGAATATTCCTATCCCACGCTGGAGATCAAGAATCTGAGAGTCTGGCCCAAATCAATGGGGTCCTCTGCTTGGCAGAGACCCTATACCGCTCCCTACTACTGGGGACCCTACTGGGGCCGCTATCCCTATTGGTGGTAAAGGGCCGGGGGAGAGCAAACAAGAAACGCCCCATTCACCAGTCACTGGTGAACGGGGCGTTTTGTTTCGCCTCTACGTGAGTCTTGCGCCTGTGCGCGTCGCTTACATGCGACCCCGCGTCTCGAAGTATTCATCGTAGCGGTGCACCCAATCCTTCTGAGCCCCCACAGGTACGTGGCACGCCCGGCATTCGTTAAAGTTCACTTTGAGTGGCTCTCCGTCTGGGGTAAAGGCTGAATACACCCAGTTTCCCGTCTTCATATTGTCAGGAACATCCTGGCCCCAGCCGTCCCCTTTCTGCATCACGAAGATCTTGGCGAGCCGGTCCTTTACCAGCTTACCGTCTGTCCCTTTCTCCAGGTTTCCATCAGCCATCTTCTTGGCCTGATAGATCTCCATGACGAAGACCGTACCGTTCGGGAACATCTGACCTGCCGCGGTTCGCGCCCCGGTCGTGTTGATATAGAGGTCGCGGACTGCGTCAGGTTTTTGGACTGCCTTGAGAAACGTCGGCCAGGACTTATAGTCCGCCCGCAAGGCCAATTCGCCATCCTTGGGCGTTGACAGCTTGGACCTGCCCTCTGAGCCGCTCATCGAATCCATACTGCCGCAGGCCCCAGACCGACGGTAGCGGCCACGAGGATTGCACCCAGCACTGCGAATCTGCTGATCCCCCTCTTGTGTCCTCGCATCGTCACAGGTCACCTCCCTGGTTAGATCACGAGCTAGGCTGTGTGGCGCCAGCCTGAGCCCTTCACCGCCTTTACGAAGCAGAGAGAATTTTAGATGCATCATCTAGAGACAAACCCGCCGCAGGGGCCGTAGTGGCTAACGAGACCCTCAGATCTATCTGGTCACGCTGTTCACGTGGTTTGAAATCCGGAGCGATGATCGAAAGGATAGATGAGAAACACGACCGGATGGTCCACAACAGAGGTGCCGCGCGGGAGTGGTCAAGGCTTCAAGCAAAACTGGGCATCATCCTAGGTCTTGGGACCGGGAGGAAGCACCGCCATCATCGAATTCCCTGCCGAACAATGCGCTCAACCCGTTCATCCTTACCACCTAACTCCAGGTACTTTCGGTATTGAACGAGCGCTTTAATTGGGTCCTTCCTGCGCAACTCGTAGAACAGGCCTAGGTTGTAATGGGCCTCCGCCATGTCAGGCTTTAAACTGATCGCCGCCTCATATTGGCGTTCGGCTTCGTCGAGCTTGCCCAGGTTGGTATAGACGAGCCCGAGATTCATGTGCGCTTCCGCGTACTCCGGCCTGAGCCTGAGCACTTCCGAGAACTCCCGAGCTGCCTGCTCTTCCTTCCCCTCACTCCGGTAAATAAAGGCCAGGTTGTAATGCGCGTCTACCAGATCCGGCTTTATCGCAATGGCCTTGCGGTAGGCTTCGGTCGCCTCGGGTAGTTTATTGTCCCGTTCCGCAATCCGCCCGAGCAAATACCAGCCGTCAGCGTGCGTCTGGTTCACCTTCACCAGACGATTCAACATCTCGCGAGCTTGGTGACTCTCTCCTTGGACGTCGAAGAGGTAGCCGAGGCTGTACAGCGCCCCCTGATGGTCCGACTTGATGGCGAGCAAGGCTTGGTACGCCTGCACAGCCTGGTCAGTGGCCCGGTTGCGTTCATACAGTCTGGCCAAAGCCAACTGCGCCTCCTCATAGCGCGGAGAGAGCTCCATCGCATGCTTCAACGCCTCCTCGGCATCGGTCCGTTTCCCCTGCGCCTGGTAAATGAGTCCCAGGTCGTAATGGGCCTGTGCGAAATTCGGCTTGATCTGGATTGCCTTCTTGATTGATTCAATGGCTTCCACTGGCTGCTTCTTGCCTTGGAAGTACACGAGGCCGAGCAGGTGGTGCGCCTCGGCGAGATTCGGTTGCGCTTCGAGCGCTTTTCTCAGCGCTTGAGCCGCCCTGTCATACTCGCCTTCCCCGAACAGAGCGACGGCCTGATGGTATTGCCGATTGGCGGCATCCGCCTTGGCAGCCTGGGCTGGCCCCGCTTGCCAAAACGCCAAGACAGGACACATCCCTATCATGACCAACAGCCCAAGAGTTTTCGTGGCCCGCGACTTCATAGTACCCTGCTCCTTCCTCAGTTGTTGCCAACGGACTATAAACGGAGCACAGACCGAAATCAATGAGCAGATCGGGCCACTCTTTTCCTTTCCAAGTTATCTCTGTTGTTCTTTCACCTCCTCGAGCAGCGGGGAAAAGTTTATGTCAATACCGCCACTCTAATCCGGCGAAACCACTGATGCCCTGACCGGGATTCGCGAACCGGTTGAATTGGTCGTTGACGACCACCGCGCCGGCATAGGTCTTGTCGGTGAGGTTGCGCCCTTCCGCGTACAAGGTCAGATTCCTCGTGATGTTCCAGCCGGACTTCAGGTGCATGACGAAGTAGGACGGGTTCTTCACGGTATTGAGGTAATCTGTATAGAACCCTGCCAGCGACCATTCGAAGTTCGGCGCGATCCAGAATCCGCTCGGGTGGTCGTAGCGCAACTCGGCGGCCAGGTTGTGCTCGGGCGCGCCCGCAACAGTGTTCCCGTCCTTGGCGATCAGCACATTAGGGCCGAGGACTCCGCCTCCCCGGACGTCATCTGTGAACTTGAACCGCGACCAGGTATAGGCGAGGCGCGTCTGCAGGCTGTCGTCTTTGGCGCCGCCGCCCCTCGCCACGAGGCCTTTCGTCAGCACCATGGCGCCGCCCGCCTCCACGCCTGTATGTCTGGTGCCATTTGCGTTCTGGAACGTGCTCTGATTGTTGATATTCGAGGCCAAAAGTTCTTTGTTCATCTCCAGGTCATAGACCGTCATGTCCCAGGTGTAGCGTTTGTCGGCGGACGTGCCGCGGTGCCCCAGTTCAAACTGCCAGGCTCGTTGGGCGTCCAAGTTGAGAAACCCTGTGTTGGCCGTTCCGTCCGCATTGACCGATGACAACAACTCGAGGTTGAGCGGCGGCTCGTAGGCCCGGCTGGCGTTGAAGTAGAGTTGCGACGTCGGCGTCGTCCGGTAGACAAGCCCGATCTTGGGGCTGATCGCGTCGAAGTGCTTGAGCGGCTGCTGGGTTGTCTGCAAGACCGACCCGACGAATTGTGTCGGCGGGAAGGCGGCCGGGCCGAAGGTCTGGACATTCCCCTGCCGGCCGCTGTAATCCCACCGTCCGCCGATGACAAGGGTCAACATCTCCGTCGCATCAAACTGATCCTCGGCGTAGGTCCCGAAGTACGTGCTTCGCAAGAAGGCATTTTGCGTGATCGCGCCGATGCTCCCGTTGACGTTCACGAAACGGGTCTGGTGCTGATCCCCGTACCGGATCTGCTGGCCGATGATCAGCGAATGGTTGTGGCCCAGAATCTGGTTGGTATTGCTGTACCGGATCTCCCCGCCGACGTTGTTGTTATCCTGCCGGATCGTCTGAAAGATCGGGTGATCGAGATACTGATACTGGTAGTACGGAATGACCTCGACGAACTGATTGGCGGCGAACTCGTTCCGGTAGGCGACCCCGATGCGCTGCAAATTGTAGTAGCGTCCGTAGTTACAGGTCTGGTTGTTGACGTTGCAGGTGAAAAAATTGCCGCTCGCTGGACCAGCGCCGGGCGTCTGTCCCCCCGCCTGCTTAGGATTCGCGAACAGTTGGGCGTTCGTGAGCGATCCGGGGATAGCCTCTGACACGTTGGCCTGGAGGAAATAGGCACGGACCTCCTGATGCAGGCCAAGTTGGAGCCCCACATTGGCGTTAACTCGCTGGCGTGCCTGTTGGCTGTGATCCTGGAATCCGTCCTGGTGGTTTCCAGAGACGCTGACGTAGTAATCAGACGTAGCGTTCATGTTGCCGATCTTGAAGGGCTGAGTGACCCGGCCGCTGGACACCTGCCCCATGACCAGCCCGAAGCTGCCGCCCTGGGCTCGCATCTGGAGCGTCGAGGCGCTGTAGCCGGTACGCGGCACGAGGTTGATCGCTCCGCCGATCGTGTTGGCGCCGTAGCGCAGAGCGTTCGCGCCTTTGTAGACTTCGATCCTCTCATAGGCCAGCAGCTCGATCGATTCGAAGTCAGAGAAGCCGTCAGCATCGCCGAAATAAATGCCGTTGATCAGGATATTGATCCCTCGGTGATGGAAATTGTTTCGGAGCGAGGTACCACGGATCTGGAACTGTCCCTCATCCGCCCCGAACCTGGATTGGAAGCGCACACCGGGCGCGAATTGCAGTACGTCGTTCAAATTTAGAGCTCGTGATTCCGTAATCTGTTTCTCTTCGATGAGAATATTGCTTCCCGGTCTGCGCGCTAATTCCTTCTTCACGTCTTCTACGTTCTCGATGCGTTGCCCTTCCACTTTGACCGGCTCCATGACCACAACGACTGGCTCCTTGTCTTGTTCAGCCGGCTCCGCAGCCCAGAGATCGTCTGTTCCGAACACCAAGCTGCAGAGTCCTAAAGCGCCCGCGACCGCTGCGTACCGGGAACACTCCCGGTGGACCCAGGACGTACCCATAGACTCCTCCATTCAAGATCGGATGAACGAGAATGAATTGAATGACTAGCGGGAGCGGAGCAGCGAGGGTGGCGAACGAGCGCGAATTCGTTCCCGTTGCGTGAAAGGCGTTAGAAGAAAGAAGGCTATAACCATCCCGACCAGTAACAGGACTGGTTGCACATGGATGCCAAAGGAATTCAGCGCGATTGGGGGATTCGCCTGGCAAGCCCAGGCGCAGAGCAAGACATGCGCGGCCGTGCCGTGGTGCGACTGGCCGTGGTGATGGTGCCCGCCGGCAGTCGGAGCCGCATCAACGGGACAGGCAACCGCCAACAGGCTCAACGCGGCATAGACCGTCACCAGCCCCAGCACCAGGACTTGCGCCAGCGCTGTGTTGCTCAGGGACCGATCGGATGACGCCCGGTGTGTCATCGTCCCTAGCGGAGGGTGTAGTTGATGGGAATTTGCACCACGACCTCAGGACGCCCCAGCGGGTGCTTCATATGCAGAGGGCAGGCCTGCTTGACGAGTTCCATGGCATCCTCGTCCAGGACATCATAGCCCGAGCTTTCCTTCACTCTAAGATCGCCGAGATGCCCATCCTCTCTGATCACCGCCGTCAACAGGACCTTGCCTTCCCAACGGTTCAATCTCGCACGGTGGGGGTATCGCTTGAGTGCGACGACTCGACGCCAAAGAGACTCTGCGAGCCACCCATAATCCGCTCGCGCGGCTGGAGCAGTGCGGACCGGACGTGTCTCCGTTGGAGCCGACTCGCGGACGACCGGTTCCGCTTGTTTCGCCTCCACGACAGGCTGAGTGACCGGCGCGGGTACAGCCATCGCCGTGGCAGTTTCGATCGGCACGGTCGGTTCAGTCGGCACGGGACTAGCTTCAGCCATCACCGCCTCAGGCTGCGCAACCGGAGTCACCTCGTTCACAGCAGGCGCATCATGAACGGCTGGTACGGTGGTCACTTCGTTGACCACCGGTTGGGCCGACTGAATCTCTTGCGACACCATCGGCTGCGATTCCACCTGCACAGCCTGTGGCTTGGGTTGAACCGTTTCGACCAAGGGTTCTCTGTCTCGTTGTTGCGCGGTGACCACTGGTCTCATCTGAAGTTTACGAACGACAGGCTCCCGACGTACCTCTGCTGGTACGGGAGGAGCGTGGGTTGGCTGGCTCAGTGGTGTCGTCGGAGTCTCTACTGGTTCCGCGTCGGGCGCTAGATGCGGCGCCGTCACCATAGACACTTCCAACAGAATCGGTTCTGGAAGCGGAGGTGGCTTCAACTCGGAAACGAACTGGACGGCGGCGATCACCACAAAGGCATGAAGCAGCAGAGAGAACACCCAGGCCTGGACCCGATAAGCGGTCGTGGAAACATGCCGTTGCTCAAGACCTGTCATTTGACTGGTTCCATCACGCTTCGGATCAGAGAAACTGCCTCTCGACTATCCCAGCCCCGAGGTCCGACCGCTCGGCCCAACACCTGCCCGTTCTTACCGATCAGTACGGTGGTCGGAAGTCCCCGGACGCCAAAAGCTGCGCTGACATCCGTGGTCTCATCCAGGACGATCGGGAAGGTAAGGCCCAGCGCCTTGACAAAACCGTCAATGGCTTCCTTCTGCTGTTCGGTCGTGACCGCCAGCAATTCGAACTCGTTCGCCTTGAATCTCTGCCTGAGTCGCTGCAGGGCCGGCATCTCCTCTCTGCAAGGGCCGCACCAGGTTGCCCAAAAGTTGATCATCACGACCTTACCGCGAAGACTCTCGGAATTCACTGACTGACCATCCATTGTCTTCAAAGCAAAAGAGGGAGCGATCGACTCACCTTTGATCCGCTGCATGCCAGTAGCAGCGTAGAGATCAGCCGCCGCTGTGCTCGTCGAGGCCATAACAAGATCCACAGCGGAGGCCCACGTCAAGGGCAGAATCGCCCAGGCGAGAAATGTCACGGTTGCTCCTGTCCCTTCGCTAATTTCAGCGATCCCTGTTGAAGCACAATCCGGTTGCTGGGCCACGCATGCTCAGTCCAGCTTAGGGCCACAGTTCCGCCCTCGTGGATCGCCACGGTCGGAGTCGCAGCCTTGGCGCCTTCGCTGAGAGCTTGCACCGGTCCGAAGCTCTGGCCCCGATCCAGCGAGACTCGCATCACGGCGCGCTTCCGAACTCCCGTCACCTCTTCCCAGACAGCCACCACTGCGCCGTCAGGATGCACCGCCATCCGCAGTTGATCCGGGAGCGACGTGGTGGAGATATGGAGAGAGAGCGGGGTTGAGAAGGTCTTTCCCTGGTCGTCAGACGTGGCAAAAAGCAATCGCGGCTGCTCGTCCGTCCCTTCTGTGTACCAGCCGATATAGAGGCGCCCGAATCGGTCAAAAGCTACCGATGGGCCTCGATGCGGGCAGGCTGGAAAAACCCAGCCGTCCTTGTTCACAAGGATGGGTGCAGAGAAAGTCGCCCCTTTGTCTGTGGATCTGGCCACGACAATGTCCCTTACGTTTCCCTCAAATTCCTTCCGCCAAGATACCCAGAGACTCGCGTCAGGAGCGACTGCTATGATCGGGCGGCAACACACGCAGGCCATTCCGTCGATCGTGAGGTTTTTCCCCACCGTCTTCCCGCCGTCATGGGAGCTGGTAAAGATAGAGCCGGCTCCGCTCTTGTCCTTCCCTCGGTTGTCGAGCCAAGCCAGATAGACATCGCCGCTAGGCCCCACTGTGACATGTTCGAAGCTATGAGTGATGGGATTGCCGTCATCGTTGACCACAATCGGAGGTTCGAAGCTCACCCCGCCATTCAGCGAACGAGCCAGCCGGAGGTCGGTAGCAAAAAACGCTCCCGGAGCGGTCTTGGACGTGGACCAGGTCAGATACAACTCGCCATTGGGACCTATCGCCAAACCGGGGGATTGGTGCAAGGCATCCGGTTCGTCTCCGATTCGATTGACCTGCACGGGTGAGGTCGTAGCCTTGCCACCGTCCTTCACACGAACGGTGCGGACAGCACGAGTCTCCCCCTGTTTTTCCATCCAAGCCACATGGAGTGCGCCGCCCTTGTCGAACTGGAGCGCCGGTGGGGACACGTGCTGGGGCCCTTCCACGATCTGTTGCTTGGGGCCTAGGACAAGCGAAATTGAGTCTTGGGAAGCCTCAGTGAAGGCTGCACCTGGGACCAGGCTCATCGCCAAGACGCCTATCATCGCAGTCCATTGTGACCTGTGAAGCTTCATCACCTCACCTCCTTAGGTTGCAGGATCGCTTCTCAAAACCAGTGCTGGGACACGCCGCGCAGAGACACGGCGCGCTCGCATCCCATTCAGTTGTTCAGGACTAGATCGCTAGATGGACAAAACCGGAGGGCCGCGGGTTGAGGAAAGGGATAGAACGGCGCTGGGCGGCTCGTGGGAAACGGCAAGGCCGGTCAGAGCAACGGGACTGAGATGCGTGTGGAAGCCGAAGGAGATCCCTTCAAGCACTTGTCCTGCCGCGCACATCCAGGAGCACAGTGCAGTTGCGTGGGTCGCAGCCTTGTGATGCGCATGGTGCGCGGCATGGGCCACTGCTTGGGGATACATTAACCCGCTGAGGAGCAGGAGGCAGACGGTCAAGCAGACTGCGACGGATCGCCGAAGAGGCTTGTTCATCACCAGCATATGGCGGATAGTAGTCAGATGGTTGCTGGCTGTCAAGTCATCTGTGGTGGCTGGTTTTGCTATTGATTACGGTCCGAATTCCTGTATACTGACTTGAATACATCAAAATATGTCTGTAGTCTGAATGGGTTAGCCTTCCATGGTCACGCACCTCCTGAACCTGGTCTTCGGCAGCAAAAACGACCGCGAGATCAAGCGCCTGCGGCCGCTCGTGGACCGCATCAACGCGCTTGAATCGTCATTTATCCCTCTATCAGATCTCGCGCTCACCGACAAAACCCAAGACTTCCGGAAGCGGCTCGAGGCAGGGGAACCATTGGACGATCTTCTGCCGGAAGCCTTCGCAGTCTGCCGGGAAGCCTCCAAGCGTCGTCTCTTGATGCGACATTTCGATGTGCAACTGTTGGGCGGCATGGTGTTGCACCAGGGGAAGATCTCCGAAATGAAGACCGGCGAAGGCAAGACCCTGGTGGCCACTCTGGCGCTGTATCTGAATGCGCTCACCGGCAAAGGTGCTCACCTGGTCACCGTCAACGATTATCTGGCTAAACGTGATGCGCAATGGATGGGCCCCCTCTACCATGCCCTGGGCCTGTCCGTCGGTGTGATCCAGCACGACGCCTCGTTTCTGTTTGATCCCAATTATGACGCGTCGGATAAACGTTTGCAGCACCTGCGACCTTGCACGCGTCGGGAGGCCTACCAGGCCGACATCACCTACGGGACCAACAACGAGTTCGGCTTCGACTATCTGCGGGACAACCTGATCGTCACCGACATCAGCCAGGGAGTTCAGCGGGAGTTGAACTATGCCATCGTGGACGAGGTGGACAGCATCCTGATCGACGAAGCCCGTACGCCGCTGATCATCTCCGGTCCGACCGACGAGTCCACCGATCTCTATTACCGGATCAACGCGATCATTCC
>JBOHOI010000057.1:0-13055 GCA_050731155.1 Nitrospiraceae bacterium | reverse complement strand
GGTCGTTGCTGAGCTCGGTGTGCCTCGGAACGCTGACGGGATAGCTACTCTTCGGGCCGATATACAGATCGTGCTTGGCCTCATGTTTTTTAAGCTTACAGCCAGCTTTTTCTAATTCCCTGATAAAGTCGCGCCGCTTCAAGCTGAAATGGCGATTGTCTTAGCCTTTGCCTGTGGATGGGGAAGACGGCGGTCTTTCATCCATCATGAGTCGATAGGCGTCAAGGATATTCTCTTCCAGTTCTTTCAGCGTGGCACCCTGGCTCAGCACTCCAGGCACTTCACGCAGACGACCGACAAACCAGGGTTCGTCCTTCCAATATTCTAAGGTCAGTCGTAGGGTTGGCGTTTTCACGACAACGCCTCCCTCCATCTAAGAAAGAAAAAGAAAAGGATGTATCTGATAAGGTACCGATGCCGTATCAGCTTTGTCAAAGGAATTCTGGCAGGACTTGACCCTATCTCAGTTTCCCTTGATGCGTACTGACTCGACGACTGGTTTGGGCCGCGTCCACGCATGCGCGCACCTTCTTTTGGAGATCACGCACCGAGATCGTCTTCATGCTGGTTTCGGGAGTTATGAAAGGATGTACCTGCCGGATTTCTTGGTGCCGACTCGACGGAGTAGACCTGCTTCTAGCAGCGGATTCAGCAAATCCATCGCCCCTTGCTTGGACACGCCGATTCCCTCTCGGATTTCCCGGGGCGTCAGGCTCTTGCGATCTCTCAGCATACGGAGCAGTTGCTCCTGCTTTGGCCTGAGCACGATTTTTTTCAGACCGGAACCGGCCGTGAGATGCTGAATCCGTCCCCATACCTTTTCCAGTGTCACGTGCAGTGCTTCGGCCGTGTATTCCAGCCACCCCGTCAGATCGCCACCCTGTCGTCTTACGGCATCCAACGCTGCGTAATACTGTGGCCGGTGCTCCCAATAGACCTCGTCGACCGAGAAGATGTGATGGGTATCAAATCCTCGGCGATACAGTTCCCAGACTGCTAGCGTCCGACCTGTACGACCGTTGCCGTCAGCGAACGGATGAATTTCCTCAAAACGATAATGGACAATAGCCGACGTGATGACCGGTGACCACTGAGCGGACTTCGTATTCCACCACTCCAATAATTCAGCCATTAACCCGGAGACCACCTCGGGGGCCGGTGGCACGTAGCGGCCTACCCGAACCCGGATATCCCGGTACCGTCCAGCCTGCCCTTGATCCATCACATCTGCGGCTATGATCGCGTGCAGTCTCAAGACCTCGGTATGGGTGATCGGCTTCTTCGTGAGGCGTCGCTCGATAAATCGGAGTCCAGCGAGATAATTCAGCACCTCCCTTTTTGCACGCTCCGTCTCGGTCAACAGTGGCTGCCCTTCCTCCAGCAGACGCACCTGTTCGAGTGTGAGCGGGTTCCCCTCGATTGCCGTCGAGCTATGGGTGTTGCGCACTCGCGCGTCTTTCTGAAGAGCGGGAATCCACGGCACCTGCACCGTGGCCGCGAGGATCTTCTCGCGCAACACTGCGATCTCTTCGAGCATGGTCAAAAGATGGCTGGTAACGGTGAAATCAGGTCGATAGGCCACGGCCCAGGATACAAGATAAGTCAAGTATAAGTCAAGTTCTCAGTCAAGTCGGTTCGAAAGGGGGGCTAGGTGCGGGAGGGAGGCTGAAGAGTGGTGCGCCCGGCCCGACTTGAACGGGCGACCTGCGGGTTCGAAGCCCGACGCTCTATCCAACTGAGCTACGGGCGCACTTGGGTATTACATGCACTTTGCCTGAAAGGTTGTCAAGCAGGGTTCTGACGGTGGGAACGGTGATCTCCAGCGGGTCTGAATGAAGAGGGGACCAAGGCTCTCGCCCCGGTCCCCTCTTTGCTTGTTCATTCTACTGTCTGGTTACCAGCGATCGCCCCGATCGCCGCCGCCTCCGCCGCCTCCGCCACCGTAGGGGCGCTTTTCCTGCGGCCGGGCCTCGTTCACCACGAGGGTCCGTCCGCCCAACGGCGTGCCGTTCAGCGCCGCAATAGCCTTTTGTGCTTCTTCACTCGTTGCCATCTCGACAAAACCAAAGCCCCTCGACTGCCCGGTGTATCGGTCGGCGATGACTTTGGCTGATTGCACCGTGCCGTGCTGAGCGAACAGCTCGCTCAACTGTTGTTCCGTTGTCGAATAGGGCAGACTTCCCACATATAACTTGGTACCCACGGCTAACCTCCTACAGGACTCGTGACATTGTCTTGAGAAGAGGGAATGGGGAGTATGGGAGAACGCGAGGGCAGGTTACGAACTGACTCACCAGGTCACTCACGCCTTCCGGCCAGCTTCCTCTCGCAAGGCAACATCGATTCAGGGCCACTCTGCTCGGCTCTCCATCACTCGGCCCCGCAGCGATGAATTGCGTATAGAAGCATAGCACGGGATGACGTTGAGATCAACCTCCGCCGCGGTTCACACCAGGGCCAGGATGGCCTCCACTACCTCCGTCACGGACCGCCCGTCTGTCTCAATAACGTGGTTCGCCGCGGCCTTATACTTGGGCTGACGCTCCCGCAGCACCTCTTCGACCTCCTCGGTAAAGGACTTGGTGTCGGTCAGAGAGGGCCGTTGGATATCCCCCCCGATGCGCTCGGCAATGGTGCGGACTGTGGCGGTCAGCCAGATCAGGACGCCGTTTTTCTTCAGGCAGCCCACGTTCTGCTGCCTGAGGATCGCGCCACCACCGGTGTCGATGATCAACCAGTCTTTGCCGGCGAGGTCCTGGCAGACCTCGGACTCGAGGTCACGGAAATGGTCCCAGCCAAACCGTTGGACGATGTCGGGAACGGGAAGACGAGCCCGCCTGATGATCTCGGCGTCGGTGGAGAGCAACTCCCGACCCAATCGCTCCGCCAGAATCTTGCCCACCGTACTCTTCCCGGTCCCACGGTAGCCGATCAGGACGATGTTCATGTGAAGCGGGACTCCAGGACCGTTCGCATGACATCAGCCGGCGCGGGCTGCCCGGTCCAGAGCTCGAACTGCGCGATCGCCTGGTTGAGGAACATCTCCAGGCCCCGGATCGTTCGACAGCCGGCCGCCTTGGCTTCCCGCAGGAGGCGCGTCTCCAGCGGGTTATAGACAATGTCCATGACCGTCAGGTTGGGGGTGAGCAAGGAACCAGGTACACAGGTCTCGTTCACTTTGGGATGCATGCCCACCGGCGTGCAGTGGAGCAGGATCTGACTGTCCTCCAGGCTCCGGTGGAGCGCCTCCTCGCTGATCAGGCCATCCTCCACCTGGAGAGACGTCTTCGCCCGTAGATCCTTCACCAAGCCGCGCCGCTCCTGTTCATCTATTCCCAGGATTGTCAGCACGGCAACTCCTGCGTCTGCGCCTAAGGCGAAGGCGATCGCGCGCGCCGCGCCACCAGACCCCAGCATCAGCACCTTCTGCCCCTTGAGCGAAACGCCCGCGTCCCGCAACGCCCGCAAGGCCCCCGAGGCGTCAGTGTTATATCCCGTCAGCTTGCCATTCTCCACGACGATGGTGTTGACCGACCCGATGTGTTTGGCCGTCGTCTCCACCTCATCCAGGTAGGGAATCACCGCCACCTTATGCGGGATGGTCACGCTGAAGCCGCGCACATTGCCGAGCGCCCTGATACCCCGAATGGCTCCGGGGAGATCCTCAACCCGGAAAGCCAGATAGACAAAGTTCAGGCCCAGCTTCCGAAAGGCCGCGTTATGGATGGCGGGGGACAGGGAATGTTCAACAGGGTTGCCGAGCACTCCGCATAACTTGGTCTGGGCGTTGAACTCCATTACTTCTTGGACACCTTCTGTGCGATGTACTGGCTGCCGGTTACTACATAGTTCACCGTTACGTTGTCACCCTTTTTGACGTCCTTGAGGCTTTTCAACCCCACTCCCTCGAATTGCGTCTTGTCGTTGACCACGAAGGTAAACCTGGTTCCACCCCCATCCTTTTTGACGCTGAGCTTGCCGGCAGCGGGATCCACCATCAAGACTGTGCCTGGAAAGTCGGTGCCGCTCTGGGCAAAGACCGATGCAACGGTGATGAGGCACAGGCTCAGGCAGAACAATGTCAGCACGACATCATTCCTCGCCCGAACTCTACTCTTCGCTCCCATGCAATCCTCCCTCTTCACTGAGCCGTCATGCCCCCGTCGATCGTAAACGTGCTCCCGGTCACCCAGGCAGATTCGTCGGATGCCAGGTAGAGCACCAGCTTGGCGACTTCGTCCGCCGTCCCAGGGCGACCGAGCGGATAGGCAGCCATCACTTGGGCCAATCGTGTCTGGTCCTCGATCAGATCGGCCGCCATCGGCGTCTCTACCAGCCCGGGGCAGACGACGTTGCAGCGAATGCCCTGCTTCGCATAGTCAATCGCGACACAGCGAGTGAGCGCATTGAGCGCTCCCTTGGTGGCGCTGTAGGCGGCACTCAAGGGAATCCCGACCAGACCGGCGATCGAGGAGATGTTGACGATCGAGCCCCCTCCGGCTTTGATCATCTCCGGGACGGCCGCCCTCGTCATTCGAAAGACGCCGGTCAGATTGATGGCGAGCAATTCATCCCACGTCGCGTCGTCGGTTTCGTGCAGCGTCTTGCCGAACGAACCGATCCCGGCGTTGTTGATGAGAATATTCAACTTGCCGAAGGTCCGGACTGCCTGGGAGACGGCCGATCGCACGTGCGCCTCATCCGCGACGCTGCCGGCCACCGCGAGCGCACGGCCCTTGCTCTGTTGAACCTCCCCGACGACCAGCTCCAACACGTCCTTGCGGCGACCGGTGATGACAACGGCGGCCCCTTCCTGCGCAAAGAGCCTCGCGATCGCTTCTCCGATCCCGACTCCCCCACCTGTGATGAGAGCCACTTTTCCGTCCAGCCGCTTCATTCAGTCATCCTCTTCTTCCTCTTCAAGTCCTTGCTCTCTGAGATCCGGCCAGTTGGCCCTTGGCCGACTGCCCCAGAGCCCTGGCTCGACTTTCCGGGCGACCGTGATGAATCCGGAATGGGCCACCATCCGGTGGGCCGGCCGCACGCTCCGCCCCTCGATATTCCAGGGCCGCAGCAGCGTCTCAAAGGTCTCGATCAGACCGAACACCGCCGCGCGCTCCAGGGCTTCTACGGTCTGCTGGGCCTGGGGCACCGTCGGCACGTAGCTCAGATAGACCCCGCCGGAGCGCAGCGCCTGGACCGCGTGCGGCACTACCCGCCAGGGCTCCGGAAGATCCAGGACAACGCGGTCAAACAAGCCCTTGTCGGTGTCAGTCTGAATGCCTTCATACGCATCCTGCTTACGCATCGTGAAGTTCGGGACTGGACCCAGATAGCGCTCGATGTTCTTCATGGCAGTCCTGGCGAAATCTTCTCGGGCCTCATAGCTGACCACCTCGCCGCGCTCGCCCACAGCGCGGAGCAGCGCCATCGTCAGGGCCCCTGAGCCGGTACCGGCCTCAAAGACGCGGGCCCCGGGATAGATGTCCGCCCAAATGGTGATCATTGCGAGATCTTTGGGGTAGATCACCTGAGCACCCCGCGGCATTTTCAGGACGTATTCGCCCAAGGTCGGCAATAACGCCACCATCCGCTTCCCACGTGACAAGGTGACCAGTGACCCGTCCGCCTTGCCGATCAGATCGTCGTGCGCGATCGTCTCGCCACTAAGCTGGAACCGGTCCCCGGCCTTCAGCGTCAGCGCGTATTGCCGTCCCTTGTGGTCCACCAAATGGATGCGCTCGCCGTTCTGCAACCGCCGCATAGTGGGGCCATTCTAGGAGACTATTGCAGGGTTTTCAACAGACGCCGCGGTCTTTCCATTCCTTGACAGGGCTGACCCGTGGCCGTATGATCGGTGAGCCTTTCCGGTACATTGACCTCACGCATCCATTCTTCCAGCGAAGGGGAGGAAGTCCTTACGAACCTTTGTGAGCCAGCAGGCTCCCGCATGATGACCTTTCGTGATTCCGCGAGGGAGTCGCTGTCGCCTGGCTTCATTGACCACCTCCGCTTTTCCTCGCTACCGGATTTTGCTGCTGCGCTGTGTCTGGCAGCGCTCCTGTTGGCAGCCCCTTCTGCCTGGGCAGACTCGGCCGTCGTCGTGGCGACCTATGAGGGCGTCATTAATCCAGTTACAGCCGAGTATTTCCACGACGCCCTTGCCTTTGCTGAGGCCAACAGGGCTCAGGCACTTGTCTGGCAACTCGACACGCCTGGCGGCCTCGACACCTCGATGCGGCTTATCATTAAAGACATCACAGGCTCCGCGATCCCTGTGGTGGTGTACGTCGCTCCCTCGGGAGGCCGTGCTGCTTCAGCCGGCGTGTTCATCACGCTCGCGGCGCAGATTGCTGCAATGGCGCCGGGCACGAACATCGGCGCGGCGCACCCCGTCGCCATGGGCGGGGGCGAAATGGACAAGACAATGAAGGAGAAAGTGGAGAATGACGCCGTCGCCTATGCGAAATCCATCGCCGAGCAACGAGGCCGGAACGTGGCCTGGGCAGAAGATGCCGTGCGCAAGAGCGTGTCCGTGACCGAGAAGGAGGCGCTCCAGCTCAAGATCATCGATCTGGTGGCGGACGATCTCCAGGGGTTACTTGAAAAGTTGGACGGTCGAACGGTCACGATGAGCCCCGGCAGGACCACGTTGAAGACCAAGGGAGCGGCGATTCTCACATTCTCCATGGGATGGCGCCTTGAGATGCTGAAGGCGCTCAGCGATCCCAACATCGCCTATGTGTTGATGACGATCGGCATGATCGGCATCCTGGCCGAATTGTACAACCCCGGCGCAATTCTTCCTGGGATCGTGGGGGCGATCAGCCTGATCCTCGCCTTTTACTCGCTTCAGTCGCTGCCGGTGAACTACGCAGGAGTCCTCTTGGTTCTGCTCGGAGTGGTCCTGTTCATCCTGGAAGCCACCGTGACCAGTTATGGCCTGCTGGCGATCGGCGGAGTGGCCTCGATGATCCTCGGTGGTTTAATGCTGATGAAGACCGACGCGCCGTTCCTGAAGATTTCCTGGTCGGTGATCCTGCCGGTCGTCACACTGGCGGCTGGATTCTCATTGTTTGTGGTTGGGATGGGCATTCGAGCCATGCGGCGACAGCCGACCACAGGGAGCGAGGGGATGGTCGGCCTGGTGGGAGTCGCTCAAACCGCCCTTGCTCCACAGGGGAAAATCCTTGTTCACGGCGAACTCTGGGACGCGATCAGTGAGCAGGCCCTGCAGCCCGGCGACCATGCCGAAGTGACGCGCGTGGATGGCTTAAAACTCCACGTCAAACCTGCATCGAAAAAGGGAGATGCCTGACATGAATCTGCTGTTCAGCCCGTTGGCGATCCTTGTCTTGCTGGGCCTGCTGGTGGCCATGGGGTTCCACGTGTTGCGCGAGTATGAACGCGCGGTCATATTCCGATTCGGACGGATTGCACGCGGGATCGTCGGCGGGAACGGACCCGGTGTCGTGGTCATCATTCCCCTCGTCGATAAACTGGTGAGAGTCAGCCTGAGAACCGTCACCATGGACGTGCCGCCGCAAGACGTCATCACCAAGGATAACGTGTCGGTGAAGGTCAATGCGGTTATCTATTTCCGAGTAGTGGATCAGCAACGGGCCATCGTCGAAGTGGAGGATTACCTGTACGCGACTTCGATGATGTCCCAGACGACCCTGCGCAGCGTGCTAGGCCAAAGTCAACTCGATGACCTGCTGGCCAAGCGGGAACAGATCAACGCCGACTTGCAGCGGATTATTGACCAACAGACGGAGCCCTGGGGCGTCAAGGTTACGGCGGTCGAGGTGAAAAACGTCGACCTCCCGCAGGAAATGCAGCGAGCCATCGCCAGGCAAGCCGAAGCAGAGCGAGAGCGGCGGGCAAAGGTGATCCACGCCGAAGGCGAATTCCAGGCTTCGCAGCGACTGGCCGATGCAGCCAATATCATTAGCCAGAATCCGGCCGCGCTCCAATTGCGGTATCTCCAAACCCTGGTCGAGATTTCCGCCGAAAAGAATTCGACCACGATCTTCCCCGTTCCCATTGACGTCCTCGCCCCTTTTATCAAGAGCATGCAGAAGAGTTAAGGCAGCACTTTCGACGCCGATAGAGGCGGCTCCGCCAATTGAGACAGTAATCCTTTATCTATCAAGTGGTTGCGAGATCATTATGGCCTCGATTTTGAATCTCCCCGTGCTCCCATCCAAGGTAGTCTCCCGTCCGTAATGGACTAGAGGGAACCCACCACATCCCAGCGCTTCGGCTGAGTGAATCCTTTTCCCTCGGGCCAGTCTCTATAGAGGTAGGCAGATACAGCGCCTGTGAGACAACCAGGAAAACGTGCAGGAGGGAGTAGGCGCCGACATGAAGCAAGACAATCTGTTCGATGATCATCGAGAGCAAGAGCAGCCGGTGGCGCTGGACCCGGAGGCTGACGACCCGGAAGCGAGCGATCTCCTAGAGATGATCGAGCGTGATTCGACGGCGTCCAGCGCGACCGAGGGCCGGCCTGATCAGGAAAAGGCGCTTGACCGGAAGGAAGAAGGTCCGGTTGCGCTGGAATCGCTCTACTTCCGTTCGTTCGGACGACGGACGCTTCTGAACAGGGAAGAAGAGGTGGCCCTGGCCAAGCGGATTGACCAGGGAGACAGAGCCATCCGCCGCGCGCTCCGGGAAGCGATCCGGATCGCCGCTCGCATGCGCAAGACGGACAGACTCCAGGAAGCCCTGCTCACCCTGCAGGATGTGAAGAGGCTCAGCGGCCTTTCTGCGATCGCCCTCAATAAGGCGGACGAGGCCCTTGCCGCACTGTTGCAAGAAGCAAAAGCCTCAGGCAAGGTGGCGGCCTACCGACTCAAGCATCTGGGGCATTGCCGGCGCCTTGTGCGCGAGTCTCGCGCTCTTCTCGAGAAGGCCAAGGACGAACTGGTGCGGTGCAATTTGCGGCTGGTCGTTGACATTGCCAAGCACTACAGCGGCCGAGGGCTGGCTCTCCTCGATTTGGTTCAGGAAGGCAATATGGGCTTGATGAAAGCGGCCGAACGGTTCCAGTACCGAAAGGGCTTCAAGTTCAGCACCTATGCGACCTGGTGGGTCCGCCAGGGGATCACGCGGGCGCTGGCTGATCAGTCCCGGACTATCAGAGTACCCGTGCATCTCACCGAGGCCTCACACCGAATCAGCAGAACGTCGCGACGGCTGGTTCAGCAATTTGGCCGGGAACCGAGGACCGTTGAGCTGGCGAAGGAACTGCGCGTTCGTCCGGACAAAATCCAGGAGACTCTGCAGGTCTTCCAACCACCCATCTCCTTGGAGACTCCAGTCGGGGATGGAGAAACGTCCTTCGGGGAACTGCTCCCAGACCGCCAAGCAGTCTCACCAGCCGCTCACGTCCAACGTTCCGAACTGACCCGCCAACTGGGTCGGATTCTCGAGACGCTCACCCCGCGAGAGCAAATGGTCATCCGGTTACGGTTTGGCATCGGGCAGGACGAACCCTACACGCTTGAGCAGGTCGGACAGAACCTCTCCGTGACCCGCGAGCGCATCCGCCAGATCGAGGCCAAGGCCCTCAAGAAACTGAAGAGTCCAGAAATTAAACGGATGTTTGCCGAAATTCGGTAAGCGCGCCGCTGCCCTCCCGTTCGGGCGAGCTCCATGCCTCGCCCGTTTCATCTCCAAAACCTCTGCTCTCTTTTGACTTGGCTCCAGTTGTGAGACAATGGAGCAGGCTTCTCACAGAGCCTCTCCGCACCAGCAACCAGATGGGTGAACCCAATGGTGCTTCAGAAGAGAGCCAGGATAGTCATGCTCGTCATGGTCTGCCTCGGCACGATCTTCTTGCTGCCAGATCGCGCACGCTCCGACAACACCACCGAGGCGGCACCGCCCAAGCAGATGACGATCCCCGCAGTCGTCGCGGCGGTCAGGCCCTCTGTGGTCTCGATTTTGACTCGGGGGGTTCCATCCGCTCCGTTTCAACATCCCTCGCCGTCCGGCTCCGGTTCCGGCTTGATCATTGATGAAAAGGGCTACATCCTGACGAACAATCATTTGGTCGAGGGCACCAAAAGCCTGGTCGTGGGACTCCCGTCCGGAAGATTGACGCCAGGACGTGTGGTCGGCCGTGATTTTCTCCTAGATCTCGCCCTGGTCAAGATTGAGGCGAAAGATCTCGTCGCCGCCCGTCTGGGTCAGTCCTCGACCCTGCAGATCGGCGAGACCGTGGTCGCGATCGGCAATCCGTTCGCCCTGAAAGGCGGCTCAACGGTTACGGTCGGGGTCGTCAGCGCGCTGGATCGTTCGATTCTGGCTCCGAACGGGGAGACACTCTACGACCTGATTCAGACTGACGCGGCCATCAACCCTGGTAACAGCGGCGGCCCGCTGGTGGACTTGTCCGGGCGCGTCGTGGGGATCAATGTGGCCATCGCCCCCTCAGCGCAAGCCATCAGCTATGTGATTTCCATCGATGCGGCTTATGCCAACATTCAATCGATGCTGGTGCGCGGGTCTGTGCTCAGACCGGAGCTGGGATTTGTCCCGGTCACAGTGACCCCCAGCATTGTGGCCAGCTTCAACCTTGACGTGGACCGAGGCATCCTGGCCGTTCAGGTGGAACCCCAGAGAGCAGCGGCCCAGGCAGGGCTTCAAGTTGGCGATGTCATCACCGCCGTCGATGACACGCAAATCTACAACTTGGGCGATTTCTGGCACGCCTTCCTCCGATCAGGCGAACTGGCGCCTGCGAAGCTGACCGTCTATGGAAAGAACGGTCGGTACATTGCCTCGCTCCCCCGCATCTCGCCTCCGCGCGCTTCTCGTTGACCCCCGGCCCCTCAGCGAGTGAAAGAACCAACCAGGACCGACATTCACGTTGCTGGCTTCACCGAGCGGCTCCGTGGTAGGCTCGTAGCAGGAGACTGATGGGAGGCCACCGCAGTTCAGTCAGTCGAACGGATCCACGCAAAGTTGAGGACAACCGCGAATGAATATCGTGACCCGTCCTGGCGCTCTCGTGAGCTTCGACCGCCTTCCCTATGAAGAGGCTTGGGAGCTGCAGCACACATTGGTTGAAGAGAGGGTTGCGGATCGCCGTCCTGACACGCTGGTCCTGCTCGAACACGAGCCTGTCTTCACGATAGGGCGGAGCGGCCAGCCAGCCCATTGGGGGGGCGACCAGAACAGCCTGCAGGCTGCCGGCTACTCGGTGTATCATGTTGAACGTGGAGGATCGGTGACCTATCACGGACCCGGCCAGATTGTCGGATATCCGATTCTCCGTCTCAGTCAATTTTCGCCGGGACCCAAGGGGTACATGCGATTACTGGAAGAAGTCTTGATCCAGACACTGGCGGGTTGGGGAATTGCAGGCCGGCGCACGGATAGGTTGCCCGGCGTGTGGGTCGGCGAGGAGACGAGGGTGAAAATCGCGGCGATGGGAGTGCGGATCGCCGGAGGCGTCACGATGCACGGCTTCGCGTTGAACGTGAACGTCGACTTAGAACCGTTCCGTCGCATTGTCCCCTGCGGGATCGCCGGATGCCGAGTGACGTCGATGCAGGCCGTCCTCGGCAGACCCGTTGACGTCTCCATGGTGCGTCGCCGGATTGCGGAGGTGTTTGCGCAAGTCTTTGGGCTGGTATGGACCCACTGGGCTCCTTGCCATGAAGCCGATTCGGTTCCGGTAGGGGCTGAGCACGCCGCGCACCACAGCCGTGGTCTAGTTGAACAACCCACACCAACGAGGGGATGACAGGCACGGGATACCCGCACAGGGAACGACGAAGGGATACGTATGAGCGATGCCATAAACGAACTGGATAATCCCACGTTTCGACTCGCGGTCGCGCAGTTCGACCAAGCAGCCGAACGGATGAATCTGGATCCGAACCTTCGGCAGCGACTGAAAATACCGGAACGTTCGCTGATCGTCAGCGTTCCCGTTCGGATGGACGACGGCACCGTCAAGGTCTTTATGGGGTACCGTGTTCAGCACGATTCATCCAGAGGGCCCTCCAAAGGCGGAATCCGCTACCATCCTGACGTCAACCTCGGGGAAGTAGCCGCTCTGGCCATGTGGATGACTTGGAAGTGCGCGCTGGCTGGGCTTCCCTACGGTGGCGCGAAGGGGGGCGTTCGGGTCGCTCCAGAGCAGCTTTCTCGTGCCGAGCTCCAGCGGCTGACCCGTCGCTATGCGTCAGATATCCTCCCGGTTATTGGGCCTGATAAGGACGTTCCCGCGCCCGACGTGGGCACAAACTCGCAGGTGATGGCCTGGATCATGGACACCTATAGCCAGCAAGTGGGCTTTGCCGTGCCGGGCGTCGTGACGGGCAAGCCTCTGTCCATCGGCGGCAGCCTCGGGCGTGAAGAGGCCACAGGCCGTGGTGTGGTCTATGTGACCCTGGAAGCGATGCGGCATCTCGGCCTGGATGTCCATAAGGCATCGGTAGTCATCCAGGGATTTGGGAACGTGGGCTCGCACACGGCGAGGATCATGCAGGAATCCGGCGTCCGGGTCATCGCGGTCAGTGACAAGTCGGGAGCACTCTATAATCGGAAGGGGTTGGATATCCCCGAATTGCTAAAACAATATCGCGTGGACGGCCACCAGACGTTCAGTGATATCAAAATGGGAGACTGGATCACCAATGAAGAGTTACTGGCGTTGGATTGCACGGTGCTGGTGCCCGCCGCTCTCTCCGAGCAAATCACGCACAAGAACGCCGACAAGGTAAATTGTAAGATCTTGGCTGAGGGTGCGAACGGACCGACGACGCTGGAAGCGGATCAGATCCTGACCGACAAGGGCATCTTCATTATCCCGGATATCCTGGCCAACTCAGGAGGGGTGATTGTGTCCTATTTTGAGTGGGTCCAAGACGCACAGCGTTTCTTCTGGAAGGCCAAAGACATTCAGGATCGGCTGCAGGAGATCATCACGGCTGCCTTTCATCGCACCTTGCAATTCTCGATGTCTCAGCGAGCAACCATGCGTATGGCCGCGCTCATGAGCGGTATTGACAAAGTGGCCCAGGCACACCTGGCTC
>JBOHOI010000056.1:0-13252 GCA_050731155.1 Nitrospiraceae bacterium | reverse complement strand
CCGAGCACACGAACTCGCAAACGTACGAGGTCACTCGCCAGCGCTCCGATCGCAAGAACTAAAGTGCCGGCTAGGAATGAGAGCAAGATTGGCCAGAAATCGATCAGCCCGACAATCTTTAGAAGGCCGATCAAGATTATCCCTATGACAAATCCCACTCCTACCGCGTGATTCTGATTTACTCCGAACATTACGGGCTGCGGGGGTTTCTGGCGAACGCGAACCCCTTTATGGACACAGATTACTTGAACGGTTGGTTGAATCCCCGCCTTTGTCATAGCTAGCGCAGCGAAGTCGACCTTAGCTCCCCGGTTTAAGACAGGTACGCTGTACTCCCGATTCTTGCTGATGTAATCGATGGTTTGGCTTTTCTGAGGTTCCATTAGCGAGTGCCAAGTCGTAAGGACATGGGCAAATGATGGCGAGAACAAGAGGGCCGTGGCTCCGCGGAGAGCGGCCATGCTGACGAGGAATTGGGTCCCATCAGAGTAGGATGCAGAGAATGTGAGTTCTGTGAGGTCACGGGTGCTTCGTTCTCGATTTCTAAGAAGCACATACTTAAGTTCTGTACTGGATTGCCGTTGTAGAGGACCTCAATCTTGCCAAAAGTCGCATCGTGAGTAGACACGGCGATGCTCTGGTGCCGTGCAGACCAGCGCAGTGTCACCATCCGTTCGCGGAAGCGTCGGATAAGATGAGCTAAAACTAACATCCCAATGGCACCTGCGCTTGTAGCGACTGGATCCCAGATGCGTGCCCAAATCTCAGAAAGCCAATTCATATCCTGCAACGGTTAAGGGATGGGCAGCCTAAGGATTCCGTGTAACATCCCGGATCCTTTCGGGAGGAGTATAAAGGCCACTGATTCTTCTGGCAAGGAAGCGGGGTCGAGTCAAAAGAAAAAGAGGACAGACCGAGCTAGCCCCACTCTCTTTCCTCGCTCTACAGGTGTGATGTACTTCACAGGGATAACGCAAGAATTGGTGTAGTATTGCCACTCCCTGAGATATCGAACGCCAAAAATTCCGCCGCCTGATTGCATCAGCGTCCGCGCGAGCGCGGAATCCGGTTGATATGTTTCATAAAGGACGTTATAAAACTCTATGAAACACAGCCCTCCCGCGGCCTATCAATTTCAGGAGAAGGGCAAGTTCGCCCTTCAGACCTTTAACAACGTCTACGTCGATCTCCCGCAAGCGGCCTTCCGGCTGTCTGACGGCACGTGGGTCATGCCAGCCGTTCCGGTCCACGATCTCGGCATTTGGAAACAGTGGATCGGCTCCATCCGGGTTGAACGCCTTGGAAAAGCCAATCTCGTGCTTTTCGTAGAAGAACCGTCCGGCAACCCTGAGATCCTCGATGACGTGCATAAGCGCCTCGCCGACGACCTGAGCCGTCTGTTCTATCTAGTGCATCTCAGGAGCGGCATTGAGTACGAGAGCGCCGATTTGTTGTGCGGCTCATCCGAACAGGGCACGCCGAACATTCGGCAGATGAGCCAGCAGGCCACGTTCTTTCAAAGCAAGGGATACCGGCGAGCGCCCATCACGAAGGAATGGCTTGAGGACGCCCTCGCGCTGCGCGTCGGTGTCATGACGATGGAAGCAAACAACGCCGTATTCAGGCGGGCCATCCGCGGCCTGAATACATTGTTCAAGGGTCTGAAGGAAACCGGGCAGGACCGTCTCCATCAGTTTGTCCGCTCTCTGGAGGCGCTCATTCTGCCGGATATCGGACGCACCAAACAGCAGTTCACCCACCGCTGCCAAACGTTCGCGCGGGCTGGCAATGACACGCAATCTCTCCTACAGGAAGCGTTCGACATGCGCAGCAGCACGGAACACCTGCATCCGTGGTACGAGGCCGTACAGAATTATCCCGAAGACCAGCGGGAGGACGTGTGCTGGCACAGGACACGGCAACTCGAGCGTCTAGCTTGTGACGCATATTCACGAATGCTGCGTGACGCCGTTCTGCGTGAGCACTTCCGCACGGACGCCGCAATTGCGGCCTTCTGGAAGCTGCCAGACGACCAAAGGCACTCGCTCTGGGGAAAGCCCCTCGATATCGCACTGGAACCGCTTGTTCAGAAGTATGACCAATGGGAAAGGGCCGACATGACATGAGGCAACGCCCGGCCCATGCTGACCCCAAACTGTAGAAAGAACACCTATGCCATTCGAGTATTACGCAGAAAATCATGACTGGGATTTAACTGTGAGAGCGTCTTGGAATCTCCTGATGTCAGCACAAGCTGTAAAAAGAGCAAAAGACTTTAAACAGAAAAACGAGCAAGAATTCTCCTTCCTTACGGGGGCTATGCTGCTTTCGTTTTGTGCAGTTGAGAGTTATATAACTTCGGTAGCCTTTTCTATGTCGAGAGACGAAAGGTACAAAGGATTTAATTATCGACAATACAAAAGGCAGAATAAGGTTTGGGATAAGATCCAGATGGTATGTAATGCTTTAAGGATACGCGCTGACCAGTCGTCTGAACCTTTCAAAACTATCGAGGCCATGAGAAAGTGGAGAAACTCTCTTGTCCATGCATCTCCTTACAGCATAGAAACAGTCCAGATTGTTCAAACAAAAGACTCGAGAGAATTACATGATAGACTTAAGGATCAACCATATACCGCAACTGTTCGGATCGAAGAAGCGAAATCTTTTTACGATGCAACAATTCAGCTCATTGATTTAGTAAAGAAGGCTTCCGGCCTCGATCCAAGAGCTATGTGTTCGTATAAGGTACTGTAGCGACAGTGTTTACTTCCACATCCAGCTTCCGACGTTCTTTTCCTCTGCGCCAACTGCATCGGCGTAAATCGCCGTTGTCGATAGCTGACATGGCCTGGCCACTTCTGCACCAGATTGCAGGGGAAAAGGGGGGCATGCTGGTTTTCAATTCAGGATGCTTAAAAAGACCAGCCAACATGTCCGCAAAAACACAAGGCCACCCCATGCGGCGGCCTTTTTCGTCCTCCATCTTTCCTAGCAGGAGTGGCTGGGATGATTCCTATTGTGCGCGTCCACCGAGCACGTCTTATCAACTGAGGGGCATGTGGCTGGACGATGCCAAGAGCGACCTTGCGGGCGAGCCGCGCTGGTGTGCGTGCCGGGCGAGGCCCGACGACATTTCCACTCACCTCTCGGGCTTGGATGGAACGGATGCCCGGCGAGCGCAGCGACATAGCGGGTACTGCCTGCCGGGGAGCCGAGAGGGTGCCGGTGTGCCGTTCCGCCTAGTCCGTTAAGGCGCACCGGCCAATTGCACGGGCTCTGTTAGCGGTCGAAACTCAACGCATTATGGCGCTAGCGAGTCCGGGCGCCGTTCGTCAGCCGAGCCCTTCCCCTCCGGTCTCTCCCCCTCCCTGTTTCCCCTATCTTCCCCTGCGGAACTACGGGCTTCACTGGATGGTGGGCCAGGCCTGCTCGCTGGTAGACTGATAGCTATGAAGGAGAAGCCGATGTGGACCCGCAATTGTCCCTTGTGCAGGGCCTGGATTAGAAAGCGGAATCCCTGGGATCCGTGGTCGTGCGATCGCTGTCGCTGGCACAGCCCGTGAATCTTATCCAGCGTGCAAACAGGTCAGCCAACGAGGCCTCAGCAAACAAAAAGGCCACCTACACGCGGTGGCCTTTCTGTTCCACTCTCTCCCTTTTCTTAACTGACGACGAAATCTTGTAAAGCGGGGCGGCTGGGATGATCCCTACTGCGCGCGTCTACCGAGCACCCCCCGCTTTTTGATGAAGAGTCCGAGGGTCGCTGTAAGCATGGTCTTCAGCTCATGGAGATACCAATCCCAGGAGGCGGCAGACTTCGTGAACGGTCATGAAGGCGTCTTGCCGGATTCGTGCTTCCGTTCCAGCATCGCCTCCGCCAATGAAAGAAGCGACCCATGTGGGACCCTCGGCATCCAGAGCGCGGAACTTCTGAGCAATTAAGCGGAGGCCCCCTCGCACTGGCTCCTCGCCTCGGTACGGCTTGAGGGCAGCGGCCACTGCCTTTGGACCGCCAGAGTAGTGCGCGCAGAGGGCATAGATGTCATAGGCGTCCTTCTCGACATATCGGTCGCCAATGGCCGAGCCCTTCAAGGCGAGGGCGCCCACGATGTCGGCCACCTTGAGACGCACTCGAGTCTGCGCGCCGTCCGGAAGGATCGCCTCAAACTCGTACCAGAACCAGTGGGTGAGCCCAACCTCCGCCCCCTCCAACACGCGGGCCTGCAGGTCCGGCTGAACCTGTCGATGTCGATGCGCACGCCCTTTTCCGGGCAAGGGCCTTGGAGTCATGAAGTCCACGCGGATCAGATAGTCCTGGCCGTCTCGTTGCGAGCGGATGGTCTTTTCGAACTGGAAGAGGGAGTCACCACTCGCCTTGTACCCGCGATCGAGCAGCAGTTCCACGATTGTCGCATAGGCTTCCGCGTTCACCAGACCAGGATCCACCAGGAAGTCGATGTCGATCGATCCGACATGAACGAACCCCGAGGTCCCTTGCTCTCCCGATTGCTCCAGGATGAGATAGGGCGCCCAGCCACCAATGAGGACGAGGGCTTCTCTATACGCGCCAAGCGTGATCATCACTTCGGCGAGACCTGACCGGGAAGCCGCAGTGATCCCATCCTGGTAGTCGCCGGCTGTCCTGGGCCGTGGCATCCGGTTAGTACCTCAACCTCTGGCGGCGGAGCGCCTCTGCCTGCTCGCGGCCCCGCGCTGGATAGTTCACGAGGTCGAGATAGAGCTGTGTATTGCAGACTATCTGGACCCCACGAATGGTCTGGACGCGGTAGAAAACTCCCTCGTCATACGGTTCGAGAAGGTGAACAGTTCCACCGGATTCGACTGGTCTGAGGTCGAGGGCGTTCACGAGCCGCTCTCGATCGCCCACGAAGTAGGCGTGCACGTCCACTGACCGGACGAAGGGCGCGACGAACGCCGCTCCACTGTGAAGGGTCAGCCCCACCGCCTCCTTGTGTTTCGTGGCGTGGTCGGTGAGGTTGGCCGCCAACTCGTTGGTGCTCCGGACAAACGTGTAGTACGTGTGCTGACGGTTCTTCTCAAATCTGTAATCTTGTGCCCAGAGATCGATAAGCTCTCCGGGCTTCTGGAGCGTGATGGCCCCTCGGCGTTTCTCGATGTAGCCTTTCTCTTGGAGCGCGTTGACCACGAGGTGGGCAGTACGGAGGCTGACCATTGCCTCCTCCGCCAGTCGGGCCAGGGTCCAGTCCAGTTCGGGCTGCTCAAGGAACACCCGGATGATCCTTGAGGACTTAGGGGCGAACAGACGCCTAAGCCGAGCCTTTTCCCGGGGAGGGGGTTTGGGACTGGCTCGGTCCACAAGCACTCCATCAAAGCTGAGGAAGGCGTTCCCTGTCAGATCGAGGTACCCGACCCCTGCCTCACGGCACACCCGTTGCCCTTCCGTAGAGATATACGGGGCGACGATGAGGGGATACATACGCGGGTCCTTCTGAGTTGCCTTGGTCAGTGATGCGATCGCTTGGGACAGATAGCGCGGCTCGCCCACAGACTTGATCTCGCAGACGACACGCCTTGTCCGTCCTGCTGACCGGACCTTCAGGACGAGGTCCCAGCGGGCGTCGCGGGCAGGCTGCTCCACGTCCACCTGGAGGGTGGGGAGCAGTTCCGGGAGCCGCCGCCGTAGGCTGGCAATGATCTCCTTCTCTGTCGGCATATTTTTACCCAAATGGCTATTTTTACCGTACGGGTAAAATATACAATTTGGTATAAATGTGTCAAGTTCTCGATTTCTGGTATAAGAATGAAAAAAGTGGGGGCAGGCTACTTTGTTCGCAGGGTAATTCCTGCGCAGTACGCTCAAAAAGACGAGTCGCGAGGCCTCATAAACGAAAAGGCCACCTACAAGCGGTGGCCTTTTTGTCTCACTCCCTCCCTCTTCTTAACTGACGACGAAATCTTCTAAAGCGGGGTGGCTCGCTATTCCCTGAACTGCGGCCGTCGAACGAGCACCTCTTGCTCTGACATCGTCCACCGTTAGCAGGGCGACCAGGGAGTTCCAACTGCGGCCGTCCAGCGAGGGCCTTCTGAGGCCGCGCGCTGCGGGAGCACAGGAACTCCCTGGTTGTCCTGCACATTGTCTTCTGAGTGTGCGCGTTCCGGGAGCACAAGGGGATGGCCAGCCACACCCCGCTCATTATGTCCCCATCTCCCACGACGCCAAATACTTCTTCTGCTCCTTCGTCAGCTTATCTATCCTCATCCCCATCCCCGCCAGCTTCAGCCTGGCAATCTCTTTGTCGATATCATGCGGCACCGGATAAACCTTCCGCTCCAGTTTCTTGTGGTGCTTCACCAGGTATTCCGCTGACAGCGCTTGGTTCGCGAAGCTCATGTCCATCACGCTGGACGGGTGTCCTTCCGCCGTCGCCAGGTTGACCAGCCGCCCTTCGCCCAGCAAGCTGACCCGCCGTCCGTTCCGGAGCGTGAACTCTTCCACGCCGGGCCGCACGATCCGCCGTTTCCGGCTGAGCTTCTCCAGCGCCGGGATATCCAGCTCCACGTTGAAGTGGCCGGAGTTGCAGACGATGGCGCCGTCCTTCATCGTGGCGAAGTGCTCACCGCGGACCACTTTCAGATTGCCGGTCACGGTGACGAAGAAGTCGCCAACCGGCGCCGCGTCTTCCATCGGCATCACCCGGTAGCCGTCCATCAATGCTTCGATGGCCTTAACCGGATCCACCTCCGTCACGATCACATCGGCTCCCAGGCCTTTCGCCCGCATGGCGACACCCCGGCCGCACCAGCCGTAGCCGGCCACCACCACGGTTGAGCCGCAGATCAGGCGGTTGGTCCCGCGAATGATGCCGTCCATCGTGCTCTGGCCCGTCCCGTACCGGTTGTCGAACAGATGTTTGGTATCCGCGTCGTTGACCGAGATCACGGGGAATTTGAGCACCCAGCGCTCTGCCATGCTCCGCAAGCGAATGACGCCCGTCGTGGTTTCTTCCGTCCCGCCGATCACGTGTTTCAGGAGGTCCTTTCGCTTCGAGTGCAGCGTGGAGACCACATCGGCGCCGTCGTCCATCGTGATCTGTGGCTGGTGCGCGATCGCGGATTGGATGTGCCGGTAGTAGGTCTTGTTGTCCTCGCCCTTGATGGCGAAGACTGCGATTCCGTCATGCTCCACCAACGAGGCCGCCACGTCGTCTTGCGTGCTCAGCGGATTTGACGCGCAGAGTCGGACTTCAGCTCCGCCTGCCTGCAGGGTCTTGACGAGATTCGCCGTCTCGGTGGTCACGTGCAGGCAGGCGGTGACTCTCATGCCTGCCAACGGGCGCTCCCGCTTGAACCGCTTCTTGATCAACCGGAGCACCGGCATGCTGGCCTCGGCCCATTCGATCTTGAGCTTCCCCTGCTGGGCCAGCTTGATATCTTTTACGTCGTAATCCACGGGGCCTCCTCGTGAAGCGTGAAACGTGAAGCGTTAAAGCAACTCAGAAAAAGGGGGACGGATTGGAGAACCCGTCCTTCTCAAAAGAAGGCTCAGGTTCAGGTTGAGGTTGAGCGCGGACCCAACCTCTTCCCCTAAGCCTGAGCCTCGACCTTAACCTAAGCCTTAACCTGAACCTTTTCTGTTACAGTCCTGCTTCCTTCCTCAGGATCTTCGCTTTGTCGGTCCGCTCCCAGGTGAACTCCGGTTCGTTCCGCCCGAAATGCCCGTAGGAGGCTGTCTTCCTGTAGATGGGGCGCCGGAGCTTCAGGTAATCAATGATCCCGCGCGGCGTCATGGGGAAATGTTTGCGAACCAACTTGTCGATGAGATCAAGGGAGACTCGCTCGGTGTCTTTGGTGTGGATGAGGATGGAGACTGGTTCGGGGATGCCGATCGCGTAGGCGAATTGAATTTCGCACTTCGCTGCGAGCCCTGCCGCCACAATGTTCTTGGCGATATGCCGGGCCATGTAAGAGGCTGACCGATCGACTTTGGTGGGATCTTTCCCTGAGAAAGCCCCGCCTCCATGGCTTCCGACGCCGCCGTAGGTATCCACGATGATCTTGCGGCCGGTGAGGCCCGTGTCTCCCATCGGTCCGCCGGTCACGAACCGCCCGGTTGGGTTGATGTAATACTTGACGCTGACCGGATCGTAGATGCCCTTGGGCATGACCGGCTTGATGACGTGCTCGATGACGTCCCGCTCGATCTTCTTGATGGTCACGTCGGGGTCGTGCTGCGCGGACACGACGATCGTGTCGACTCGGACGGGCTTCCCATCTCGATACTCAACCGTGACCTGGGACTTGCCATCGGGACGGACCCACGGAAGAATCTTTTTCTTCCTGACTTCCGCCAGCCGTCTGGTCAGACGATGGGCTAACACAATCGGCATGGGCATCAGTTCTTCCGTCTCGTTCGAGGCGTATCCGAACATGAGGCCCTGGTCGCCGGCTCCGCCCGAGTCCACCCCCATGGCGATGTCCGCCGACTGGTTGTGAATGGACGTCAGGACCGAGCAGGTTCGGTGGTCAAATCCCCAGGTGGCGTCGCAATACCCCACGTCCTGGATGACCTTTCGAATGATGTCAGGGATCTCGACGTAGGCGGTGGTCGAGATCTCGCCCGCGACGAAGGCGATGCCGGTGGTCAGAAGGGTCTCGCAGGCCACCCGGCAATGTTTATCTTGTGCGATGATGGCGTCCAGAATGCCGTCGGAGATCTGATCCGCGATCTTATCCGGATGGCCTTCGGTCACCGATTCGGAGGTGAACAGGTAGTTATTTCTCATCTTTTCCTCATGACACTGTGACAATCCCTCTGACGAGGTATCGGCCGCGCCACCGGCCTTGCCCGGCAGGGTTGCGGTGATGTGCGGTTGCCTCAAGCGAGCGGTCGTGTGCTCATTCATAAACCACTAAGTGCTGATTTGTCAATGAGAAATCCGCCTCTTCTCCTCGATCGGCGCGAAGCTCGTTTGCTTGACACTGCTCTGAGACGGCTTGTAAGATAGCTTAATTTTGTAGGAGCTTATAGAGCGTCTTGCCCGAGTCGGCGAACAACCGGCCGATCGCAGTCTGCCCAATCCACAGTCTTCGACGCTCACACAGGTCTGTCGAATTTGTGCTCTCTCTCTGCCTAGCAAATCGCGTGTCAGTTTGGACAGATAAGGCATCAGCCTGATGGACGGAAAGCCCGAAGCGGTGATTGAAAGGGACGCGACGCCGAGGACGACCCCCGGGTTGGGGTGGAATGAGGTTTCGGCTGAGCTGGCCGAGTTTTTCGCCTCCATCAAACTGGCCATGTTCCTCTTCATCATGCTGGCGATGACGGCCACCATTGGGACCGTCATCCAGCAAGGTGAGCGCCCCGAGGTCTATATCAAGGAATATGGCGAAGAGGCGTACCGCTGGTTTCTTCGCCTCGGCTTTACTGATGTCTATCACACCTGGTGGTTCACCAGCCTGCTCGCTCTTCTCTGCGTCAACTCCTTGACCTGCTTCTACAAGCGGTTTCCGGCCATCTGGCGCTCGATGCAGCAAGACAAGGTGAACGTGGCCTTGCCCTTCATCAAAGGTATGAAGCACAGTACCGAGATTGCCGTGAACGGTTCCAAGGAGGCTGTGGCTGAAGGGGTGGTCCGCATGCTGGCGGAGAAGGGCTATCGCGTGCTGGCGAAGAATGATCCTCAAGAGGTCACGCTCTACGCCACCAAGGGGGTCATGGGCCGGGTCGGCGCGCACGTGGCTCACTTGAGCGCGACCGTGATCGTGCTGGGCGGGCTGATCGGCAGCTACTGGGGGTTTCAGGAATTCGGAGTCTGTCTCGAGGGGCAGACCTATCATATCCCCAAGGGCAAGTTCGACCTCCGGATCGACAAGTTCTGGATTGACTATCACGACAACGGCGCCGTGAAGTCTTACAACAGCACCCTGACCGTGATTGACCAGGGCGCGCCGGCCACCACGAAAACCATCACGGTGAATGACCCCTTGGTCTATAAGGGCATCTGGTTCTACCAATCCAGCTATGGGGATTCCTGGGATCGGGTGGAGGTGGCCCGCGTCAATATTAAGGACAAGAGCAGCGATAAGGTCGTCGGCACGGTCGATCTGGAGTGGCAGAAAGAGAAGAGTCTGGACAATCTCGGCCTCAAGTTGGCCATGACCGACTTTGTGGCCGACTTCAGCTTCAACTCAGCTGAGAGGAAGGTCTATTCGAAATCGGTGGAGCACACCAACCCGGCGATCAAGTTGGCGATCACGGAACGACAGTCCCTGCAGGCGACGCCGTGGATCTTCTACCATTACCCGGATCTGTTTGACATTCAGGGATCCCGGTACCGATTTGAATTGGTCGGCTATCAGCCGAAAAAATTCACCGGCCTGCAGATCACCAAGGACCCCGGAGTGAATATCGTGTGGATCGGGTCCACCCTGATCGTGGTCGGGATTACCTTGTCGTCGTTCATTTATCACCGAAGGCTGTGGGCGAAGGTGATCCCCGGCCGAACGGGGGTGGCGGTTCACATCGGCGGCAGCACGCACAAAAGTCAGATTGATTTCCAGAAAGAATTTCGCAAGGTGACGGAGCGAATCAAGACGATCAACGCGTGAAACGCCCATCGGCGTCGTGCGTCGCTCGTGAAGCGTATCTCGTCCCCGGATTCAGACGCTTCACGCTTCACGAACCGACGCTTCACGATTCACGCTTCACGGAGGAAACGAGGAGGAACCCATGCATCGGTCGCTGTTCCTGTTCGATATGACGTTCTGGCTGTACCTGGCAGCGCTCTGTCTCTACGTGGGGTATATGGTTGCGCGACGGCCCAGCCTGCAGCTTGCGCCAGCCGGCCATCCCAGTGGGGGGCAAGCCTTGGGCGAGAATGAGTGGGCGACTCAGATTGGCCAGGTGGCCACGATCATCACGATCTTTGGGTGGGTGGTCAACACGCTGGCGCTCTTTACGCGAGCCTTCGAGCGCATGCAGTTGTCCGGCACCTTTGCCCCTTGGTCGAACCAGTTTGAGGCGATGTCCTATGTCTCCTGGGCCATCATTCTCGGCTACGTCCTGCTGGAATTCCGGTACCGCATCAAGGCCATTGGCGCCTTTGTGGTCGGCATCGGCTTCATCGCGATGGGGGCAGCGTCGCTGCTTCCCTACCGGTACCAGACGGCCGAGCCGCTCGTACCGGCGCTGAACAGCTATTGGATTTACATTCACGTGTCGGTGACCTTGACCAGCTATGCCGCCTTTGCGATGGCCGGAGGGCTGGGGGTCATGTATCTCCTCAAAGAGCGGGCCGAACGGCTCGGTAATCGGTCCGGTGTGGTTGCCTCGTTTCCAGATCTGGAGACCATTGATGAGCTGGGGTACAAGGCCATCATGGTCGGATTTCCCCTCCTGGCTTTCGGGGTCATCCTGGGGGCCATGTGGGCCAATTACGCCTGGGGAGGCTATTGGAGTTGGGACCCGAAAGAGACCTGGTCGTTGATTGTGTGGCTGATCTACGGCGCGTACATCCATGCGAGGATGACCCGAGGATGGGAAGGCCGGCGGGCGGCCGTGTACGCCATCTTTGGTTTTCTGATGGTGGTCTTCTGTTTCTGGGGCGTGAATTTTCTGCTGTCAGGCCTGCACGCCTACGCGTGAGCCGGGGCGAATAGGGTGAGGCTAAGGTTAAGGCTGAGGCTTGCTAACCATTTTCTTTCGCTCAACCTCAACCTTAACCTAAACCTAGGCTTCTTGGGATATGGCTGAACAGTCCATGATGGAATCCGCGTCGCAGGCGGAATCGTCGCCAACCCGGTCGAATAAGCTCGTGATCGTCTTGGCGTCAGTGGCTATTCTGGCGGTGGTCTTCGGGCTGGTGTGGATGCAGAGCTCCAAATATGAGCCGCTGACGGTGGGCAAGGTTGCGCCCGACTTCAACCTCCCTGATTTGAACGAGAAAGAGATTCGTCTCTCGGATTTCCGAGGGAAGGTCGTGTTCCTGAATTTCTGGGCGACGTGGTGCAAACCCTGTCGAGAAGAAATGCCTTCCATGGAAATCCTCTACAAGAATTTTGAAAAGGACGGCCTGGTCATTCTGGCGATCAGCATTGACCGCGTGACCACGAAGAAGGATATCCCGCCATTCGTCAAGGCTCTGAATTTGACCTTCCCCATCCTGATCGATTCTTGGGGACAAACCGACAAGCGTTACAAGCTCATGGGAGTCCCCGAGACCTACATCATTGACCAGCAAGGCATCCTCAGAGAGAAAGTCATCGGTCCACGGGATTGGACCATACTCGACAATCTTCAGGTTGTCACCCAGTTGCTGAAGAACGGGACCAAGTCCGTGCAGGCTGCTCCTCCTCTGACATGAAGAGACGACGAGCCATGGTGATGCGGGGGTGTGTTCTGGCGAGTCTGGCGGGAGCTTTCCTGCTAGCGACGGTTGGGTGTGAAGCCGAGTCGACCGACCCCTCCTCCCAAGCGTCGGCCGAGACGAGCCCGGTGCTGGAACGGATCGGGCCCAGAGTGGGCACCACCGCGCCCAACTTCCAGTTGTGGGATCTGAACGGCAAGCCGATCTCCCTGTCTCAGTACCAGGGGCGGGTGGTCCTGGTCAATTTCTGGGCCACGTGGTGCGGTCCCTGCCGGGTCGAGATGCCGGCGATGGAGCAGCTGTATCGGGAGTTCAACAGCAAGGGCTTTGAAATTCTGGCCATCTCAACAGATCAGCAGGGTGTCGCCGTGACCCGTCCGTTCAAGGAATCGTTGCGGTTGAGCTTTCCGATTCTCCACGATTCCGATTATCGCGTGGGAATGGCGTACGGGGCTCGGACCCTGCCGATCACGTTTCTGGTGGATCGCCAGGGCATGATCAGACACCGGATCTTCGGGGCCCGTGACTGGGGGAGCCAGGAAGCGCGCCAACTCATCCAGACTTTGTTGAAAGCCTCCTAGCCATGGGCGAGTCGATTCAGCAGATTTCTCTGTTCGCCGCCTTTACGGCTGGGCTGCTGTCCTTTGTGTCCCCTTGCGTGCTCCCCCTGGTCCCGTCCTACCTCTCGTACATTACCGGTCTCTCCCTCGAACAACTCTCGGATGTCACGGAGCGACAGAAGTTTCGAAAATCCATTATCCTGAACTCCGTGCTCTTTATTGCCGGCTTTTCAGCGGTGTTCGTGGCGTTTGGCGCATCGGCCAGCTTGATCGGCCAGATGCTGTTCGTCTATCAAGACTACATTCGGCGGATTGGCGGCGTTCTCATCATCATCTTCGGTC
>JBOHOI010000055.1:0-13844 GCA_050731155.1 Nitrospiraceae bacterium | reverse complement strand
CTATCCGCCAGAGCTTGCCAGCTTGCCTCCATTATATTTTCGGAGACACCGACGGTTCCCCATTTTTCTTTATGATCACCTGACTCAATCAGCACACGCACCTTCGAGGCGGTTCCGCGGCTGGCTGTCAAGACCCGCACTTTGTAGTCCAGCAATTTGACTTCACGGAGCTGGGGATAGAATTTCTCAAGCGCTTTCCGGAGCGCATGGTCCAGCGCATTGACCGGCCCGGTCCCGACCGCAGCCGTGTGCTCGATCGCCTCACCGACCTTGACCATCACAGTGGCCTCTGAGATGGGCGGCTCTTCGGCGCGGCGTTTTTCCACGATGACTCGAAACCCCAGCAGTTTGAACGAAGGTTGATATCTGCCGACCGCCTTGCGCGTCAGCAACTCGAGCGACCCTTCCGCTCCCTCAAACTGATACCCCTGATTTTCGAGATCCTTGAGCGTGGCGAGCAGCTCGTGGAGTTTGGGGTTATCCTTTGACAACCGGATGCCGTAGGTTTCCATTTTCCCCAGCAAGCCGCTTCGCCCGGCATAGTCCGAGACGAGCATGCGCTGGCGGTTGCCAACCCGCTCGGGAATGATATGTTCGTACGTCGCCGGATTCTTCTGCACGGCGTGGATGTGGACCCCGCCCTTGTGCGCAAACGCGGCATCACCCACATAGGGCTGATGCTTGTTGGGCATGAGATTCGCGATCTCCGTCACGAAGTTCGACACCTCGCGCAGGCGCGCCAAGCGACGGTCCCCCAACACCGGCCGCCCCATTTTCAGTTCCAGATTCGGAAGGATCGAGCACAGATTCGCATTTCCGCACCGCTCCCCGATCCCGTTGATGGTTCCCTGCACCTGCACGATCCCCGCCTCGATCGCGACCAACGAGTTGGCGACCGCCATCTCTGTGTCATTGTGCGCGTGAATGCCCAGAGGGACTACGCACTCTCTCTTCACCACGGCACAGATCTCCCTGATCTCCCAGGGCATCGTGCCGCCGTTGGTATCGCAGAGGATCAGGCGTTCGGCTCCCGCCTCAACCGCCTGCTGCGCCGTCTGGAGCGCATAGTCCGGATTGGCCTTGTAACCGTCAAAAAAATGCTCGGCATCATAAAAGACGCGCCGACCCTTCTCGCGCAGGAAGGAGATCGAGTCCCTGATAATCTCAAGGTTCTTGTGCATCGAAATGCCGAGGGCCTCGGTCACATGGAGGCCCCAGCTTTTTCCGAACAGCGTGATGGTGCTCGTGTCGGCCGCGAGGAGGGCCCGGATATTCGGGTCCTTTTGGACAGGGTTACTGGCCTTTCGCGTCGAACCGAAGGCCACCACGGTGGCGTGCTTGAGCGGGACGGTCTTGATCATCCGGAAAAATTCGATGTCCTTCGGATTCGCGCCGGGCCACCCGCCCTCGATGTACTGCACCCCGAGCTCATCCAATTTCTTGGCGACACCGACCTTGTCCTCGGCCGAAAAACTGACGTCTTCAGCCTGGGCCCCATCGCGCAGGGTGGTATCGTAGACCTCCAGCCCCGGCAGAGAAGCACCCTCTTGCCCAGAGCCCACCCCCTGCTTTTTAGCCTTTTTCACTCTGGTGGTCATGAGACAACCTCGTCGAGGCCAAACGCCGCATGCAGCGCACGCATCGCAAGCTCCAGATATTTTTCATCGATCACGCAGGAGAGTTTGATCTCGGAGGTGCTGATCATCATGATATTGACGCCCTCCCGGGAAAGCACCTCAAACATCCGGGCTGCCACCCCGGAGTGCGAGCGCATGCCGACGCCGACCAGAGACACCTTGGCAATGGCTTCCGTGACTCCCACGGATTTCGCATCGATCTCTTTGGCGACGCGCTGAACCAGAGTCACGGCCTTGCCGAGATCCACACGCGGCACCGTGAACGAAATATCGGTCAGTGAGGCCTGGCTGACGTTCTGGATGATCATATCGACGATGATGTTCGCCTCCGCGACCGGCCCGAAAATACGAGCCGCGATGCCGGGCCGGTCCGGAACCCCAATGATGGTGATTTTGGCCTGATTCCGGTCCCCCGTCACGCTGGAGACTATCACCCGTTCCATATCGGTGTCTTCTGTAGTCACGAGTGTTCCCTGCCCCTCCTTGAAACTGGATCTGACTTCCACCGGCACGCCATGCCGCGCCGCAAACTCCACCGAGCGACTCTGCAGAATCTTGGCGCCCAGGCTCGCCAGTTCCAACATCTCCTCATAAGAGACCTTGTCCAACCGCCTCGCCGACGGCACGATATTGGGATCCGCCGTATAGACCCCATCCACATCCGTATAGATGATGCAGCGATCCGCCTTCAGCGCGGCGGCCACGGCCACGGCGGTGAGGTCCGATCCGCCTCGCCCCAGTGTCGTCACGTCGGACCGTTCATTGATCCCTTGAAACCCGGCTACGATGGGAATGATCCCCTCGGATAACGCCTCTCTGATCCGTTCAGCCGTAACCCGGGCGATCCGCGCCTTCGTGTGCGAGCTGTCGGTGATGATGCCGACCTGACGACCGGTGAAAGACCGCGCATTGATGCCGCGTCCTCGCAAATCCATGGCGAGCAGCGCGATCGCCACTCGCTCGCCGGTGGACAGCAGCATGTCCATCTCGCGTTCATCGGGACAGGGGGTTACCTCATGTGCAAGCCGCACGAGCCGGTCGGTTTCGCCGCTCATGGCGGAGAGCACCACCACGAGGTCGTGTCCGGCCTGCCTGGCTTGCACGACCCGTTCCGCCACGCGGTGAATCCGTTCCACGCTTCCGACAGAGGTGCCGCCGTATTTCTGAACGATCAAGGCCATGCTCAGCGTCAACCGCGCAGGAGGAGCCTGGCGATCAGTTTGGTGGCTTCCCGAGCTCCGGCTTGAATGGCCTCGGCATCGGCTTCGCTGAACCCCCTCTTGCTCGCCTTCTCTTTCTGAGCAGCCCCCTCATAGAGCGTATAGACCGCTTGCTGGCCTGCACCGGGACTGATACCGGTGGCCGCAGCATGGTCACAGACCAGGAGCAGGCGATACGCCCCCAGCTTGGGCAGACCATCCAGAATGGGTCCAACGATCTTCTGATCGAATTCCTCCAAGACCTTGAGCCGAGCCTTGGAATCCGTCCCCTGGGCCACCTGAGGCAGGACCTCGGCGTGCACATAGACCAGGTCCTTCTTGGTGAGCTCGCCCAGCGCCGTCTCGCCGCGGCTGAGGAAATCCGTGCCGTCGGACTCGGTGAGTGAAGCTGGATCAACGGCTTCCAAGCCGGCGCAAATGGCGATCCCTCGGTGCAGATCACTCGTTGAGATGATCGTGCCGGTGATCTGATGCCGCTCCGTCAGACTCGGCAATCGTGGGGCTCGGCCCTGTCCCCACAGCCAGAGGCAATGCGCTGGCTTTAGCCCGGCTTCCCGTCGCTGATCGTTGACGGGATGATCGCGCAGAATGATCAGCGAGGCTTCCATCAGTTTCCGCAAGATATCGGATCCATCACCGGTCGGCAGGTACTCGCCGATCGACCGCCCCGCGATATCGTGTGGATTGACACAGGTTGCTCGCGCCTTCCCTCCGACCCAGACCATCAGGTGCCGATGCCCAGGACCGGGATAAAACTGGATGGTCTCGGAGCCGAGCTGCTCATTGACAGCATCAATCAACTCACGGGCCTCTTCGGTTTCGATGCCGCCGGCAGTGGCGTCCTCCATGACCACGTGCGGCCCCAGCTTCTTGATGTCGGGATGCAGGCCTCCTCTGCTTTGCGTGGCATTCGCCCGGAGCGTCACCATACTACACCGAAACACGACGTCATGCTCTCCCACCGTGACGCCCAGGCCGGCAGCCTCAAAAGGAGCTGGACCCTGATAAAACTTGCGTGGGTCATAGCCCAAGATCGCCAACTGCGTGACGTCGGTTCCGGCAGCGGGGCCATCGGCCGGAATCGTCACCAGGCCAAGCTCTCCCTTGCGGGCCACTGTATCCATAGAGGGGATGGCCGCGGCCTGCAACGGTGTCTTGCCATCCAGATCCTCCCTGGGAACACCCGCCATACCAGCACCATGCAGGATGACGTACTTCACTTGTCGTCCTTGCTCATAGGCTCAACAAGCGGGCCACATCATCGCGGCTGGCCTTCACCGTGCGCGGCTGGCGTGAGACGCTAATGGCTGTGTCGGCATCCTTCAGCCCATGGCCGGTCAAGGTGCAGACCACCGTCTCACCTTCCTTGAGCATGCCGGTCTCGCGTAGCTTGATGGCTCCCGCCACTGACGCAGCAGAGGCCGGCTCACAAAAGACCCCTTCCTCGGCCGCAACCAGCTCGTACGCCTGCAGGATCTGTTCATCCGTGACCATGTCGATCTTGCCGGCCGACTCTTCCACCACCTGGATGGCCGACTTCCAACTGGCGGGGTTACCGATCCGGATTGCCGTCGCGATGGTCTGTGGATCATCCACCACATGACCCAGCACGATCGGGGCCGCGCCCGCCGCCTGAAATCCCATCATCCTGGGTAAGCGGGTAATCTGCCCGGCGGCCCGATACTCGGTGTATCCTCGCCAGTAGGCCGTGATGTTCCCAGCATTGCCGACTGGCAGCAGGTGTAGGGTGGGAGCACATCCAAGCTGGTCGCAGACCTCCATCGCGGCGGTCTTCTGCCCTTCGATCCGGAACGGATTGATTGAGTTGACCAACTCGATCTTGTGGGTCGATGCGATGTCTTTAACAATCGCAAGAGCTTGGTCGAAGTTCCCCTCGATCTGGATGACAGTCGCCTGGTGCATCATCGCCTGGGAGAGCTTGCCCATGGCGATCTTTCCAGCCGGGATGATCACGTACACCGCCAATCCTGCCCGGGCGCCATAGGCAGCAGCGGACGCTGACGTGTTTCCAGTTGACGCACAGATCACAGCTCTCGCCCCCGATTCGAGCGCCTTGGAAATGGCCAGGGTCATTCCACGGTCCTTGAAGGAGCCGGTGGGATTCGCCCCCTCGAACTTCAGATACAGCTCGACCCCAGGGGCAATCTTGCTGCCCAGGCGCCTGGCATGAATGAGCGGGGTATTTCCCTCGCCCAACGTCACGACAGGCGTCTGCTCCGTGACCGGCAGAAACTTGCGATACTCTTCGATGACACCGCGCCAGCGGATCATGGATCAGACACCAAGGAAATTGTGAGGGCGTATCCAACGGGGCACATGCGTCACTCGTCATGCCCCTCGACGCGGATTAACGTGGTGGGCTCGGAAATAAAGGGCATCCGATCGATTTCCCTGAGCGAAGCCTGGACATCCCGTTCGGTCGAGGTGTGGGTCATGATCACCACCGGCACCGTCTGACCCTCTTTGCGTCCCTGTTGGAGAACCGACGAAATGCTAATGCCGTGCCGCCCCAGCACGCCTGAGATTTGGGACAACACGCCAGGCCGGTCCAGCACCATGAACCGCAGGTAATACAGAGAAATGATCTCTTCCATCCGCCGGATGCGGAGCGGACGACGCTGATCCTGTTGAAAGGAAGCGGGCGGCACCCGACCGGACGCGCCCCGCAGCAGATTGCGCGCGATGTCGATGACATCGCTGACCACTGCGCTGCCGGTCGGCAGCGACCCAGCGCCCTGGCCATAGAGCACGATGTCGTTCACCGCGTCCCCGACAAGCTGGATGGCATTGTAGACCCCTTCCACATGCGCGACCGGCGAGGTGGATGGAATCATCGTGGGGTGGACCCTCGCTTCCACCTCGCCATCAGAAAACTTGGCGATCCCGAGGAGCTTGATGGTGTATCCAAATTCCTTGGCATAGGTGATATCAAGCGGCGTAATACGGGTGATGCCCTCCGTATAGACCTCCTTGAAGTTGACCGGCGTGCCGTACGCCAAACTCACCATGATCGAGAGTTTGTGGGCTGAGTCAATCCCAGCCACGTCAAACGTCGGGTCGGCTTCGGCGTATCCAGCCCGCTGTGCCTCTGCCAATACCTCCTTGAATCCCCGTCCCTCGCTGGTCATGCGGCTGAGGATATAGTTCGAGGTGCCGTTGATGATGCCGTAGATCGACAGAATCGTGTTGGCTGCCAATCCTTCGGTCAGCGCGCGGATGACGGGGATCCCTCCTCCGACACTCGCTTCGAATCCAAGGTCCACGTGGTGGCGTGCGGCAGCTTCGAAGATTTCTTCTCCGTGGACCGCGAGCAGGGCCTTGTTTGCCGTCACCACCTGCTTGCCTCTTGCCATCGCGTCCAGGATCACCCGCTTGGCGGCGTCATACCCCCCGATGAGTTCCAGCACGATGTCGACCGAAGGATCGTCCAGAACCTCACGCAGGTCGACGGTCAGCATGCCCGGTGGCAGCGAAACCCCACGGTCCCTCGTGATATCGAGATCCGCCACCCGGACCAATTCCACTGGGACCCCCACGCGCCGCTGAATCAAGGCGCGGTTCCCCGACAAAATTTTGGCGACCCCTGTCCCCACCGTCCCGAATCCGACCAAGCCCACCCCGATCCGGGCCTTCATCGTTTCGCCCCTTCAAGCTTCAAGGCCTTCTTAATTCCTCGAACAGCCTGCCTGATCCTGTGCTCGTTTTCCACCAGCGCGAACCGCACGTGCTCATCCCCACCATCCCCGAACCCGATCCCAGGGGAGACCGCGACCTTCGCATCCCTGAGCAGCAGCTTCGAGAACTCAAGCGACCCCATCCCGCGGTACGGCACCGGGATGCGAGCCCACACGAACATCGTCGCACGCGGTTTCTCGACAGGCCAGCCGATTCGGTTGAGGCCGTTGACCAACTCGTCCCGGCGCTTTTGATAGCGGAGCACTGTTTCCTTGACACAATCCTGCGGCCCATTCAGCGCGATGATACTGGCGATCTGGAGTGGCTGGAAGATGCCGTAGTCGAGATAGCTCTTGATCTTGGTCAGTGCGCCCACCACCTCGTGATTCCCAACACAGAACCCGACCCGCCACCCTGGCATATTGTAACTCTTGGAGAGGGTGTAAAACTCGACGCCGATCTCCTTCGCTTCCGGAACCTGCAAAAGGCTCGGGGCGCGGTAGCCGTCGAAGCACAGATCAGCATAGGCGAGGTCATGGATCACGATGACGTTGTGCTCCTTGGCGAATGCCACGATCTTTTTAAAAAACTCCAGGTCCACGACCGCGGTGGTCGGATTATGCGGAAAGTTGATGACCAAGATCCGCGGACGCGGCAGCGTCTGGCGATAGACCCGCATCAGGTCTTCGAAGAAATCACTCTCGGGGCTCAGCGCGATTCCACGCACCTCTCCCCCGGCAATGATCACGCTATACATGTGAATGGGATAGGTCGGCGTGGGCGTCAGCACCACATCGCCGGGACTGATCATGGCCAGCGCGAGATGCGCGATTCCTTCCTTCGACCCGATGGTGACGATCGCCTCAGTCTCCGGGTCCAAGTCCACATCGTAGCGGCGCTTGTACCAGCCGGTGATCGCGTGACGGAGCTTGGTGATCCCGCGCGACGCCGAGTAGCGATGGTTCTTGCTGTTTCTGACAGCTTCGACGAGCTTATCGACGATATGGCTTGGGGTCGGATCATCAGGATTCCCCATGCCAAAATCAATGATATCTTCGCCCCGGTGTCGGGCCTCCAGCTTGAGGGCCTGGACTTGGGTAAACACGTAGGGCGGGAGCCGTTTTATTCGGTAAAACCCTTCCACTGTTTCCCCACCTTACGCCCCACCTGGCCCGTCTGATCGGCCCGGATTCCCGCTCATCGCGGAAAAGTGCCTCATTGTAATGCAGCCGTCCAAATCAGTCAATTTTAATCGGGTGTTGGACGAGTTTCACTTCCCGAAACGGCCCTCGTGTGAGGCCGGCGAATACACTTCATGTGACCGAGATGAGGCGCTGCATGCGTCATGCAATGGTTCCCCGGTATGCAGACGCGACGTCAGGGATTCGCCTGGTGGGTGCGTGGCGAGCCCATACCCCTTGCGAGCCCCCTGCTTTTTTGCCATAATGCCTGCTAACCTTTTGCAAACCCAAGCAGAATCCCCATAGCCCAGGGTCGCCTGTGGCCATGGGATCCCGGGAGGGTACGTGGCCAGGTTGGGTGTCAACATAGACCATGTGGCAACGCTCCGGCAAGCCAGGGGAGGGAAAGAACCGGACCCGCTGGCTGCCGCCGTACTCGTTGAACTGGCCGGGGCCGATGGCTTAGTGGTCCATCTGCGAGAGGACCGCCGCCACATCCAGGATCGCGACCTCGCCTTGTTGCGAGAGATTGTCCAGACCAAGCTTGACCTGGAGATGGCAGCGGAAGAGTCAATGGCCAAGATCGCCCTGAGCATCAAACCGCACTTCGTGACCCTGGTGCCAGAACGTCGCCAAGAGCTGACAACCGAGGGAGGCCTGGAGGTTGCCGGTCAGCGGGAACGGATTCAACGAATCGTGGATCTTCTGCATGACGGTGGTATTCCTGTGAGCCTGTTCATCGAGCCAGACCTGAACCAAATCAAGGCAGCTCATAAGGTGAGCGCAGACTTTGTTGAACTCCACACCGGTCGCTACGCGAATGCCCGCCGTTCGAAAGAAGAAGACGCCGAGTTCGAAGCCATCGCACAGGCCGCCAAGCTGGCCTACAAACTAGGCATGGGGGTCAACGCCGGACACGGTCTCACCTACCGCAATGTCCGGCGCTTGACGAAGATCCCCGAAATCGTGGAATTCAACATCGGCCACAGCATCATCGCGAGGGCTGTTCTAGTCGGTCTCGAGCGGGCCGTGCGGGAGATGAAGCAACTGGTGAGCTGACCCCCCGACTTTTACACGACGACCGCCGTTCCGCTCAGCACGCCCAGGACTGCGCACCGGCCTTACGGAACATGAAGATTGTCGGCATCGGCCTGGATCTCGTCAAGATCGCCCGCATCCGCAGTCTCACGGAGCGGTGGCAACAGCGCTTCCTGCAGCGGCTCTACACAGACGCGGAACGCGAGTATTGTTTCGGGCGGGCGTCCCCCTATGCTTCCCTGGCTGGACGTTTTGCGGCGAAGGAAGCGGTCCTGAAAGCGCTTGGCACCGGCTGGTCCGGTGGCATTCGATGGGTGGATATCCAAGTACTCAACGATCCCGCCGGCAGGCCTGTGGCCACCGTGAACGGCCGCGTTGGAGCCTTGCTGGAGGAGGCCGGCGTGACGGGAATCCACGTGAGTTTATCGCATGATGCCGACTATGCGATCGCTGAGGCAATCCTCACAGCAGATCGCTAACAGCGAATAGCGAACAGCCAATTCTTTCCCTTATGAAGATTGTGACCGCCGCGCAGATGCAGGCCCTCGATCGCCGCGCCATCACGGAGGCCCACATCCCAAGCCTCACCCTGATGGACCATGCCGGCACCAGCGTTGTCACCGCCATGGAGCAGACATTCGGCTCCTTAGTCGGCAAGACTATGGTGGTTCTTTGCGGCAAGGGCCATAACGGAGGGGACGGGTTCGTAGTCGCACGCCTGTTGAAGCGGAAACGGGCCAGGGTTCAGGTGTTGCTCATGGCCCGAGTGTCGGACTTGGCCGGTGACGCCAAGACGATGCGTCGTCGATTCGTGAGCGCCGCCGGCGCATCAGCCGTCCTCGCCTGTCCGTCCAGTGCCAAACTTCAGACGTTGCTTAGGCACAGCGATCTGATCGTGGATGCCCTCCTGGGGACCGGACTCTCGGCACCGATCACTGGGCCGTACCGCACCGCGATCGACTGCATCAATGACGCGGACCGACCGGTGACCGCGGTTGATCTCCCGTCAGGCATTCACACCGACACCGGAGCGGTGCTTGGCACAGCCGTCCGGGCGACGCTGACGGTCACCTTAGCGCTCCCCAAGCTTGGCTTGTACGTCGGCCCCGGTATCGATCACGCTGGGATAATCTGTATCGCCGACATCGGCATTCCAGCATCGTATGCGGACGCCGTCGACAGCCGAATCTCGCTGATCACCGGGGACGAAACTCGCCGTCTTCTCCCTGCCCGACTGCCATCGGGGCATAAGGGTACCTATGGGCACGTCGGGATCATTGCCGGGTCGGTGGGGAAAACCGGCGCAGCCGCCCTCGCCGCGAGAGCGGCGCTTCGGGTGGGGGCTGGCCTGGTGACAGTTGCCACGCCAGCGAGCGTGAACGACACCCTTGAGGCCAAGCTGTTGGAAGTGATGACCGTTCCCATGCCTGAAACGAAGGCACGAACCCTAGCGCGGTCCGGACTTGATCGTCTCGTCACGTTTGCGAATGCCCGCAGTGCCGTCGCGATCGGTCCAGGCTTGACGACCCACCCGGAAACCGTTGAACTGATCCACGCGTTGATCCCACGGCTGGAGAAGCCTTCCGTACTGGACGCGGACGCGCTGAATGCGCTGGCTGGACGCCCTGCTTTGCTCGTGGAGTGCAAGGTCCCGCTCATTCTGACCCCGCACCCAGGCGAGATGGCTCGGCTGGAAGAGCAGGCGACGCCTCAGTCGGTCAATGCCGATCGCATCGGGACTGCCAGCCGCTTTGCCCAGCAACGCGGGGTCATTCTGGTCTTAAAAGGAGCTCGCACGGTCGTGGCTCATCCAAACGGACAGGTGGCGATTTGTCCGACTGGCAATCCCGGCATGGCCACTGCCGGATCTGGCGATGCCCTCACCGGGATCATTGGCGGTCTGCTGGCTCAGGGTCTGAACGTGTGGGACGCAGCCCGTGCCGGCACCTATTTCCACGGCCTAGCGGGTGATTTAGCGGCAGCTTCATTGGGACCTGCGGGTATGACCGCGGGAGACTTGATCGAGCGAATTCCCCATGCCCTCACTCAGACGGTCTTCCCCCTTGCGGTCTAAAGAGCAGGGGGTGTCCGGCCCCAGCCTTCCACGATCTCGATCCCGACGCTCGTCCGTCGAAGACGGAGCTGTGCCAGAACCCTACGAGTGGCGCGGTCTCCTTCGCTCTGCGACCGACACCGAACAGCTCGGTCGCTTCATCGGCCAGTCATTACGAGGAGGGGAGGTGTTGGCACTGTACGGAGACCTGGGGACGGGAAAGACCACGGTTGTGCGGGGCATCGCAATCGGACTCGGGGTGCCTTCTCACCTCGTGAACAGCCCCACATTCGTCCTGATCCACGAGTATCAAGGTCGTGTGCTCCTTGCACACGTAGATCTGTACCGCATCGAGGCCCAGCTTGAACTACAGCACATCGGCCTCTCGGAGTACCTAGACGGTCAGACTGTTGTAGCCATCGAATGGGCCGAGAAAGCCGGCTTCGAGTTGCCGCATGATCGCTTGGAGGTGTATCTGAGCCACCGGAGCGCACGCACCAGGCAGGTTATCCTGAGGGCCAGGGGAACAGCGATGCGAGGCCTATTGGCTCGCGTGCTGAAGCAATACGAGGCCTTGAAGCCTGCCAACAGCCTTCAGCTGGCGCGGCCAATACGATGAAGATCATGTGGGCACCCTGGCGCATGGCCTACATCAAGAACGCCAGGAAACCGAGAGGATGTATCTTCTGCTCGAAGGTGCGGGAACGACGGGATTCGGGCAACCTCCTGCTCCACCGAGGGCAGCACGGATTCGTCATGATGAACCTCTTCCCTTATAACAGTGGCCATCTCATGGTCGCGCCCTACGCGCACGTCAATAGTTTGGAAGCACTGTCCGCCGATAGCGCCTTCGACCTGATCCGGATGACGAACCTTTCTCTTCGCGTGCTGCGGACAGAGATCAGACCAGAAGGCTTTAATGTCGGGATGAACCTCGGACGCGTCAGCGGAGCCGGCATCGAGGGCCATGTGCACCTGCATATCGTCCCTCGCTGGAACGGAGACACGAATTTCATGCCGCTGTTTTCCGAGACTCGAGTCATTCCCGAGCACCTCCGCGCGACCTACCGGAAGCTGCGTGCCGGATTCCGCCTGGCTATCCACCAGGAAGAGGGGAAACTGAGACAGGGCTCGGGACGTGGGCCGAAGAGGACGAAATCTCAGCTATGATCAGACTCATCCTGGTAGGCATCCTGTTGTTGCTCTCCCTGACCTTCTTCCTCCAGAATCAGGAGCAAGAGGTCACCCTCCGTTATTTCTTCGGACTGCGCTCGGCCTCAACGTACATTTACAAGCCAATCCTCAGCGCCTTTGCCATCGGTCTGCTAGTCGCCTCCATCCTCTTGTTTCCGCCCTGGATCCGAGGACGGATCGAGCTCAGACGAAAGACAAGAGCCTTGCAGGAGGCGGAGGCTGACCTTGAACGGCTCCGGCAGTCGATGGGAAGGGCGCTGCACACGCCCGGCAAGCAGGGGACGCGTGAGATCGCCGAGGAGCTTCAGGATGAATGAAGCCGATCTGACGCCTCTGATGCGCCAGTACTGGGACATCAAGCGTTCCTACCAGGACGCGATCCTGTTCTTCCGCGTGGGCGATTTTTATGAAATGTTCTATGAGGACGCGGAAGAGGCGTCTCACCTCCTGAGCATTGCCTTGACTTCTCGAGACAAAGCCCGCGCAGAGCCAGTCCCGCTGTGCGGTGTCCCTTACCACGCAGCAACCGGCTACATTGCCAAGCTGCTCAAGGCCGGACGGACAGTGGCCCTGTGTGATCAGGTGGAAGACCCTCAGCTCGCCAAGGGGCTGGTTCGCCGCGAGGTGGTCCGCCTCTACACGCCTGGGACGCTGATCGACTCCGAACTGCTACCATCGACGGAGTCGAATTTTCTCGCGGCGATCGCAGCTTCTTCACGCCCCTCGCCGCGATCCGACCGTTCCCCCGTTCTCGGGCTCGCTGCTCTTGACCTCTCCACCGGGGAGTTCTGGGTCATGGAGTTCCAGGGCGACCGAGCGCGGGCGGACCTTCAGGATGAGCTGGCCCGGCTGGAGCCACGGGAATTGCTGTACCCGATGACCCTTCAGACACAGATGCAGCCAGTACTCGACCGGTTGAAGGGTCTTCGCCTGTGCGCTCAGGAGCCTTCCTGCTTCGAGCTTGCGTCGGCTGAGCATAGCTTGCGGAAGCAGTTCGAGACTGACTCCCTGGACGGATTCGGCTGCCGGGGGCTGAGTCTCGGCCTGCAGGCAGCCGGGGCCGTGGTGCGATACCTCCGTGAGACTCAGCCGACAGCCTGTCTTGACCATGTGCGCCGATTGCAAGTCCGGCATTCCGACCACGAGATGCACCTCGACAGCGTCACCATTCGCAACCTGGAACTCATCAGACCGCTGGCGGATAACCTTGCCCTCAACGACCAGAAACCACCCACCCTGCTTTTGGTCCTCAACCGAACCGTCACCGTCATGGGAAGCCGCCTGCTGCGAGACTGGATCATCCGTCCGCTGGTGAAGCCCGCCCCGATTCAAGCTCGTCTCGATGCGGTGGCCGAACTGGTCGAACAGCTCCGGGTCCGAACCGGCATCCGGACCGCGCTCAGAACGGTTCAGGATGTCGCGCGGCTGAGCAGCAGGGTTTCCCTTGGAGCGGCGAATCCACGCGATGTGCTGGCGTTGAAGCAGTCGGCTGCGGCCCTTCCTGAGATCCGGACGCACCTGGCGTCCCTCCGCTCTTCGCTGCTCCAAGACCTGGCTCGATCGTGGGACGATTTGGCCGACATTCACGAGCTGGTCGAACGCGCGATCCTTCCGGACGCGCCAGCTTCAACCCGAGACGGCGGACTGATCAAAAACGGCTACCACCCTCCTCTGGACGAACTGCGCAAGACGTGCCGAGAAGGGAAAGGCTGGATTGCCGGACTGGAGGCTCGCGAGCGGGCGCACACCGGTATCGAGTCGTTGAAAGTGCGATTCAATCATGTCTTCGGCTATTACATCGAGGTGACGAAGGCGAACCTGGCTC
>JBOHOI010000054.1:0-14263 GCA_050731155.1 Nitrospiraceae bacterium | reverse complement strand
AACGCCATGCCTGCCTTTCTCGCCAGGATTCCCCACTTATAGTTCCTGAGTAGCCGCTTTTTTGAGTGGCTCCAGCAGCTTCTCATGCACCTTGAGATTGCCGCGGCCCACGCCTACTTCGATGTCCGGTTTCGTGAGGCCGTGGAAGTCGCTCCCACCGGTAACAAGCAGATTCAGACGCTTCGCGAGGCTCAGGAATTCTGATGTCTGCTGCGGCTTGTGGGTGCTGTAGTGGACTTCGATCCCGCCTAAGCCTTCAGCTTTGAGTTTGTCACAGAGCTTGTAGAGCCCTTCTGCCGACTCATTGACCCAGGTGGGATGGGCGAGGACGGGAATGCCGTGTGCCGCTCTGATCCAGGCAATGGCCTCGGCCGGCTCCGGCAGCTCCCGTGGCACATAGGCTGCCGCTCCCTGGGCCAGGTAGCGGTCGAAGGCTTCCTTCGCGGACTGGACGTACCCCTTTTCCATCAGCACGCGAGCGATATGTGGACGGCCGACTGACTCGGTGCCGGCGAGGGCCTTGACCTCGTCATAGGTGAGGTCCAGCCCCAGCTCGTTCAGCTTTTCAATGATCCGTGGGTTCCGCCGGTGACGGCTGGCTCGGAGCTGCGCCAGGCGGCTGCTCAACTCAGAGTCTTTCCAATCCAGGAAGTACCCGAGTATGTGCAGCTCGCTCTCTCCATACCGTGAGCTGATCTCGATGCCGGGAATCACCTCGATGCCCAGGCACGCGCCGGTTTCGATGGCCTCCGGAATGCCGGCCACGATGTCGTGGTCGGTGATGGCGAGGGCGCTGACTCCGGCCTTGTGGGCCAAGCCCAGCACCTCTGCGGGAGAAAGACTGCCGTCCGAGTAGGTCGTGTGGAGGTGGAGGTCAATCCGGCTCATGTGGCTGTTCTCGCCTGGCGGGCTTCTGTGCGACCAGCCGGGCCGTGAATGCTGGTCCGCCGTCCGGTCCTCCCTCATGCTCTCCTTCGTCATAGTGCAGTACGCGCAGCCCGGACGTGAGGCGCAAGAGTTCGTTGTGCGCCAGGCAGAACTCCCAACGCCGCGGGTGTTGGCGACGGAGGTGATTGTCAATCAAGAAGGTCTCATAGATCAGCACGCCGCCGGGCTTGAGGGCTTCCAGCAGGGCGGTGAAGAGCGGGCGGTACAGATAAAAGAACACCAGGATGGTGTCGTACCGTGCCTTGGGAATGTCCGGAGGCAGATCCGGGTTTCCTTCGAGCTCGACCTGTCGCACCGCCAGGTTCGCGAGGTGCCGCTGCCGGGCGGTGACGTCCAGGATGGCAAGCGCCTGCTTATCTCGGTCAACGGCTTCGACCTGGTAGCCCTGGGTAGCCAAGTACAGGGCGTTCCGACCGGAGCCGGCCGCGACATCGAGCACTCTTCCCTTGGGAAGGCGATGGAGCTGCTCGGTGAGAAACCGTGCTGGGGCCATCTCCATGAGGTGGGGAGGCCGGAGCCGGTCCAGTCGCACGCCGACTGAGCCGCGCACCTGTTTGAGGGGCGGGGCGATTTTCCTGACCCAGAGCCGCACCCGGTTCACCGGAAATTCCGCGAACACCATGTTGGTTAGGCGATCCGCGAGGGTTTCTATCAGGGAAAATTCTTCGCGCGTGGCCACGTCAGTCACTCGCTCAGAGACTCGGGCATAGTCCACGGCATTGCCGATATCATCGGTTGTGGCTGCGGGCTCAACGGGGTAATCGAGCTCCATATCCACGGCAATCGGCTGCGCGACCTGTCGTTCCGCTGGCGTGACGCCGCAATGCCCTTGAAATTCCAGATCTTCAATGATGAGGTGGCTGGCCATGCGGGCCATTCTCGTTGATCCTGTTGAGACCTGTCAAGACGCGATTTGTCTCCTCGTCGGCGTTCCGCTTTCCCACTTGACTCCGGTTCCGAGCGCCTCCTATAATCATGCCAAGACCCTGCAAAACACAGCGATTCACCAAGGAAAATGGCTAGTTTCACGCACTTTAATGAGTCGGGACGCGCACGGATGGTTGACGTCACGAAGAAGGACTCGACCGAGCGGGTCGCCACCGCCCAGGCACGCGTGTTCATGATGCCGGAGACCCTGGAGAAGATCCAACGGGGGAAGATTGCGAAGGGCGACGTCCTGGCCGTGGCGCAGGTCGCGGGCGTGATGGGCGCCAAACGGACCCCCGACCTGATCCCGATGTGTCACCCCCTCCTGCTCACCAGCGTAGATGTCGGCTTCAAGGAAGAGCCTCAACCGGATCGGCACGCCCGCTGTTCGATCACCATCACCGCAACGGTCAAGACGACTGGTCAGACCGGCGTTGAGATGGAAGCGATGACCGCGGTGTCGGTGGCGGCCTTGACGATCTATGACATGTGTAAGGCGGTGGATAAGGGGATCAGTTTCAGCGATATTTATCTGCTGTCCAAGTCCGGAGGCAAGTCGGGGACGTACAGCAGAAATGCTGAATGATGATTGCGAATTGATGAATGATCACCATTAAACTCTTCGGCCTGCTGAAAACGCTCGCCAATAACCAGACCGACCTCTCCTTCGTCCTCAACGGGGGCCGGCGGGTCAAGGACCTTGTGGCTCTCCTGGAGGCGAAACATCCCCAGATCGGCGAGTTGATCCACAAGAAAAAGGTCCTGGTGTCGGTCAACCACGAGATCGCGCACGAAGACACCGAGATCAAGGATGGCGATGAGGTAGCGCTTCTTCCGCCGTTTGCGGGCGGTGCGGATGACGCGATGCTGGTCCGGGTCCAGCGGGAGAACTTTTCCGTGGATGTCGAGATTGACCGGGTCCGCCAGCGTTCGACCCGCATCGGCGGCATTGCGATCTTCCTCGGCACGGCGCGCGACCATTCCAGGGGGCACGACGTCAGCGCGATCACCTTCGAATATTACGAGGGCATGGCGCAGAAGAAGCTGCGGGAGATCCGCGAGCGCGCGTTGAAGGAGTTTGACGTCCTCGAAGTCCTGATCCTCCACCGGTACGGCGAGATTCAGATCGGCGAGAACATCGTCCTGATCGTGGTCGGCGCCGAGCATCGGGCGGATGCGTTCCGGGCCTGCAAGTGGTGCATCGATGAGCTGAAGCAGATTACTCCGATCTGGAAGTCGGAACAGACGCCCGAAGGGGAAGTCTGGGTTGAGGAACATCCATGAGTCCGATGCCGCTCGAGAGCGCGACCCCGCAGGTCGCTGACACGTTCGGTCGGCCCCTCCGGAGCCTGCGCCTCTCCGTCACGGACCGGTGCAACTTGCGCTGCAAGTACTGTATGCCGGAGGAGGAGTATGCCTGGCTGCCCCGCGAGACCCTGCTCACGTTTGAGGAAATGACCGCCCTGACCGGCTTCTTCACGGAACTCGGGGTGGACAAGGTCCGCCTGACCGGCGGCGAGCCGCTGCTGCGCCGGGATCTGCCCACGTTGATCAGGATGCTGCGGCAGAATCTTCGGATCAAGGACCTCGCGCTCACGACCAACGGCATCCTGCTGGCCGAGCATGCTCAATCGTTCTACGATGCCGGACTGCACCGCCTCACCGTGAGTCTGGACACGCTGCGGCCTGATCGGTTCAAGGCCTTGACGAAACGGGACGGACACGAGCATGTGCTCGAAGGGATCGACGCGGCGGTGCGGGTCGGGTTCAAAGGCTTGAAACTCGATACCGTGGCCATGCGCGGGTTCAACGATGATGAACTCGTGAATCTGATCGAGTACGGCAAGCGCGTGGGCGCCGAGGTGCGTTTTATCGAGTATATGGACGTGGGAGGGGCGACGGACTGGTCCATGGACAAAGTGCTCTCCCGCGCGGCGATACTTGAGGCGCTGGGCCGGCACTACGGACGCATTGAGCCGATTCGTGAAGAAAGCTCCGCGCCGGCGCAGCGGTTCGCCCTGCCGGATGGAATGACGTTCGGCATCATTCCCTCGACCACGACCCCGTTCTGTTCCACCTGCGACCGGAGCCGGCTGACCGCCGATGGCATGTGGTATCTGTGCCTCTACGCCAAGGACGGGACTGATTTGCGACAACCGCTCCGCGCCGGCGCCTCTCAGGCCGAGATCAAGTCCCGTCTCCGCTCCGTATGGCAGGGTCGCCGGGATCGTGGGGCCGAGGAGCGAAAAGAGCTTGAGCAGTTCGGTGTCAGAGAGGAACAGTTGATTGGCATCGAACGACTCCGTGAGGACCCCCGTCTTGAAATGCACACCAGAGGGGGATGAGGTGTCTCCCTCATGCATCGTACTGATGCCTGATCGCAGAGTCATCAGCCGGCTCTCCGCTGCACTCGATGCCTGATGCTCAGTTCATCACAGTCTTAGGCGTGGGATTCGTGTTGGGCGCCCGGCATGCCCTGGACGCCGATCACATCGTGGCCGTGTCCGCGATCCTGTCCCGCCGTCCGAACCTTCGCGCCTCCGGGTTCATCGGTTTTTGGTGGGGGTTCGGTCACACGGCTGTCCTGCTGCTCGTGGGGCTTGCGGTGATCGCCCTCAAAATTACCATTCCGGAGAGGGTGGCACAGATATTCGAGTTCGGCGTGGGGTTGATGTTGGTCGTGCTGGGCGCGTCGTTGGCGCTGACGATCGTCCGCGAAAGCTGGCATCTTCACGCGCACGAACACGACGGGGAACGGCATCTCCACCTCCATAGCCATCAGATCCGCTCGGACCATACGCATGGGCACTGGCTGCGCAGCTCCCTGCAGCCTCTGTGTGTCGGGATGGTTCACGGGCTGGCCGGTTCCGCCGCCTTGATGCTCATGGTGCTCTCCACGGTCCGGACTTTCTGGGCGGGCGTGGCGTACATCCTGGTCTTTGGCGTCGGCTCGATTCTGGGCATGATGCTGCTGGGCCTGGTGATCAGTCTTCCCTTGGTGCTCTCTGCCTCCTTCGGGCGCCGTGCGCAGATGACCGTGCAGGGCCTCGCGAGTCTGGGCAGTATTGGACTCGGGCTGGCCATGATGGCTCGCATCGGCTTGGGAGAGAGCCTTTTCTAACGCGCTTCACGTGGCGACAGCGATTCCTCTTCACCGCCTTCTTCACGCAGAAATGATCCGGTCGCTTCAGTGTCGCTCGCTACCGATACGATTACGCGATTCTCAGTGCGAAGTGGAGCAAGCTGTGGTATTCTGCGCCCTCAGTCATGGCTCGCCAGAGTCGGCGTACGAATCTCATCCCTAGCCGAGAGGCTTTCCTGTGAAGATCCGCGTGCTGGGGTGTCATGGGTCCGACCAACTTGTGGATGGGGGCCTTGGCCCGCATCAGTGCCGGACGTGCGGATTCTTGATCAACGAGACCGTGCTGGTAGACGCGGGGACCGTCGGGCCCACGCTCCGACTGGCTGAGCAGAAGCGGATTCGACATGTCCTGCTCTCCCATCTCCATTTCGATCACATTCAGGGTCTTCCGACTCTCGCGGACAACCTGGTGGACGAGGTTGTCGAGCCTGTGGTGCTGACCAGCATCCCGGAGGTGCTGAAGGGGCTTCAGGCGTATGTCTTTAACGGGGAGGTCTATCCGGACTTTTTTCAGTTGCCTGACCCGAAGCACCCCACCTTTGTCTGCCGGCCGCTGGAGGTCGGGAAGGAGCAGGATGTGACGGGGTTACGGGTGACCGCCATCCCGGTGAACCATCAGGTTCCGACCGTCGGCTTTTTCATTCGGGAGGATGATGCGACGCTCCTGTACAGCGGGGATACCTATGAGACGGAGGAGATTTGGAAGAGGGCGGCGCACACGCCGACGCTCAAGGCGGCGCTGATTGAGACCTCGTTCCCTGATGCCATGGCGGAGCTGGCGCGGGTCAGCAAGCACCTGACGCCTTCGTTATTCGCTCGCGAGTTTCGGAAAATCGGGCGCCCGGATCTGCCGGTCTATGTGTACCATCTGAAGCCGCGGTTCCGCGAGCAGATCCGGCGGGAACTGGCCCAACTCAAGATCCCGAACCTCACGGTGTTGGAGGAGGGGCAGGAAATCGTCATATAGCTGAATGCAGAATGCTGAACGTGGAAGGTGGAATGATCGCCATTCATCATTCAGACTTCCGCATTCATCGTTAGTCGGAGACGGTATGGCCTGGTTCAAAAAAGACAAATCGCCCGAGGCTGAAGGCCTCAAGCGGCCTAAAGCCGTCGAGGGCATGTGGCTGAAGTGCAACCACTGCCGCGAGATTATCTATCGCAAGGAAGTGGACCGCAATAATAAAGTGTGTCCCAAGTGCGACTACCATTTCCCCATTTCAGTGTCGGAACGCATCTCAATGCTCGTGGATTTGGGCACCTTTAAGGAGTGGGACTCTGAGGTCGAGCCTCAGGACCCGCTGCAGTTCCACGACACCCGCTCTTACCGAGACCGGCTGAAGTCCCAGCAAGAGAAGACTCGGCGGAAGGACGCGATCGTCATCGGGGAGGGAGTCATCAACGGGCGCAAGGTGGTGCTTGGCGTCTTTGATTTCAGCTTCATGGGTGGCAGCATGGGGTCGGTGGTGGGAGAAAAAATCTGCCGAGCGGTGGATCGCGCGGTGGCTGCCCGGGTTCCGTTGGTGCTGGTCACGACTTCGGGCGGGGCGCGGATGCAGGAAGGGATTCTTTCGCTCATGCAGATGGCCAAGACCTCAGCGGCGGTGGCGAAGTTGAGTGAAGCGCGCCTTCCGTTCATTTCCATTTTAGCCGATCCGACATTTGGCGGAGTGACGGCCAGCGTCGCTATGCTGGGGGATGTCATTATTGCGGAGCCGAAGGCCCTGATCGGCTTCGCCGGTCCTCGCGTCATCGAGCAGACGATCAAACAGCAACTGCCCGATGAATTCCAGCGGGCTGAATTCCTGTTGGAACATGGCATGATTGATATGATCCTGGAGCGAAAGCAGCTCAAGGAATCGTTGAGCACACTCCTGAGACATTTCTAGCGCCGCTTCTCTTCACGCCGATCCTATGAGCATCTCATACTCCTCGTCACTCGAGTTCCTGTACGGTCTCCAGAAGCATGGGATCAAGCTGGGCCTTGAGACGATCAAGGGGATGCTGGCGAGACTGGACAGGCCGCAGGACCGGTATCACACGCTCCATATCGGCGGAACAAACGGGAAGGGGTCCACTGCGGCAATGACAGCGGCCATCCTTCGGGCCGCCGGGTACCGGGTGGGGCTCTACACGTCTCCTCACCTCGTGGATTTCCGCGAACGTATCCGTGTGAACGATGATCCGATCCCGGAGGACTGTGTCGCTGAGCTGACGGAACGATTGCAAGACGCCGCAGGGTTGTCGCTGAGTCCGACCTTTTTCGAGTTCACCACTGCTCTGGCGTTGCAATTCTTTGCGGACTCGCAGGTCGAGATCGCGGTGCTGGAGGTGGGCATGGGTGGACGCTTTGACGCCACGAATGTCGTGGTTCCCTTGGTGTCGGCGATTACGAACGTGGCGTTGGACCATGAAGCATACCTCGGGCACACGGTTGGCGCGATTGCGTTCGAGAAGGCCGGGATCATCAAGCGAGATGTGCCGGTGGTGGCGGGGCGGCTGGGTCCTGACGCTGCTGAGGTGATCGAACGGACGGCTTCGGAACAATCCGCTCCACTCTATCGGTTCAACGTGGATTTTCGGATCCAAGGGGATCGAAAGTGTTTTCGGTACGAGGGACTCAACTGGTCCTACGCGAATCTGTTCTGCCCCCTTGACGGAGCCCATCAGCTCGACAACGTCGCCTGCTCGCTCGCTCTGTTGGAGTTGGCGGTAGCAAAGGGAATCCGGGTCTCTGAAGAGTCGGTCCGCGCGGGACTTCGGTCGCTCTGCTGGGAGGGACGGCTTGAGGTTGTGGAGCACCGCCCGATGCTCCTGCTGGATGGAGCGCACAATCCAGCGGCAGCGGAGGTGGTAGCCTCGCATCTGGCGGCCTATCGCCGGGATCATTCCGGCTCGCGCATTCTGTTGGTCATTGGGATGATGTGCGATAAGGACCGGGAGGGATTTTTCCGAGCCTTCCTGCCGACGGTTGACGAAGTGATTGTCACGCAGGCCAACATGGCCCGCGCGGCGACAGTCGAGGAATTATGCGCTTCTCTTGGGGAACGCTCGGATTCCGCGCAGGTAGCTCCACATCCAGCCGATGCTCTTGCGCTTGCCAGGCGGTTGGCCTCTCCCGAGGATCTGATCTGCGTCACCGGGTCTCTGATGCTGGTGGGTGAAGTCAAAGCCCTCCTGCGCGGGTGTGGGCTGTCTCCCATCAGGGGTTGACATGGGTCATCGCCCCTGGTCGGTGCTTGGCTCCTCCTGCCTTGTCTGTCTCTCCGTTCTGACCGCCGCTCCTCCGCCGGCCTTCCCGGCTCAAAGCAGCTCCCAAACGGTCGTGACGGCCACGCCGCCTTCCGCCCAACCGCTTGAGATTACCGGCGATCGCATCGAGTACCACAAAGAAACGGAGGCCTATGAGGCTGATGGATCGGTGGTGATTGTCCAGGGTCCGATGAAGCTCACCGCGGATCACGTCACGCTCCAAGTACTCCCCGGAACCCTGATCGCAACCGGCCGGGTGCATCTGTTGGACGGGACTTCGGAGCTCTGGTCGGAGCAGCTAGAGCTGGATGTCAATACGGAGGCGGGAGTGATCACTGACGGCAGGTTGTACAACAAGCTCTCCAACACCCTGGTGACCGGTCGCCTCCTCCAACGGTTTTCCGAGGACCACTATCGGATCAAGGACGGCACGTTCACTAACTGCGACGCAAGGGAAGGCCAGATCCCGGCGTGGCGATTCCGGTTCAAGGATATGGATCTCAATGTGGGTGAAAGCTTGTTCCTCAAGGATGCTTGGTTCTGCGTGAACGATGTTCCGCTCATTCCGCTCCCAACCTTCACCTATCCGATCCAGACCACCCGGAAAAGCGGCTTTCTGGTCCCCAACGCGGGGTATGACAACCGCTTCGGGATGCTGTACCGGCAGAGCTATTTTTGGGCCTTCAGTCCAAGTCAGGACCTGACCATTACGCCGGATTATAAGAGTGATCTCGGGTATGGCGGCGATCTGGAATATCGATATGTTCTGGACCGGAAGTCCAAGGGACAATGGCTGCTCAGCTTTCTCCTACAACAGGAGTTGCCCAACGTATCGGGGGTGGAGCCAACCAGCGCTGATGCCAAACGCACTCGGGGCATGGTGAGCGGTTCACATACGCAGCAGGTGAATCCGGATCTGCTGATCCGGGCGCAGGCGTTTCTCGTCTCGGACCCGGACTATCTGCAGCAACTCAGCAATTCCGGAGCCTCGCGTGCTCTTCCCAGTGGCGAGTCAAACCTGGATATCCGGCAGCGATTCACTCACGGGAATCTCTACCTGTTGGGACAGTACCTCCAACCCTTGGGAGTGGGCGGCGAAGATACCTTCCAGCGACTTCCGGAAATCGGGCACAACCTGGTGAACGCCGCTCCGTTCCGCGGTCCTGTCTTGCTGGGCATGGAGAACGCCATTGCCAACTTCTACCGGGACGAGGGATTCAGGCATAGCCGGGCGGACGTGATGCCCGCCCTCTCGACGGATGCGCTGAACATCGGGCATGTCATCGCTGTGACTCCGCAAGTGCGACCGCGCGGAGTCTTTTACACAAGGGGAGTCACAACCCAGGATGTGGTGCACCGTGAGACCTTCTGGGCCAGTCTGGACGCCACCTCGCGTCTGACGCGACGATTTAGCCTTGGGGAAGGCGCAAGCCTGCTCCATACCATCGAGCCGGACGTGATCTATGAATACGTCCCTCCGACCGATCAGTCGAAGATCGTGCAGGTTGATGATCGGGATGATCTGCCCAAGAAAAACCTGGTGACCTACTCTATCCGAAGCCGGCTGTTGGAGATGGGGTCCCGAGGGACGAGTAACTGGCTGGATCTCACGTTGGCTCAGAGCTATCACCCCGGGAGCGTTCAAACTCAGGCTAGAGATTTCTTTGCGACAACGCCTTTTGTCGGCACGGCGACCCAGCCCCTGCAGCCTGCCACGACTCCTGTCCAAGGCCGGAAGTTTTCCGACATCTGGACTCGCGCGGTGATTGGGAATCCGAGCCCCTCGCTTCCGACTGGCGCGAGTCAGGTGGACGTGACTGGGGCGAAACGCAGCAGCCAGCTCATTCCGGTCAGGTCCTACCTCACCATTGACACGTTTTTTGACCCTTACCGCGGAACGTTCAGCCAGTTCAATACGGACCTTCGATTCCAGGCGCAAAATCGGTGGTATGTGGAAGTGGGGCAGCGGTACACGCGGGATGGGAACCGAGTTCGGCGTGGCGATATCTGGAACCCGATTTCCTTCGGCGACGTGTTTGCCCCGACTCAGGAGATCCAGTACGTCACGGCCTCGGCGGCAGTGAGGACCCCTTTGGGCTGGACACTCGGTGCCAAAACCTACTACGACGTCAAAGACGGCAAGAGCCCGGAGTGGGATCTGGTGGGCCTCTATCAAAACCCTTGCAAATGCTGGTCGCTGGGGATCTATTATCTCCAGTTCCCGGACCGAGTGCAGTATAACTTCATGGTCAGCTTGACCGGCGTCGGCTGGACCGAGAACTTTGGCACAGCGGTGATGCGGTCTATCCTCGAGCCCTTGTTGATCGGAGAACGTGGCTTGCCGTGGCCCGCTCCCGGCGGCCCCTATGGGAGGCGCCCGCCTGTGTCTGAAACACCGCCTGGTCCGGTCAAGCCGTGACATCGCTGAGGGGGCGCGATTCATGACTGACCCTTGGAGGTGACCGATGAGCAGTCTCATCCCGCTCCACCGCTTTATGCACGGGCTTGCGGCCGCCGTCCTCCTCGTGCTGCTCCTCGCTCTGCCACTCGCGCTGACGACGAATCTCGCTCATGCTTCGGCCGCACAATCGCGCGATCACCTCATGCGAGCCAAGATTTTTCTCGCGGCCGGGGATTACCGGAGGGCGCTGGAGGCCTGTCTACGCGAGGTGGACGAAGCCCCGTCCGCCGAAAGCTATGTCTATCTCACCTATATCTATCAGGCTATTGACGGCTATCTAGAGCACCTCTCGAAGACGGATCGGTGGGTGGCGGTGGAACAATTGTATTTGAACTTGGCTGCGAGGGGAGTCGAAGACTTGGTCGATCCACCGGATGTCCTCGCTCGGATCGCGAAGGAAATTATTCAGGGCGCGGTCCAGAAACAGTCGGATGTCAGCGCAGCCATGGCGGCCAAGCTGGATGAAAAAACCGTCGCGCGCCTGTGGCAGCAGCAAACCGCGTGGCGCAAGGCTCGACCTGACAGTTGGTGGTCGGGCGTTCCGGCCGGCTGGGGATGGTGAGACCTAGACGAGGGACGGGCTGAGGTCCTCATCAGAGAGGCAGGTGTACCATGGAACTGCAGCGTGTGTTGCTCGCGAGCACTGGCCTCCTCGTTCTTCTGTCGGTCGCGACAAGAGGGACTTCACAGGAACCTGGCCCATGGCGGGTGTCTCATTTGGAGAACGGGCAGCGTATTTACATGTCCGGTGTCACGGCGCAAGGCCGGGTGGTCCAGAATAGCCACGGGATGACAGGGGTCGGTTGCGCGCTGTGTCACGGTCCGGATGGACGTGGCGGCGCGATGCACGGTGTTCCGGTCCCGAACATTACCTTTTCGTTTTTGACCGACCCTCGCGGCAACGAGCACAATGGGCGGAAGCGCCCGGCCTATAACGAGGAGACCATCAAGGCGGCTATCGTAGCCGGCGTCGATTCCGGCGGGAACAACCTCCATCCTGAGATGCCCCGTTGGACTGGACTGACCGCCACGGATCTGGATAATCTGATCGGGTTCCTCAAGACGCTCGGCGCGGTCCATCGAGGTTCGCCTGACATGTCCCAAGGGCTCTGAGCATGAGGGTGGGGAACGATTCCTGGCGGCGCGCGTCAGGTTGACACTCTCACGCTGGGTAAGATAGGATGACGCGGCTTTGAGGAGATAGAGGCCTGTTGGTTCACAGTATGGAGGCGATCCAGTGGCAGCACAGGCGATGAAAGTGGACGAAGGGAGTTGGGACGCCGAAGTCATGAAGGCGCCGGGGTTGGTCATGGTGGACTTCTGGGCTGTGTGGTGCGGCCCCTGCCAAATGGTCGCCCCGATCGTCGAGGAATTGGCGAGCGAATATGCGGGTAAACTCCTGGTCATGAAACTCAACACGGACGAGAACCCTGAAATTGCCGGCCGCTATCAGGTGATGAGCATTCCCACGATCCTGTTTTTCAAGGACGGCCGACCTGTCGAAAAGCTGGTTGGCGCCAGACCTAAGCGGCAGTTCAAGGAAGTCATTGATTCTCTGCTTGCGCAATCTTCTGCAACAGCGTGAACATCTCCACGTCATAACCGGCGCGTATGCTCACCGAGCTGCGCATCTCCAACTTTGCGGTCATCGACCGTCTCATTCTTGAGTTCTCGCGCGGCTTCCATGTCCTGACCGGTGAGACGGGAGCCGGCAAATCCATCCTTGTTGATGCCATCGCGCTGCTGGTTGGAGGGCGGGCGTCTGCAGAGCAGATCCGTTCGGATGCCGACGAGGCGGTGCTCGAGGCGGCCTTCTCCCTTCCCCCGAGCGGTTCCCTGACCGATGGCCTTCGGAACGAGGGAGTGCTGGGCGCCCACGAGACGGAGCTGATCGTTCGTCGTGTTCTGTCACGCACCGGCCGGAGCCGTTTATACCTGAACGCGAATCTCACTCCTCTCCATGTGATCCAGAGCCTGGCTGGGACGCTGATCGACATCCACGGCCAGCATGAGCAGCAATCGTTGCTCTCCACGCAAGCCCAACTGGATGCGCTGGATGCGGTCGGGCATCTCAGAGCGTTGCGCGATGAGTATGCGCGGGAGTATGAACAGTGGCAGGCGAGCAAGCGAGAACTGGACGAGGCTGTGCGGACGGTGGCGGAGCAGAACCAGCGTGATGAGTTCCTCACGTTTCAGTATCGCGAGCTGGAGGACGCGAACGTGCAGCCCGGAGAAGAGGATTCGCTGATGCTCGAGCGCCACCGGCTCGCTCATGCCTATCGGCTCAGCGAACTGACCCAGGGCGCCTACGAGCTGCTGTACAGCGGCGATGCGTCAGTGCTGGGGAGCTTGGGTGTGGTCCGTGACCGACTGAAGGAAATTGGAGCCATCGATGCTGACACAGAGGACTGGGTGTCGCTCAGTGACGGTGCGACCGTGCCGTTGCGCGAACTGTCGCAGCGGCTCCGTGACTACCGGGAGAGTCTTGACCAAGACCCTGGCCGGCTGGCCCAGGTTGAAGAGCGGCTGGATCGGATCCAACGGCTCAAGAAGAAGTATGGAGGCAGCGTAGACTCGCTGCACTCCCGGCTTCGTGAGTTGAAAAGGCAACTCGAGGAGATCGCTTCAAGCGAAACCAGGCTGGCCGAGCTGCGGAAGTCTGTTGCCGAGCACTCGACCAGTGTGGAAGCCTTGGCCGAGCAGCTTTCCGAGAGTCGTGCCAGGGTTGCGCAACAAATGGAGAGCCGGGTCAAGCAGGAACTGGCTTCGCTCCGAATGGACCAGACCCGATTCCAGATCCAAGTCCATCCGGAGCGAAGCGAGTCTGCTCTCGGACCGACAGGTCACGACCACGTTGAATATCTCCTCTCAGCCAACCAGGGAGAGCCGCTGTTGCCGCTCGCCCGCGTGGCCTCAGGCGGAGAACTGTCCCGGGTGATGTTGGCGATGAAGACGGTCCTGGCCGATGCTGATCGCGTGCCGGTACTGATTTTTGATGAGGTGGATTCAGGAGTGGGCGGGGCGGTTGCTGCGGTGATGGGACGACGGCTCCGGGAGTTGGCGGACTATCACCAGGTCTTCTGTATTACGCATCTGCCACAGATCGCATCCCAGGCCGAGACCCATTTCGTCGTTGAGAAAGTGGTCAGACAAAAAAGAACCGTGACCCGCGTGAGACAGCTCGATCAGGCTGGACGTCAGGAAGAAATTGCCAGGATGTTGGGAGGGCTGACGATTACCAAAGCCGTTCGCCAGACAGCGGCCGAGATGATCGGAGAGGCGTACCGAGATCGTTGAGGAAGGTTGTACCCTGCTCAGAGATCGGGGATAGGCATCGGCCTCGCGGACATCGCCAGCGCCGGGAGAGAGGCTTTACACTCGTTCATGACGCGCGCGAACACATCGGTGAGCATGGGATCAAAGCGGGTCTCTGCTTGGAGGGTGATCTGCCGAATGGCCGCATCGATCGGCAGTGCTTGCGGGGTGGGGTGGTCTGTGGTCAAGTGATCGAATGTCTGGGCAATGGAGACGAT
>JBOHOI010000053.1:0-14270 GCA_050731155.1 Nitrospiraceae bacterium | reverse complement strand
GTCTGAATCTGCTTGTTACCGGTGGGAGCGACTTCCACGGCCTCACGAAACCTGACATCGAAGTAGGCGTGGGCCGCGGCAATCTCAAGGTGCATGAGAAGCTGCTGGAGCCACTCAAAAAAGCGGCTACTCAGGAACTATAAGTGGGGAATCCTGGCGAGAAAGGCAGGCATGGCGTTCCAGATATAGTCAATGACGGAGACGACATAGCTGCGTGCCGCCTCTGGGCTGACGGGCCAGTTCGGCATCGCTTCGTGAACGTCAAGAATGGGTTCTTCCTTTTGATAGCAAATCTGGTTGAACAGAAGCACCTCCCGGTGAAAATGCCGGCGGATAAACTCCTTATGGTCCAAGCCCATCGCGACGGGAATATCGGCTCCATGAAGGAGTTCCTGTGTGAGTTTCCGTGGCACATGAGGCGAAGGGTCGACCCCTTTCTCCAGCAAGCAGTCCCTGACGAGCGGATGCACCGGCTGGGGAAGCGCTTCGATGCCGGCCGAACCGACGACGTAACCCGAGTCCGGCCCGAGCCAGGCCTTCAAGGCGTACTCCGCGGCCAGGCTCCGAAAGACGTTCCCCGTGCAGATACACAGAATGGACTTCACAGAGTCACCCTCCCTCAAAGCCCATCGTAACACATCCTTGGCTTGAGCTATTCCTCTCCCCTTTTCTCTCTCCAGGGTCTTCTTTTCTATACTCAGGCGCACCCAGAGTGAGAGAAACGGGCACGGGCAACGAGCAACCCGTGGAGGCAGCATGGGACGCCCCCTCTGTCAGGAGAGAGGAAGCAGCGCACCGAGTTCGGCGGCGGGAATATCTAGTCCGGACAGAGACCTCACAATTCCCCGCGGAAGGCGCGGGGGGAGGAGGGAGGGGACGCGATCGCCTAGCGGCGGCAGTCGAGGGGGTTGCCCAGCGGCTTACTTCCTGCTGCCCTGGCATGGACAGCCCACCGCGCGCACTGTTGCGTCGCAGTTTTGCAGAGCGCCCGAGGACTCTGCGACCAATGACGATCAACAGCGAAGGACTACTACGCCGAAGCAATGAAAACAAGGCCTTAGGCCAGTTTTCTTGCGCCCAATTGCGACCGAGTTAGATTCTGAATCAGGACAAAAATCGGGAGTGGAACCGGGACCAGGGTAACTCCCTCATGAGCGCAAGCCTCTCAACCTCTCAATTGCTATCCTCCTCGCCAAAATCCTAGTTCAAGGTACAAGAGAAGATCTTAGTCCTTGAGCGAGCCCCCTTGAAAATGGTCGCGCTGGACTTCCTCTACGAGTACCTCTTTTGAGGGGGGGATACCTCACTTGTGGCATTGAACGGATTGACACTTAGGTACAGTTTTGTGCGTGGTGATTATCATTAGGTACAGTTTGATGCGCTGGTGGTGTTCATGACGTTGCGACTGCTAGCAAGTGATGTTGTTTGTCTCTGGTGTGAGCCCATCCTCTGCACCGCGAGTTCAGTCGTGGACAACGGGCCGAGAGTTCGGTGTGGGCTTTCTCTCCCTGCGCCCCCCGAGCAAGAACGTCTCCAGGACCTGGTCAGGGAGTTGGGAATCAGTTCCACTCAGTAACGGAGGACCTGATGAAGCTGCCAGTCACTGCCACCAAGGCACATAAGGGAAAATTGCTGGAGCTGGACCACGAGCGTGAAACCATTCGGCTGCTCGGCGTGGGGGGCGCGCAAATGGGCACCGTGCCCTGGGGATCTGTGATTGACCTGATCCTGGGCTTACGCGCCCAGAATCAACCAGAGGGTCTGCGCACTGAGTTGATGGACTTCCTCGTTCTGAATGTCCGCTACCGTACGCCTGACGGTCACTGGTTCGAGAGCCGGCCTTCAGGGGGTGGGGATGAAGGGCTTTTTATTGAAAGCAACGACCCGCTTCCGGTCGGGACCAAACTGATGATGGAGGTTGCGCTCCCTGACTATCCCTCTGAATGGCTGGGAGCGAAGGGGACCGTCGCGTGGGTTTGCCCGAAAGCCGACCAATACAGGTTCTCTCCCGGAATGGGTGTACGGTTCACCGAAATCTCCGAGGAAGGGCGAGCGCGACTCGTGGACATGGTCAAGTCCCTCAACCAAGCCCGCCAGGCAGTTGAGTCCCCTATCCAGGCAGTGGGCAGACCCGAATCGGGTTGTAACGATGGATCGGGGTCAACTTATTCCCTGCTGCCCTGGCATGGACAGCCCACCGCGCGCACGTCGTGAAGTCGGGGAGGTCTTGGGCGGTAAGCCAGCTGACGTGACGAGAGAATCACACATGGGGAAGGCGCGGGGAAGGAGGGGAAGAAACAATTCCATTCAACCGGATGCGGTCACTAGAGAGGTCAGCCCCCTGAAGAAAGCGGAATGTCAACAAAGGTTCCAGGTTGAATTGAGTTGAGGGCCCGCTCGATGGCGGGCAGAAGCTCTGTCACGGCAGGCACCTGATTGCTGGGCAAGGCGAGCCCTGCGAGACGCCTGCCGGTCAGGTTCTGTTGATAGCGAAGCTGTTGATCAGCCGTGATGAACACATCGAACTGCTGTTCGGCCAAGTCCAGCAACTCTCCGTTTTTCAGCCCTGTCCAGCCCATCTCCTGCACCGTGGAGATCGCGAATTTGGGAAGGCGAGTCTTGATCACTCGCGGGGCGGATTCGTCGAGCAGGATTCTCAAGCGGTCTTGCCGAGCTTCAGGAGCGTCGCTTTGGAGAACTCAAGGACCTGCAAAGCCTGCTCGCGTCTAACGGTGGGGAAGTTTCCCAGAAACTCGTCTAACGTGAGGCCAGCTTCCAGGTTGCTGATGAGGGCGTCCACTGGTACTCGCGTACCACGGAACACGGGCGTGCCACTGAGAATGGCTGGATCAGTGGTGACCGGCAACTGGCTCAGTTCTTTCTCGCCGATGACGAGCGTCATGGAATGACCTTCGCTATTGTTGCCGCTATTATAGCCCAGGCTTGAGTTCCGGTCTACCTGTCCCGTACTGGGCTGAGGTGCGAATCACAAGAATGCGCCGCGGAAGGCGCGGGGGAGGAGGGAGTGGAAGAGGGCCGCAGCCGGCGGCTGACGTTCACTCTTTACCGAATGCCTTCTTACTGTCTCCCAACAAGCCGGCCAGGAAAGAGCTGAACTCCATCGGGAAGATGAATTTGGTGGAGGGGCTGGTACCCATGACCTTCAAGGTCTCAAGGTATTGCAGGCTCATGGTTTTCGAGTCCACCTCCTTGGCCGCCTCAAAGATCTTTCTCAGGGCAAGAGCAAACCCTTCCGCCCGCAAGCTCGCCGCCTGGCGGTCCCCTTCAGCTTTCAGGATCGCCGCCTGTTTATCACCCTCGGCCACCGTCACGGCCGCCTGCTTAGCCCCTTCTGCCTCGGTGACCGTGGCCCGCCGGCTCCGCTCGGCGGACATCTGACGCGTCATCGCTTCCTGGACCTCTTTCGGCGGCGTAATTTCCCGAATCTCAACCGTCGTGATCTTCACCCCCCAGCGTTGGGTCACCTCGTCCATTCTTGCTTGTAAGAGGTGGTTGATCTGATCGCGCTTGGCCAACACATCATCGAGCGGGATGTCACCCACAACCGCCCGGAGAGTCGTGGTGGCAATCCCCTGAGAAGCCCCGGCGAAGTCTTGGACCTGGACCACGCTGGAGGTTGGGTCGAGGACTTTCGAATAGATGAGAAAGTCGATGGAGATCGGCGCATTGTCCTTCGTGATGCAGGTCTGGTGCGGGACCTCGAGATACGTCTCACGGAGGTCCACCCAAATGGGCCGATCGATGACCGGAATGATGAGAACAAGGCCCGGCCCCTTCGGCCGTGGGAGGACTTTGCCCAGACGGAGGACGACGATGCGCTGATATTCCGGGACGATCTTGATGGTGGCGACTAACAGGACCACAACTGCCACGACTGCGACCGCCAATTCGATGGACACGGTGACCTCCTTATCCCGGGCGACCTGGGGGTGAAGGCAATGGAGCAGACAAGCGATGAGAGAAATGCCGGGAGAACGTTACACGAGACAGCACGCGATGTCTAGCGGAGTGTGAGCGGTGAAGACGGCGCGGACGCGAATGATCTGGTGACCGGCGACCGCCGCCTCCTGGCACGGCAACGCTTTTCCGTCCAGTCAGAATGCTCTGCGGGAGGCGCGGGGGACGAGGGAGCGAAAGGGCTCGTTTACCGACGGCGGTCAAGCGAGTGGTCCAGCGGCCGGAAGGGCGTCGTCGGGTTGTCGCGATGGATCGGGGTCAGGACTACCGGTGCGTGAGAGTATAGCGGTGAAGCCAGGCCAGCTCGATGTGCACGTCAGCGCCGATTGGACAGTAGCTCGGACCGGATCGATTGTTGCTCTCGACGCGCGCCGTCATGGTTCCGGTTTGAACGTCCACCACCGAGAGATGCTCGTAAATCTCCACAATACAGCTTGTCGCGGGCGCGCTGCGACCTGCAGGGATGACTCTGGCAACCACCGGCTCCTCGAGCGTGACGAGATCGCCCGCGTGGAACACTGGTCGCTCCTTCGCTTCCATGTAGACCCAGACCCCGGCACCCACCATCAAGAGGCAGAGCACAACTAGAATCGAGCGGAAGGACCGAGGGTAGGAAATCTTCAGCCACCGAACGAAACTGGCCGTCCCCATCACGATCAACAGGCCGATGAATCCGAGGACGAGGAAGATCAGGGCGGCGCGAAGATTCATCGAAGAGGATCTCCATCAGCGTTCAGCATGTACGTGTCGGCTCAATCTGCTTGGATCGCCTCAAACTGTTCCAGCGCGCCGTGGAGATTGTCGGACTCTTTGAGGGACTCGTCCTTGAACCAGAAGATGTCGAGGCTGGCTTTGTCGCGGGCAAGCCGGTGCGTGATGGCCAGACCTGACCCCGCCTTTTCTTCTTACGCGATGAGGAGAGCTTCTGAGTCATGGAACGTCGGGCCTTTGTTTGCGGGGGCGAAAGACGTCCCCACATCGCAGGCACATGAAGTACTGGTCGAGGGCGCTCTCCCACTTCGCCCGCTTGTCATGGTATTTCATCCGAGCCCTGACCCCAACGCCCAGCCAACCCAGGACCAGGGGCAGTACTGAGAAGAGCTGGTACGCCTCGGGAAGGATCACATACGAGATGGCACCGAGGAGAAGCCCGACAAGAAAGCCAGCCGTAAATCCCCACGGCTGGTGAGGGCGTTCAAGCCCTTCGGAGAGAAACGCGTGCCCAACAAAACCACCGTCACCATAAAACCGCCGCAGGAGATTCAGGCGTTGGGTCCGTTCGGTCCCACAAGATGGGCACGTCAGATCGAGTGGAGGCACAGCTCACTCATGACGAAAGCGTTTGTCCTTTGGCAGCAGCCCTTTCCTCTCCAGTCCCTCCCGCTGAACCTCCCGCGGCTCCTTCCGCTCCGACAACAGGGCCATCCGCTCCAGATCTTGAAGAGGAACCAATGGATGGTCTGAGGAATCAGTCAGCAGAAGCAAAGCTAGGCTGTCCAAAGGGAGGTGTCAAGAGCGGGAACCCAGACTTGTCTGTTAAGCGCAGGTGGCTCAGTGCCAAAGACAAGCGCCTACTCCAACGCGCGAAGACGGAATTGCGGAAAGTGTGCGGAAGGGAGTAAAAGACGGGATAATGGATCTCTCGTTCGACCCAGCCGTCGCCGCCCACACCGCATTCCAGCTCTCGCAGACGCGCAACGAGCTGGGCGCTGATGGTGCATCGGCTGCCGAATGGGAGGCCGCCTTCTCTGCGAGCGCCGGGGACGAAGCCGCGCAGGCGTACCGCCAGCTCCTGACGCTCGGCGAGCACTACCCTACCGCCCGCGCCTTCCAGGAATTCCTCATTTATAGTACCTGGCAGCAAGCCGCCGAAGACCCGATCGCCGAACACTTTCAGCAAGGCCTGAAACTCTGCGACCGGTTTCTGGCCGGAGCGGAAAAAGCTGACCGCCGGAGCCTCACGCAAGTCCGAGCCTTGCGAGTGTCGTTCCTCAGCGCTCTGGGAATCCAGGAACATGATGACGTCGGCGAGGAATACGACCGGGATGCGTTCAAAGGAGGCGACTGAGAGGATGCTTCGCAAGCCTCGCGTCCAGAGAGCATCAAGCGGCGGGGTTCCCCTGCCAGGCTTGTTCGTAACTCACTTTTGAGGGCGCGGGGGAGGAGGGCGAGTCCCATCATCGTGGCTCGGGATGGAATCGGCCGATGATCGCGTGGCACCACGGTATCGTTCAGCGGCCTGGTGGTCCCGCCTGGACATGACACGGCGCCTCGGCAAGACAGCACGGGGCCCGTGGGCCCCGAACGTTCTGACTGAGGCGCCGAACGAGGGGGAATGTTCTGGTTATTTCAGGTGCTTGCTGACGAGCTTGGTCATCTCAAACATATTGACCGTTCTCTTGCCGCCAAATACTTTCCTCAATGTGTCGTCAGCGTTGATGTTGCGTCTGTTTTTGGAATCCTGGAGCTTATGCCTTTTGATGTACGCCCAAAGCTTTTTGGTCACCTCTGTTCGCGGAAGAGCTTTGCTTCCCACCACTTCTGCCAAATCACGAGACGGGTTTACAGGTTTCATGAATGTGTTGTTCATTTTTCTTGCCATTTTCCCTCCTCAAGGTTCGCAGCGTGAGGCTACATTGTTTTGCGGCGTCTCGCTGCTGTGTGTGAACGATAACTACGGTGAGGTGCTAGGACGTGCCTTGTGGCGTGGGCGGCCCTCACGCCCTCAAGGAGCCCCAACAAGTGCCTGTTAGTAGCTCTTTCCTCGGTTCTTGTCAAGATGCTTCTGGCCGACTCCTGGCTGAGCAGCGTGTCCAGAGATGTTGGGGGCGTGAAGGCGGCTTTTGGGCCGCGAGCTGCCCGGCCCTGCGCAGGGGCGTGAACACCGCGCGTGAAGGACCGGAGGAAAAAACCGGCGAGGCCAGCCGCGGGGAGGAGTCAAGGGTGAGGCGCGGACGGCGCGGGGGAGGAGGGATTCGAAGAGGGCATCCAGCCAGCGGCTTATGTGTGTGGAAGCTTCTGGAAAAAGTAGCATGTCCCTTCTTGTTCGCATTCAGGCTAATCCTTTTCGAAAGGCTTGGATTAAACGATACACAGACTGCCTTCGATCCTCAGACTGCAGGAGGTTTTCCTCTCGGAGAATTGTATTGATCGCTTTGTGATGCTCGTCCGTGATGGGAGCGACAAATCCTTTGATCAATTCCAAGGCCTTATCTGAGGCATTTTCTCGAACATCGCATCCCAGGAGATACGCCCCCGAGGTTTCATACGTCACACCATCAACGCCACTTGCGACCTCAAAGCGGCGAGACTCTTCTCCCGATGTTTCATAACGCTCCAGCACATAGATGAGGTCGGAAAGGTCTCGCGGGGATTCACGATCGAGATAGGCGATTATCTTAAGGACGGCAAAGAGCCAGAGCGGCACAACAGGAAGAGTCAGTCCATGCGTAACCTCCGTCGGTTTGGCATATCGGAATACGTCAGAGAATCCGGTCATGTTCATTTGGTTCCCGGATTTACGCCAAATCAGAACTTCATCAGGTCCGTTTGTGACTCCATAAGGAATCAAGTCAATCTCACCAGTTTTGTAATACAATCGGTGCTCTTGCTCCCCTCGCCCTCGCCTGAATCCTAATTCGACGAGTTCGGCGATCACAGCATCCCACTCTGCCCATGAAGCCAGCTTGATCACATGGTCCGCATCGCGTGTCTCTCGGGCTCCGACTTCGGATGAAAGCAAAAGGGCTGGCACAAGGGCGCCTACAAGTGCAAAAGATATTTCTCTCCGCTCGAAATAGTTGCGGAGCAGTTTCAGTGCCTCTGCCAGATCGCCTTCAATCTTTGGCAAGGGAGGGTTCCAGGAACTCGTTGTAGATTAAGCGGGCCGTTTCGAGTGCACGGTCGCTCCCCTGATAGAGCAATTCCGCATAAATGAGGAGAGGGTGCACGACCGGATAGCGGGCCTGTTTCCCCCTCATCTGAAAGACACGAGGAGAAAAGCCTTTAAGGGCTGTTATGGGGCCTCCTGTGACGGGCAACCATTTCAGCTCTTTCAGAGCTTCATTGTGTCTCCAAGATTCGACGAAGAGTGTGACGGTGTTTCCTCGGTAATGGTGTACAAGCTCATCAGCACCGAGCCCTCCTGATACCCCCCACGACATGCCGTGTTCTAGGGCATACTGTTTGAACGATTTGACGACAGTATCAAGATCATTCGACAGGGCACGATACTCGCCGAGGAAAACTTTAGGGCGGAGGCGGCTCGCGTACCCATGCACCCAGCGATCTAAGAGGTCCTTCTTACGAACTAGGCGAAAACTATCCTTCCCGGTGGGCTCCAGGTAGCCATGTTCTCGTAAATCTCGTTTGACCCAACCAACTGTTCCTAGGGCAATGCCGTTTGCCTCCGACAGATGCCTGTAAGGGTGGTTGATGGACTCAGGCTCAACAAGCAAGCCGAAAAGCAACGTCAGGCCGCTTGGCTGAAAGAGCCGCGTCGGCTTTTCCTTCGTGGAGGCGGGTGACTTCTTCCCTTCGACGTAGAGATACAGCCCCGGCTCCCGCTTCAAGAACAAGTTCCCTGCCGTGTCGATGAAATTGATGCCGGCGTCTTTGAGCTGATCTCCTAAAGAGGGATTGACGTAATCGGCCAGCAGCAAAAGCCCTGTAGCCTTACCCCATTGTTTGCGATACGCGTCTGCCTGAATCAGCAGATGTCGTATGGTCTGTGGCCGCAAGTTGGTCTTGACCTCAAAGAGGTAACGGAACGTGCCGCGATCAGTCTTCAGTGTCACCTCGCCATCCCAACGCCGATCTCCCACATGTACCTCTCGGCGTAGGTTTACTACCTTGACTGGATGAATGCTCTTCAATCGCTCCAGCGCGGAGTCGACTATCTGGGGTTCCTGTCCAATTCCTCTCATAGCGTTCGCCAATGTACCATGTTCACGAATCATGAACAAGAGAAATAAGTGAACGAGCCGTATGGCAGCCCCCTCAGAGGGGGCTGCCATACGGCATACAAACGCGCAACCATGTTGCTAACCCGCTGAAAGAGGGGAGAAAAAGAGGGGGTTATTTCTTGCTGGTGGCGCGGAGCGTGGCGAGCGCTTCGGCGACTTCGCGGCCTTTGGCTTCGATCAGATCCAAGAGTTCTTCGGGGGTGCGGGTATCTTCAGTGCTCTTGGCGTTCGGATTGACTGCTTTGAGGTCGTAGTTCTTCTCCTCGATCGCTTTCCGCGTGACGGTCCAGCTTCGCTCGCTGTCGGCACGGGTCGGGAGCAGACGGAAGAACTCCTCGAATTTATCTAGCGTGAATGGAGTCTTCTTACCGACCTTGATGTCAGACAGGTCGTAGTACCAAATCTTCTCCGTGGGCCGCCCTTTCGTGAAAAAGAGCAGGTTCGTCTTCACACCCGCCCCTGCCGCCGTGAAGACGCCACCCGGAAGACTGACGATGCACCGGAGGTCGCAATCATCTAGCAACTTGCGCTTGGTTTGCACGAAAGCCGTCTCGTTCGTGCGGAAGAGCACCCCTTCATCCTGCACAATCCCGCAGCGCCCGCCGGGCTTGAGGCTGTCGATGACGTGCTGAAGGAACAAGACCTGGGTTGCGCCGGTCTTGTAGGCAAACCGTGTCTGGGCATCCTTTCCTTCCTTGCCCCCGAAGGGCGGATTCATCAACACCACGTCGTAGAGGGCAGGGGCACCGGTGAAGAGACCGCCGTATGTCTCCGCACCGGTCAAGGTGTTGCCGTGCCAGATGTGTGGCTCATCAATATCGTGTAGGACCAAGTTGGCCAAGCCGATGGGGTAGACGGCATTATCCTTCTCGCGTCCGTAGAAGGTTCGTTGCTTAAGGGTTTCAATCTCTGGAGCAGTCGCCTTGTCACCCAAACGGTCGCGCATGTATTCATAAGACTGTGCTAGGAAGCCCCCCGTCCCACACCCCGGATCGTAGACCGTCTCTCCGATCTTAGGGTCGATCACCTTTACCATCGCCCGGATGATCTCGCGGGGGGTAAAGAACTGGCCCCCGTCGTTGCCCTTCTCGCCCATCTTGAGAAGTAGCCCCTCGTACACCTGCGAAAGAGTGAAGACATGCGTGGGGTCTACGGTCTCGGCGCTGATCTCGTGGACCTTATCCAACACATCCAGGAAATTGCGCTCGGTATCGATGCGGGTCTTCTCAATGCCGGAGAAGATTTCGCTGATGACCTTTTGGCGCGAAGTGGCGTTGGGCTGTTCACGGAGTTTCTTTAAGCGAGGGATCAAGTCGCTGTTGACGAAGCCAAAGAACGCCCCCATTGACCCATCTTGTAATTCCTTCCGCTTCGGCCCGTTGGGCGCAGCCCAGTCCTGCCAGCGATACGGCTTGGTCAGCGACGGTGCGTAGTCTGCGCCCACTGCTTCGGCTTCCTCCGCCTCACGAGTCTCCCGCTCATCGAGGATACGCAAGAAGAGAATCCAGGTCAGTTCAGGGACATATTGCAGCGCGCCGGCGCAATTAGACCTGCGCATGATGTCGCAGATGCTCTTGATCGCGCCGTTGACGGATCGCTGGGTCGCAAGGCGCCTACCGTTGGCGTTTTCATCCTTGCGGGGTCGTGGCATCATTCATTCTCCAAATTCGCCATGCGCGTCTCTTTGATTCTTAGGCTCTATGTCGAATGCATTATGTGTTCGTACTTTGTAGGGTCTTTCATTTCAGACATGAGGAACTTCTTCCAAGCGTCTGTGTAAACATAGTCCCGATGCGCTTCATCCCATTGACAATACTGTGTCTGAGTTACTTCAGGCCTGGGATCGCCATTGGGCGGTCGTATGCGGTAGAACCGCCACGCACGGGAGTGATGACTACTTGCAGTAAATTTCCTTCCGGTCGCGTCAGCGACGGCTTTGGCAACATCCCCGGCCTTAAGTTTTCCTGGATTAGCGACTTGGATCACTGCTGGCTTTATTAGCGAGACTATCTTCTCGTAGGTTTCCATTTGGTCGGGCGTGCTCGGATCGAATTTAACGAACTCAACCGCTACATCTGCCTGCCCCTGATTACCTGCCAGCTTAGGAATCAAGAAGACCTTGTAACTATACGCAAGATCGCTCTCGATGTCATTGCTCAAGGATGATCGGAAGGTTTGAATGTACGACTCGATGTGTTTATGGAGGGGACGATGCAGCACACGAATTGCTCGCGCCTGCTCGCTATCCTGAATTCGGGAAAACTGAAGGGCAATAGTGAGGCTCTCATTCAGCCCGTATTTCTGGCCACACTCCTTGAGGAGACAATCCTCAAAATTGAAAAGCATGGCCTGACATTCGCCAAAGATTTTGAGGTCCAGTTGAGGCATGGAACGATGCTCGATTTTGTTGCGAAGACCAACGAAGAACTCCAAGTTCTTGCGCTCAGGTGGGTTATTCGATCCATAGAATTTCTTTAAGCAAGTTGCCAACTCCCATGCTTTGTAGTCCCCTTCGACCTTTTTGTAGCGGCTCCTTGGGTTATCCGGATCATTGCGGTAGTAAGGTTTTTGTCTACGTTTCAAAAAGATGGCATGAAACAAAGCCGTCCACGCAATGGTCATTAACACGATGTAGCCACCAGAACGAAACTTCGTCGCTGGCTTGTTATAAACCTCGACCGCGAGAATTGCTGATTCCATTGCCTTTTCAAGATGAGTCCTGACTTCGGCAGAGAGACCACGAGGCATATTCAGATCTCGCCGTTGAATGCCATTCGTAGGAGCGTGGCGGGCAATTTGGTGATCGTGTCGAGTTGTTCGTCTAGCGCTTTACGTGTCCGCTCCACCACCGCCATCTGTTCCTTCAGGACCGCCGCGATCCGCCCCTGCTCGGAGATAGGAGGAGCCGGAACTCGCTCTTCTTGGATTTGTGTTCGCGTGATTTTCTTCATGGAGCCACTCGCTCCACCCGCGCGTTCCTTCCAATAACCGGTCAGGTAGAGGAACGACAGATAGGCTGTCAGAAAAGCCGAGTTCACTCTGTCACCATTCCCACGAAGACGAATTGTTAGGTCTGAAGCTACCGCCTCCTTTGGATTTCCCGAAAACATGGCGACGCGCCCAACGAGGTCTGGTGTGTTACTTCGAGCAATGAGGATTTCACCAGGAGATACCACACACTCAGTCACATCATTGGCCCACATTCTGGCCTGTTTTACACCAGATGGCTCGAACCCGCTTTCGGTGAGAGAAGCTGTCGTGATGGCTAAGACTTCTGCATCCCCGTCTGTTGCAATTGATTTGGACGGCAAAAGTTCGCAAACCTCCCCTAGCCTTCTCCTCGGCCACTGCCGGGCTTCTTGGCTGTTGAAGACGGCGCGAAGATAGGCGGCAGGGAGAGCCTTAGCCGCCTCCAACTGCACCTCGGCAGCGGCCCGCGCCCGGTCCACCACCGCCATCTGCTCGTTCAGGATCGCCGCAATGCGCTTCTGCTCGGCAAGCGGTGGAAGGGGTATGAATTGATCGCGAACCTGCTTATCGGTGACCGCCGGATACAACGCACCCTTGACCAAGTCCGACAGACATTGAACAAACTCCGCACTTTGGACAAAGCCGAATAAATAGGAGGGATTGAGGGCGCTTTTTGGCCGAAGGACGCAGAAGCCAGTGCTCGCAATTTCATCATCGAGTCCAGATGGAACCAGCGCGACCGCGTTCAGATTTGGTCTTGTTGTCGAAACGAGGACGTCGCTTTTCCTAATGACTTGGCGTGCCCGGCTTGGGGCCTCCCTGCCAACTAAGGTTTTGGGATCAACCATCCGCTTCGTGCGGTTATCCACACTGGTGATGTCCACATAGCGAAACTGTTTCAATGCCTCTGAACGAGGATCACGAGTGCCAGTCTGTTCCTCGCACACCTCCCCCAGCCGCACCCACCGCCAGCCATCGGGCAACGAACGCTTCGAATGTGGGGTTTCTACACCTGAAGCTTTTGCAATCATTTCAATCCTCAGGGAGAGGCCATCTTTTCTTGACACTTTCCCCGATCTCACGAACTATCGGAATGGCTTCAGCTAAATAAGCCAACAACACCTCATCCAATTGCCCTCCCCAGTGCTCGCTCTCCCCCTTTTTACTGTCCCTCGTGATGAGCCCTACAAGCCCCATAGCCAGGTAGACCCGTGTAAGGAAGGTCCTTCGGACCGACCCGGCCTTCTTGACTTCTATAGGGTGACCAATATGGCGGCGGACTTCCCGGATTGCCCTCCACGCAGAATCAGCAGAGGGCTCAAATTTCTTTTCAAGCACGACTTCAACAAGAGCCCTAATCGCGTCTTGTTGTAGATAAACGGCTTGCTGAACTCCATACAATCGGAGGTAACGCTCCTCATCACTGCGGCCTAATCCATAGTTGAAGTAATGGGCCAAAGCCAGCTCAGTGTCTTCCAGCGTGTCCATTGCAACACAGAACTTGTCCCACTTATCAGTATCAGGAGCGAAATACAGTTTATAAAATCGGTGGTCTTCAATATTATGTCGAAGCTCTTGGACTATATTATCGAGTTCTTTAAACCTCTCCTGTTCCTTCACGCCGCGAACATCCTTTCTTTAGTCTCCCGCAGCACGTCGGCAGGATTGCCGAGCGCTTTGAGCGCGGCCAGACCACCCGCCTGCACGACTTCGGGCGTCTGAAAGACCTGTGGGTTCTCCAATCCATCCGTGCCGGCGCGAGCAAATTGCGCGGCGAGGGCCTTGAGCGTGGTGGCGGTAGGTAGTGGTAATTTCGACAACCAACCCGCATGTTTGTACGTGAACGCGTCGGCGCGCTCAGGACGGGTGCGCGGATTCAGGCCGTAGCCCAGTTCGGCCAGCACATCGTAAAGGTCGTAATCGGTCATGTTTTCCAATGAACGAACCAGGAGCGGCGACCGACCCGCGTCCGGCAGGTTTCCTAGGAGTTCTCGACGCTCAGCAGGTGCGATCCAGCGAGCACGGAATTTTTCCAGCGTCGGGGCTTCCTCAACGAGTTTAGCTGCCAGACGCGCCTTGTATTCCTCTACAGTGACGGGCATAGCTTTGCCGTCCACTTGCGTCACGATGTAGCGCCCGGCGTCGGTAACGCGGACGTCGAACCCCTCAACTTGAATGGTGGGTTCCAGCGGCTCCGGAGGTTCTGGGCTTGGTCCCTCCTTGCGCTTTCGTGGCGGCGTGGCCTTGCTGATGAACTCTTCACCGAAGAGCCGCGTGGCATCGGTGTAGTCGTAGACGCGGAACATGAGCTTTCCGGTCGGCGCATCGAGCCGCATGCCGCGCCCGACCATTTGATAG
>JBOHOI010000052.1:0-14306 GCA_050731155.1 Nitrospiraceae bacterium | reverse complement strand
AGCCCGGCTGCTTCGAGGTTAGCCCGCGCTGTCTTGAGCGCGTTCCCATGCCGATCGGACCCATAGACGACGAGGGGGCTGCCCTGAGTTTGTCGAGACCGGCTGGCCTGACAGAGCCTGCGCCACATTGCTTGATCAAAATTGACCAGCTTTTCAAAGGCGAAGCGGCGGCCCAGTCCTGGGGCAATGTTACGAGCTATCTGTGCAGCTTCCAGCAAGATCGTTCCGCCCCCACACATCGGGTCCAACAGGGTCTCGGCCCCAGTCCAGCCAGATAACCGGAGAATCCCCGCTGCGAGGTTTTCACGCAATGGCGCCTTGCTGCTTGCTGTGCGCAGCCCACGTTTGAAGAGCGGCTCGCCTGACGTGTCGAGATAGAACGTCACGGTTTGGCGGTCCAGGAAGGCGTCAATGCGGATGTCCGGCTGGCTGGTGTCCACGCTGGGACGGAATCTGGTGATCGCAACAAACTTGTCGCAGACCGCATCCTTGATCCGGAGGGTGACGAAGTCGAGGCTTTTGAGTGGACAGTGCTGGGCGCTGACCTTGACCTTGATCGTGTGCCGAGCGGAAAACCACTCCGGCCAGGGCAGGTCATAGACCGCTTGGTAGATATCCTCTTCGTTCCGGTAATGGCCGTGAAAGGTGCGCCACAGGACGCGGCTGGCGATCCGGCTTTCGAGGTTCACCCTGTAGCAGAGGTCAAAGACACCGGTAAACCCGACCCCGCCTTGGGTGATAGCAGCAGCCTGCGCCCCCAACTGCTGCAGCTCGGCGGCAAGGACTGCCTCCAACCCGCGCGGGCAGGGGGCAAAGAAGGTGTGCGTTTTGAAAGCGCCCCTCATGGCATGCACCCTCTGTCCAAGCTGAAGAGAAGAGAAGGCGAAGGGGCAGGGTGATGGGGGAGTCAATCAGCACCCTTCGCTGCTAGTTCAGGTTGAAGAAGTCCAGTTTGATCTCATCCTGCGGCTCGGGGTGGAGGAACGTGAAACCACCGGCTTCCAGATAATCGAGTGTGATGCCGTCCATACGATGTGCACTGTGCCCTTCCACGGCCAGGGTGAGACCATCGATGTGTTGCACCTCGTCATCGGGCTGGGTCGAGTCCTCGAGCGTGATGCTGAACCCAAGCCGTTCTTCATCGAGGTCCTTGAGTCTCAGGCGCACGATGGGGTCTTCGGGGTGCTCGACGATCAACGCCTTCAATTTTCGTATCGCGGAGGGGGTCACTTTTATCATAGGTTCTCCCGTGCAGAGAGGTACTTGATGATTACCTGCGCGTCTGAGATTGGATTGGTCGAAAACGCGGCGCTCTTTCGCTCGGTGATCTTAGTCGTAAGCCGCTCGGCGGCCTGCCGAATCTCCAGGGGAAATGATTCATCCTGATGGATCTGACGAAGCTGATGGAGCGCGTCCCCTCGCCAACCCTCCCTGGGAAACCGTTCCAACCAGTGGCCGACGGCGATCCCGACAGCGCGCCGTGCGCAGACACGCATCATCCCGTCGTTTCCATCCTCTCGTGCGGCTTCCGCCCTTGCCAGTTCCTGATTGATCTGATCTGGCTGATCTGGAGAAAGCAACGGCCGGCCTTAGTAGACCTGGTTTCGGTGGGCGATCAGATGCACCTCAAGCAGGCGCTCGCTCCGGTCGACCGTGTAGAAGATGCGCCAATCGCCAACCGCATACTTGGACATACCGGGTAGTTCAGGGGCTAGGGGCTCATGACGGAGGTTTTCGACATTCGATGCCAGCCACTTGGTCTTGTCCAGGAGGCGCTGGGCCGTTCCCTTGTCCACGTTGACAAGATCGTCCACCACGTCAGGCCGATAGGCGATTTGATACCACGACATCTACTTATCCCGACCTTCTGCGAAAAGGGGTGGTTGGGCTGGCCCAACTGCGCGCGTCATCACCCGTTGCAATTGGGAATAGCAACGGGTACCCGGCACTTCCGGTGTGCGCGGTGCGCGAGCACGGGAGCAGCCCAGCCGCCCCTCAGCCCTTACCAGCGCAAGCCGAGCTTCTCGGCTACGTCGTCTCCGGTGAGGCGTTCGGTTGCCGTCAACGATTGCTTGAGCCGCGCCCGCACGCTTTCCCCCATCTGCATGCCCAGGTCGGGATCTCCCAGAAGCTCCCGAAGTCGGTCGTCCACGACACCCTTGACGAGTTCCTTCAGTTCTTCCGGCGACAGATCCGAGAGGTTCATGATGCAGCTTCCTTCTGCCTCGTTTACAATGAGTCCTTGTGTACGCTCAGGGAGGGCTGAGAGTCAACAGTCACGTGGAGGATGCCATGCCGAAAGCAATCTGGAACGGCGCCGAGCTCGCCGAAAGCCATACATGCGAGATTGTCGAAGGCAACCATTATTTCCCGCCTGACACAATCAAGCCTCAATATTTCAAACCGAGCACCACCCACACGACGTGCCCGTGGAAAGGTGAAGCTAGTTACTACGATATCGAGGTGAATGGCCAGGTCAACAAGGATGCTGCCTGGTATTATCCGTCGCCAAAGGAGGCGGCTAAACAGATTGCCGGGTACGTGGCTTTTTGGAAAGGAGTTAAAGTGGAATGAGGCGCCTCGGCTGGGGAACGGCGGTCCATGAAGGGTCGGCTGGGCTTGCCTCTGTGTTCGGGTGCCGCGCACCTCGGAAGCGCCGGGCACTTGTTGCTCTTTATGATGCAACGGGTGGTGACGCGCGCAGTAGAGCCAAGCCCAGCCACCGCTTTTATGCCCATGTGCAGCTCTTATAGCCGAGGCATGTGAGGGTGAACAGGATGGAAAACAGGGGAGGTAATGAACTGACATGAAACGTTTGGATGGGAAGATCGCTGTCGTGACGGGTAGCAGCAGCGGGATTGGCAAGGCCATCGCTCTGAAATTCCCTGAAGAAGGAGCGCCTGTGGTGGTAGCTGCGCGGCGGAAAGCCTTGTGTGACAAAATTGTCGCGCAGATCCGCAAGCGAGGAGGTGACGCGGAAGCGATTCAAACTGACGTGACTGAGGAATCGCAAGTGGAACGGCTCATCGCTGAAACAGTCAAGCACTTCGGGCGGCTAGACATCTTGGTCAATAATGCAGGAATTGGAGGGGGAGGTCGAATAGCAGACACCACCACCGACATGTTTGATCGAGTGATGAATACCAATTTGCGCGGCACGTTCTTCTGCTGTCGGGCGGGATTCCGCCAGATGATGAAGAATGGCGGGGGGACTATCATCAATATGTCGAGCGTGGCCGGAGTTCAGGCCTGGGCAGGGACCGGAACCTACAGTGCCTCGAAACATGGGATCATAGCCCTGACGAAGGCGCTGGCTGATGAGGGACGACCCTACAAGATCAAGGTGAGCGCTATTTGTCCTGGAGGTGTGGCCGATTCTCTCGTGGATGCCTCACCTGAAGTGATCGCACGGAGCGAGCAAATCAACCCCTATGACATCGCGGAGACCGCGGTGTACCTTGCGACGCTTGGCCCCTACGCGGTTGTTCATCAGGTCATTGTGGATCGCCTCGGAGCAGATTGGTAGAAGTGCCGACAAGGTGCAGTGGCACCAGTCCCTCCTCGATTGATTTTCATCCCTCCTCCTTCTACAATGGCCTCCGACGGAACGACTCGATGCCTCGCCGGAACGGCTCCATCTCAAAACGCTCTCGTCGCTCCCAGCGTGAACGACTCCCTGCTGCGTCGGTTGATTCTGGGGCCAAGCGGCGCTTTCAGTCCCGCCTGCTGAAATGGTACCGGCAGCACGGCCGAGACCTTCCTTGGCGAAAGACTTCCGATCCGTACAGGATTCTCGTCTCGGAGGTCATGCTCCAGCAAACCCAAGTGGACCGGGTCATTCCCAAGTACCACGAGTTTCTGGAACGGTATCCCACTTTCCAGGACTTGGCGGGAGCGCCGATCGAGGAAGTGCGAAAGGCCTGGTACCCCCTCGGGTACAATATTCGCCCGAACCGTTTGCACAGCATCGCTTGTGAGACGGTGGCCCGTTACGGCGGAACACTTCCTAACGATCCAGGCGAGTTGCTATCCTTCAAGGGGATCGGTCGCTACACGGCCGGGGCTATCCGGTCCTTTGCTTTCAACGAAGACGCGCCAATCCTGGACACGAATGTGATTCGCGTTCTGCATCGAGTGTTCGTCGGGACCGGCGATCCTAAAACTCAAAAGAGCCGGTTGTGGGCGCTGTCCGAGGCCTTGATTCCCAAAGGCAAGGGGTATGATTTCAACCAGGCTCTGATGGACTTCGGGGCCATGATGTGCACCGCCCGCGATCCCTATTGCCTGCTCTGTCCCATGAAGGACCTTTGCAAAACCTATCCGTTCGATCCTAACCGATTGGAGTGAGTGATCGGTTGCCGGTTCCTCAGTGTCTCACGGTGCATGCCAAAAGTGGACGACACGCGGCACATTCAAGTTGCTGCCGGACTGATCCTCCGCGAAGGACGCTACCTGATCGCTCGGCGAAAAGTAGGTGTTCACTTGGGAGGACTCTGGGAATTCCCCGGCGGTAAGTGTGAGCCAGGCGAGTCGCTGGAAGACTGTTTGCGACGGGAGCTGCGGGAGGAACTCGGAGTCGAAATCACGACGCCGGTTCCGTTTCACGTCATTCGCCATGAGTATCCGGAGAAAACGGTCGAGCTGCACTTCTTTCGTTGCTCGATCCGGGACGGTCAAGCGCGTACACTCGACTGCGAGGACCTCCGCTGGGTGGCACTGGACGAACTGACGAAGTTTGAGTTTCCGCCGGCCGACCAACCGCTGATCCGGGCTCTTCAGGATCTGTGAGGAAAGAACAAGACGCCCGTGCACTTTCCAGTCGAAGCTAAGCTGACGGACGGCACCAGGATTCAGGTTGTCCTGGCAAGCGAAGCCGACGTGGAACCGTTACGCCGGCTCTATCAAATCATCGTCGCGGAAGGCACCTCCTATCCCCACCATCGGTTCCCGGACCATGACGATTTCATGGATTATTGGTTCAGGGGAAAAAGCACCGTCGTGGCCTATGTGGTCGAACGCTCACTCGACTCCCGAATGCTGGGCGCGTTCTATCTCAAGCCGAACTGGCCTGGGCGTGCCAGGCAGGTAGCGAACGCCGGGTTCATCGTGGCACCGGAATGGCGCAACAAGGGGCTAGGGTGGTTGCTCGGAGCCACGATGTTGCAATATGCCAAGGAACTGGGATACCGAAGCGTGATCTTTAATCTGGTCTTTTCTGAGAATCAGGCCGCCCGGCATCTGTGGGAGAAACTAGGGTTCTCCGTGCTTGGTGTGATTCCTGATGCGGTTCGGAAGGATGATGGGACGTACCAGCATGCATTGATCATGTTCCGGTCATTGATGGAGGCTAAGGGGCAGGAGGTTAAGGTTTCTCTTATCCATGAAAATCGTACTGGACATTGAAACGGTGCAAGCGCCGCGGGACGAATGGGCACGTCTCGTCGGACGTCCGATATCCGGTGATGCGGTAACCTCCATGGAAAACACCGATGATCTGTTCAGCCGAGCCGAAACTGATGAACAGAGGCGCAGCGAGGACGAGCTCTACGAGCGTTCATCCTTCGACGGGACATTCAGTCGAATCATCTGCATCGGTGTGATTGCGTTTTCCGACCAGTTGGAGCCGCAAGGTTCCATGTGCTGGTATGGATCCAATGAGAAAGAGCTGCTGAGGCAGTTCTGGACCAGACTTGCTCAGGACCGCCCCTCACTTTTTATTACCCACAACGGGTTAGGGTTTGATCTTCCGTTTATCAAGAAACGGTCCGTCATTCATCAGGTCAAACCCAGCATCGACATTAGTTTGGCCAGGTTTCGTGTCGAGCCGGTCTATGACACCATGGCGGTCTGGAGCAACTGGGAACCTCGTGGGTGGATCAAGCTGGATGTGTTGGCGCGGGCGTTGAACGCCGAAACCAAGTCCGGCAGTGGAAAGCATGTGGCTGACCTGTGGGCTAAAGGACAGTGGAAGGAGATTGCCGAGTACTGCTTGCAGGATACCTACGTCACCTATGCCTGCTACTGCCGCATGAACTTTCGCCAGCCACTGTCGCGAGAGGTGGTGCTGCTCAAGGCCGACCTGATCGAAGTGAGCTAACGGCAGACCGTCAGCTCCGTTGCTGCTTGGCAGACACGGTTTTCTTCGCAGGCTTAACCGGCTTCTTCTTCGCCTTCAGTTTCTGTATTTCTACCTCGCGCTCTGTCAATTGGCGGCGGAGAGACTTCACGTCTCGTTTTAGAATCTTGAGCTCGACGTCCCTCTTGCTGACAAGTTCCTTGGTTACTCGAAGCTCTTCAAGCTTGTGACCGAGAAAGTCGGTGTCTTGAGCATCCTTGGCTGCCTCATCGGCTGAAGCGGCGCCGTTCAAGGCACTAACCTGAGAAACCGGTGCAGGAATGGTTTCCGGTGTCGCAGAAGGGATTTTGGCCAGTTCTGGCTTCTGGCTCGGAAGCTTAGCCAAGCTTGCATAGTCAATGACAAGGGTTGTCAGGTTTGACTGGATCGGAGCGCCGGGCGGCCTGTGTGAATCGGGTCGTTGCGCCGTTTCTGGGACAAAGGAAACTACGCGCCTGGCTAGCCCACGGGAACCGGACAGTTGTCGGCCAGACTTGCTATCAGAGGTGGACCGGTAATGGGTCAGGCCTAGGTGAAGATTAGACCCGTGCGCGTACAGGGTGCCCGCAGTGCTGACGGTTCCTGCTGACGCTGGTTGCACAAGGCGAAAGGCTACGAGCTCCTCCGGGTCCGCCTTTGACAGCGCAGTTGCCAGGAGCGGGGCGAGGAATTGGACCTCCTCGTCGGAAAATGCCCTAACGGCCTTTAGCTCCATTCCCGACGTTGTGTTAGACATGCTCTTCCGCTCCTCGATCTGGACCCCGCGTAACACATTGGCCATAGTGGTGGGGTCTATCGAAACGGGATGAGCGGCTACAAAGGACCAATCGGGAACTTCTTCAAGATAGACAGACCCTCTTGAGCTCTCGTGGATTTTTCCGGTCATTGACGTGCACCCGGTCGTCACCGCACAGGCAAAGATCGCTGCCAGCGCTGACCGGGTCAACATCAATCTAGCCCAACCTGCTCCTCGAAGCCTCATGGTCATCTCCTTCTGTCTTGATTTTTGGGTAAGGTGGCAAGGAAGTTTTAGACGGCAAGCGGAAAGGCATAGCGAGGCCGGCTTACCAGATGTCAAGGCCCATGAGGACCATCCCGACTACGAGCCAGCCAATCAATCCAACCGAAATGACATTTTCCAAGCTCATTTAGTCCTCATAGTCCTCACGAAATTACGTGCATAAAGTGACTGTGTTGGCCTTTCGATGTCAGTCGAAGCAAGGGCCGTGCCGCCATCCTGTCTAAGCGGGCGCAAGCCATCGCTCATATTCAATGGAATCAGGCAGCTATGAAAGAAACGCTCTAGTTACAGTTCAATATTGTAAGTTATACATGAGATATAGTCTTAACTCGATTGATTTTTAAAAACTATTATAAGCAAATAGAAATGTTTGTCTTTTCTTAGACTTGCAGAGGAACAAAGCCTCAGGCAGGGCAGGAAGGTGTCTGAGCTGAGCTTGAACTCTGGAGGGGGTGGCGCAATGGGAGGTTACAGGGTCGAGGGCAAGGGGGTCTAGTCCAATATTGTCACTTCCAGCGTACAGAAAAGTGTAACCAAGGGCTTGTCGAGAAGGGTGCCTTAGAACCTTGCAATGGCTATCCCGCAGGCTGTCGGAGATACCTTGAAGCTACCGGGCTGGAATCTCGTCGCCGAATAATGTGGTCGCAGACACATGAGAGATCTTGATCGGTGTGAAATCGCCTGGGTGAGTGCCCGAATCGTGTTTTTCCCAGACCACCGTGATGTTGGTATCGGTTCGCCCCATCCACTGATCCGAGGATCTCTTGGCGTCTCCTTCCACTAAGACTTGGACAGTCTGGCCGATCATATTTCGGTTTTTCTGTAGCGAGATTGCCTTCTGGAGCTCAACGAGGCGAGTGACCCGATTTGACTTGATTCTTTCCGAGACATCGTCCTGGCATTTTCGTGCTGCAATCGTGTTCTTTCGCTCAGAGTATTTGAAGATGAATGCCGCGTGGTAACCCACCTCCTGCACGGTCCGGTAGGTGTCTAAGAATTCCTCCTCAGTCTCTGTACAGAACCCGCAGATGATGTCCGTGGTCAGCGCGATGTCGGCTCTGCGCCGGCGGATATCTTCCACCAGGTCAAGGTACTCCTTGCGGCTGTAGGTTCGACCCATCAACGTAAGGATGCGGTCATTGCCAGCCTGGAGAGGAAGGTGGATGTGTTTACAAATATGAGGGTGGCCGGCTACGGCGTCCAATAAGGCGGGAGGGAAATCTTTGGGGTGGGGGGAGGTGAAGCGGACCCGCTCGATGCTGGGCACATCCGCCACTGCGGTGATCAGGCGCGCGAAGTCCCAGTCTTCGAACCGGTAGGAATTCACATTCTGCCCCAGCAAGGTGATCTGTTTGTAGCCCTGTGCCGCAAGGTGCTCAGCCTCCCAAATGATCCCTTGGGGATCTCGGGACCGTTCGCGCCCGCGCGTGTATGGCACGACGCAAAATGTGCAGAAGTTGTCGCATCCGCGCATCACTGCGATCCATGCGGTGATCCCCGTGGCCCGCTCGGGCATAATGTCTCGATACGTCTCGTATTCGGAGAGATCAACGGCAATGCCTTTTTCGACGTCGCCTTTTTCCTGTGCCGCGATCGCGCGCGTCAGCAGATCAGGCAACCGGCGGTACGAGTCCGGTCCTACCAGCACGTCAACGATGGGCACAGTCTCCGTCAACTCCTTCTTGAGGTTCTGCGCCATGCAGCCGAGCACCCCGACCACTAACTTGCGCTGTCGCTTGAGCGCCTTGAGGTCAGCGAGGTGTCCATAGACCTTGTTGTGCGCGTGCTCCCGGATCGCGCAGGTGTTCATCAGGACCACATCCGCACATTCCCGGTCTTCGGTGAAGGCAAAACCCTTGGCCTTGAGCAACGAGCGCACCAACTCGGTGTCATATTCATTCATCTGACAACCGAAGGTCTCGATATGGACCTTGTACGCAGAGACCGTCTTTTCCATCAGGAGTTCCTAGCGTCGTTCCATGACCCAGTTCTTCACACCGTCGCTGCAAAAGAGTTTGCCGTCTTGTTTCCGCTCGCCAGTCACCGTATGCCAGCCTCCGTCGGCGAACAACTGGCGGGCCGTGAACCTTGTTCCGTCCAAAGAGAGGAGGCGAAAGACAGGGTCCCCGTCCTGAAGGCCAGCGGCCCTGGCATGCGCTGCGACTCCGATCGGGCCATGAAACTGAATCTCGTAGGCTAACTCCGAACTACCCCAGGTTCCCTCGAATCCATCCCGTGGGGGACTGTGTGCGCAATTTGTTGCAGACGCTATCAGCCACAGGCCGACGATGACCAACGTGTTCCTGATCATCGTCCGGTCTCCACAAGATGCCCGACCGCCAGTCCGTCCATGACGCCCGTGACGACCACGTCGCAAACCCTATTCGAAAGATCGGAACGAGCTGCTACGCCAACCCGAACGTAGTTTCCCGTGAGCCCGATCCAGAGACCGGTATCGTCTCTAGTCTCGAAGAGAACCGGTAGGGTCTGGTCGAGATATCGCTGGTAAAAGGCTACTCGCTTGGCGCGGGAGAGTTCAGCCAGAGTTCGGCTTCTGGCTTTTGCCGTCGCCGGACGAACGGTGTTGGCCATTCGAGCCGCGGCGGTCCCAGGCCGCCTCGAGAAATTGAAAACGTGGAAGTAGGCGAAAGGGAGTTCATTCGCCAGCGCGAGGGTGTTGGCGAACTCCTTCTCTCCTTCTCCGGGAAACCCTACCATAACATCTGTGCCGAGCCCAAGGTCCGGAATGAGCCGGACCGCTTTTTCAATCAACGCCGCGTATTCCTTGACTGTGTATCGTCGGTGCATGGCTTGTAAGATTCCATCGTCTCCGCTTTGGAGCGGGACATGCAGGTACCGACAAAGCTTTGGAGAGGTAGCCATATAGTCCAGCAGCTCATCAGGAATCGTGGTCGGCTCGATGGAAGAGATGCGAATACGTTCCACTCCGTCAATCTGCTCCAGACATTGAATCAGATCCAAAAGCGAGCGTCCCCCTTCACGATACTGCCCGATGTTGACACCGGTGAGCACCAACTCCCGGTGACCGCGCTCCGCTAACCCTTCTGCTTCCCGCAGGACGTCATCCAAGCGACGGCTCCGTTCGTGGCCTCGGGCAAAGGGAATAATGCAAAACGAGCACATGAAGGCACAGCCGTCCTGAATTTTCAGATTGGCCCTGGTGGACTCGTAGTGTCCCACTCCTGATATGACAAAATCGTCGCGGTCAATCTTTCTCGTGTGCAGGAGGTGAGGCGCCGGCTGCTTGCGCAGAGCCTGAGGCGCAGGCAGGTAGTCCGGCAAATGCATCTTGTACTGTGAACCTACGATCAGATCAATGCCCGACACTCGGCGAAGGACTTCGGCTCCAGTCTGGGCATAGCATCCCGTCACAGCGACAAAGGCGTTGGGGGAATGTCGGAGCGTCTGGCGAACAAGGTAGCGGCAGTCTTTCTCGGCATGTTCAGTCACCGAGCAGGTGTTCAGGACGAGGAGATCGGTCGGCCGTCCAAATTCAACTAGATCGTATCCATCCTTCCTGAGCCGATCTGCCAGAAGCGCGGTCTCGGCTTGATTGAGACGGCAACCAATGGTGTGAAGGGACGCCCTTGGTGTCGCTTGTTGCATGGTGGCGGCATTATAGGGGACGCCATTTGTGACGGCAAGGGGCACAAGGTGTTCTTGATGAAGAGGACGGGAGAGTGGCAGGGTTATTGACACAACGGGTTGAGGTCGCTAAGATTTAAAGAAATGTTCGAGTGAGTACATCCTGGTGACGGGCTGGCCATCGTTGGTTCGAGGCTAGGAGGTGCAAGGATGAAGAGACTTGGAGCTCGTCTGGCCCTTACGGTGCTCGGCATCGCACTTCTCAACCCTCCTACCGACTGGGCTTACGAACGCCTTCCTGCAGAACCGGATGAGAACTTGCGGGTTGATGAACTCTATGACCATGAGGCCCGGATGTTTTTAATGCTCTATTCGCTGAAAGGTAACGGTGAGGTGGATTACATCACCGGTCGCATGGTCCAGGAACATGCCCGGAGCCATTATGGGAACCCCGTGTATTATACGGAAAAGTTTCCACTGTTTTACTGGTGGAACCACACGATGTGGAACGATCCGGAGCAGGACGGAGTGAATGGGAACGAGAAGGTCTACCAGGAGAATGTCGATTTCGATCGGTCCCGCTATAAACCTTGTGTCTTCAATGGCCAACCCTGCTGACCCCGGATTGTAATTCCAACAGCCCGTCCTTCTCCCTGGATTTATTGCCCCACGACTGTTTCAGCGTCTTGGTGCACTCATGACCTCGACGACTCATCTGCACGCCACCATCCCATCCTGTGAGGTCCGGTGAAACCGCCACAATCTCTCCCAATCCTTGTTAACCGCCGGACTGGGGTCATGCTGCCCTTGGGTTTTGCCTCTGGCTTGCCGCTTGCGCTGACCGCCGGCACCCTGCAGGCTTGGCTGACCGTGGCCGGCATGGATCTGCGCACGATCGGTATCGTTACCCTCGTGGGTCTTCCGTACACAGTGAAATTTTTGTGGTCGCCGCTGATGGACCGTTTTGTGCCGCCTTGGTTGGGTCGCCGTCGAGGCTGGATGATCGCCACCCAACTCGGGTTGATCGCCGGTATTGCCGCTATGGCCGTGACCGGCCCTGCCGACGCGATATGGGCACTCAGTGCCCTCGCCATCGCCGTCGCGTTTCTTTCAGCGTCACAGGATATCGCGTTCGACGCCTATCGCGCCGATGTCCTGCTGGCACCGGAGCGAGGGATTGGCGCGGGAGTCTCGGTGACTGGGTACCGGATTGCCATGCTGGTCTCCGGCGCTGTGGCGCTCATCCTCTCCGATCACATCGGTTGGCAGAGCACCTATTTGCTCATGGCCGGCCTGATGTTCATCGGCGTGACCACGACCCTACTCAGCCCTGAGCCTTCCTCCGCGATCACGCCTCCCAGGACTCTGAGTGAGGCGGTGTGGGGACCGATCCGTGAATTTTTCTCTCGATCGCCGGCGGTGGGACTCTTGCTGCTGATCGTGCTCTACAAAGTCGGAGATGCCTTCGCCGGTACGTTGACAACGGCCTTCCTGATCCGCGGCGTGGGATTTTCTCCGACTGAAGTAGGGGTGGTGAACAAAGGAATGGGGCTGCTTGCCACGCTGCTCGGAGCCCTCGTAGGAGGCGCTCTCATGACGCGGATGGGGCTCTTCCGCGCTCTGTTTCTATTCGGTTCGCTGCAAGCGGTATCCAACCTGTCGTTTATGGTGCTAGCTTGGACCGGGAAGAGCTACTTCGTGATGGTCTCCGCCGTGGCTTTCGAAAACCTGTCCGGGGGCATGGGGACGGCTGCGTTCGTGGCGCTCCTCATGTCCCTGTGCGACCACCGTTACACGGCCACCCAGTTTGCCTTACTCTCCGCGCTGGCCGCGCTCGGAAGGGTCTTTGTCGGACCGCCATCGGGGTATCTCGTGGAGACAGTCGGGTGGGTCGTCTTCTTTTTCATTACCTTTCTTGCAGCGTTGCCAGGCCTGGGGTTCTTATGGCGATTGCGGGATTACCTGAGCACCCAACCAACGTAGAGGCAACCTGCTCAGGCTTTCCAATTCATGCACCAAGTCCGCTGCTGAAACTGGCCAGGCCTGTCAAGTCTTGAGCTTGCGCTGCAAAAACAGGATAAAGAGCATGAGGACAGGGAGCGGAGCGAACAGGAACGGAACTAGCCACAGCCAGACATTCTTCCCGCGCACGCGTGCCTGGTCGATCATCCAGACAAAAATCCAGATGACCAGTCCGGTATAGTTCAAGGTAATCCAGCGCGTCGTATGGACCTTTAGGTTGCTCGATGCAGCCGTGGATCCCTGTACCAGAAATAATGCGAGCAAGATGACGAAGACAGCCAGCAGTCCAATCACGATCTGCTTGCTCCAGACAAACATGGTAGCCTCCCTTCGCGGTTTAATCCGCTACGGTTTTATACGGTGGACCAGCCGTGCGCCCAATAGGCTAATCAGCACACACTCATTTGTCAAACGAGATGTTAGCAACGCGGCCTTGTGGAAACCCTTGACTCGGTTTGGTGGCCAGTACATGATTCGCTGGTTCCGGCCGTGAGAGCCGCTCGCGCATGAGTCAGCGATGAGCACTACCACCCTGGCCGTTCTGGTTGTGCTGTTGGGGATCTGTGTTGGACTGGCCTGGACAAACCCGGCCACGCAGGACTACGGCGAATATTTGGAAGCGTTGATCAGTCAAGCACTCGCGCAGACAGATTCGACCGAGCCAGAGCATCAGCAGGACGTTGTCCGAGATCTGTTCAAATCACAGGGCAAATTCGTCATCAAGTCCGTTATTCGTCCAAACACTGCCAGGCGCAATTATGGGTTCTTCAGCATTTTTGAGACACGTGCCTTTGGTGTCCGGCTGGTGGTGCTGGGTATAGGAAGTACGTTCATCCCTGTTGAGGGAGACAACATTGAAGAAGTCACCAGGAAGCTGGGACAGATTATACTGACGCCGACGCGATAATTTTTCGACGTTTCTCACCCTCCTCCTGCTAATACCTCCTCTCAAATCATGGTCTTTCCCGCCCCTCTAGCGGTGATTTCTCTATCCCCAGCCTTTTCTCAGTTATCCACAGAAAGCCACAATATTTGGTATTGACAAACCTTAAATCCCTCTATATATTGCGGCCGCTGGTCTTTTTGGAACTCCCCAGATCCCTCGATTTGAAGGGGTTTTCAGATGTGTCGGCCTAGCCCCCGACAAAGACCTGACGCACAGCTGGGCAACCAGACTTTGGAGACATTTTCTCGGTAAAAGCGGGCCTCGGAAGACCTTCCGACGCCCGCGTATTGTTCGCTTTGAAGGTTTACGCCTGGCAGCACGCTATTGGCTGACTGAAAGAGAAAGGGTTTTGAGCATTTGCAACTAGTTAAGTAAGGAGGGTCACGTGAGGATTGAACGTAGATTCACGCAGCGGGGGCGGAGCCCTTACGAAGGCATGAATTTCGTGAAGCGCTCCTCGGAGATCAGAAATCCCGATGGCTCGACGGTGTTCAAGCTGGACGACATTGATGTCCCCGAGCATTGGAACCCGTTGGCCGTCGATATCTTGGCACAGAAATATTTCCGCAAGGCGGGCATCCCCCAGCTTGGACCAG
>JBOHOI010000051.1:0-14426 GCA_050731155.1 Nitrospiraceae bacterium | reverse complement strand
GTAGTGAACTCGACCACTCCCGACGGGACATTCTCCATCAACGGCCTGAAGCCCACCGAAGCGATCCCCAAGATCACCGAGTGGCTCGAGGCCAAGCGCACGGGTCGCAGGGCGGTCAACTACAAGCTGCGAGACTGGTTGTTCGCCCGTCAGCGTTACTGGGGTGAGCCGTTCCCGATTGTTTGGATGGACGGTGAGCCACGTCCACTGCCGGAAGAGCAACTGCCCCTGAGACTACCCGAAACCGACAATTTCAAACCGTCAGGAACCGGAGAAAGTCCGCTCGCCAATCTCTCGGCGTGGATCAACACGACCGATCCAGCCACCGGCAAGCCCGCACGCCGCGAGACCAATACGATGCCGCAATGGGCCGGCTCCTGCTGGTACTATTTGCGCTTCATTGACCCCAAGAACGACCGGCAGCTCGTGGACCCAGCCAAGGAACGGTACTGGATGCCGGTGGATCTCTACGTTGGTGGAAGCGAGCACGCGGTGCTGCACCTCCTTTATGCGCGCTTCTGGCACAAGGTGCTCTACGACATCGGTGTGGTGAGTACACCCGAGCCGTTCATGAAATTGGTCCACCAGGGCACAGTGCTGGGCGAGGACAACCAGAAGATGTCGAAGTCGCGCGGGAACGTGGTCAATCCCGACGAGATGATGGACAAGTTCGGGGCCGATGCCGTGCGTCTCTACGAGATGTTTATGGGCCCGCTTGAGGCTATGAAGCCATGGAGCACCAGAGGCGTGGAGGGTATCACCCGCTTCCTGGACCGGGTCTGGCGGCTGATGGTGAATGAGGACGGCGGCCTGAGCCGCGCTGTCATCGAGGCCGAGCCTCCGCTCGAGCAGCGCCGCCTGCTGCACCAAACGATCAAGAAGGTCACGGAGGACCTGGAAGAGCTGCGTTTTAACACGGCCATCGCGCAGATGATGGTGCTCACGAACGAGATGACCAAGCTCGAGATGCGCCCGCGGGTGCTCCTCGAACCATTGGTGCTGCTGCTCTCGCCCTTCGCGCCGCACATCGCCGAAGAATTATGGGAGCGTTTGGGTAAGGTGCCGAGTGTTGCGAAGCAACCATGGCCACGGTACGACCCAGCACTCGTCGCGAGTGACCGGCTGACCATTCCGATCCAGGTCAACGGCAAGCTGCGCAGCAGGATTGAGGTCCCGGCGGAGTCAAGCGAGGAACAGGTGGTCGCCCTGGCCCGTCAGGATGCGAAGTTGTCGGAGTGGCTTCAGGGGAAGCAGCCGCGCAAGGTCATTTACGTCGAGAAGAAGCTGGTGAACTTTGTGGTGTAATGCCCGGAGGGCAAGTGAAAAGTTCAAAGGTAATAGGCAAAAGTAATTTTTCCATTCCCCACTTTTGCCTTTTTACTTTTTCCTTTTTCCTTGTGATGACTGTGCTGGCCGGCTGCGGGTACCAGTTCAGGGTCGAGGGGACAGGGCCGACGATTGGAGGCGCTCCTGACGCAGCGAATCAAGCGACGGCGCCCCGCATGCTCATCCAGTTTTTCGAGAATAAGAGCTTTGAACCAAATCTGGAACATAAATACACCAACTATGTGCGCCACGAGTTCTCCGCTGGGAGCGGAACCCGCATCGTCCCACGGATGGAGGACGCCGATCTCGTCCTCAAGGGATCCATCCTGTCGGTGAGCATCCCCACGATCGCGTTCTCCCAAACCATCACGTTGGAAAGCCGGGTCACGGTCACGGTGACTGCCAAGGTGGAAGAGGCCCGAACCGGGAAAGTGATCTGGGCGCAGACCGCCATGGCGTCCTCGGAGTTCTTTGTCACCAACGATCTGCAGTTCAATCGCGTGCTGCAGACCCGAGCCGTAGAGCAAGCGGGCCGGTTGATTGCCGAGGACCTGGCCACGCAGTTTTTGAACCATCTTGAGCGGACCCAAAGCCGGCCATCGGCCGGGAGGCCCGCCCCGACCAGCGCCAGTGGGTCCACGGATGGTCCGACCCGCTCGTCCGAGTCCGGCGGAAACGGACCGGCTTCGAAGTAACTGAGCCTGGTGTTCCAGAGGACGCCGGTGAAAGTTCACGACCTGCACTCCGCCATCAAGCACCACGGCATTGAACCTCTCTACTTAGTCTCCGGCGAGGAGAAGAAGTCGGGCGAGACGAGGGAGATGGAGGATTGCTTGCGGGATCAAGCTGTGGCGATGATCAAGGCGGCCGTTCTGGGCGAAGCGGAGGGGGAAGGGTTCAACTATGACGTCCTGTACGGCGACGAAAGCGACGCGGCTGAGATCCTGGCTCGTGCTAGCGAAGCGCCGATGTTCGGCGAACGGCGGTTGGTCATGGTCAAAGCGGCAGACAGACTGCCGGCGCGCGAGCGCGACGCCCTGCTACCTTATCTCGAGCATCCCTGCGACTCCACCACGCTGGTGTTCGTGGCTGCGAAGTTGGATAGACGGCAGAGGTTTACGAAAGCGCTGAAGGAGCGAGCGATCACGGTCGAGTGCTCTGCTCTGGCCGATCATCACCTCATGGATTGGATCAGGCGCGAAGCCGAACGGGTGGGCGTCCGGCTCAACGAGGAGGCGATCCTGCTGATGAAAGAATTGGCGGTCTCGCTCAAGGATCTGGAGGGCGGCGCTCTCTATATGGTCCGACGCGAGCTGGAGAAGCTAGCGGTCTATATGCCAGAAGGGAAGGAGGCGGGCCCCGCGGACGTGGAGGCGGTCAGGGGAGGCGAGCCAGGGGCGTCGGTCTTCGATCTCGCCGAGGCGATTGCCGCACGGGATCGTGGCCGCGCGCTTCGTATCCTTGCCAGAAATCTGGAGGCGGGGGAGGCGCCGCTTCGCATCCTTGGCTCACTGGCATGGCAATATCGACAAATCTGGAAAGCCAAGGACTCGCTACGGCAGAGGGGAGTGGAGACGGACCACCGGCTCCGGCGCTTCTCTGAGCCCCATCTGCGGGCGGCTTTTCAGATGTTTGCGGAAGCGGATGCTCGCTTGAAAGGGGGAAGCGCTGGCAGGCCGGCGCGGGTGATGGAGTCGTTGTTGTTCTCGTTATGCGACCGTCCTGGTGGGGCCGGTCAGTGGACGCCGGAGTCAACCAGTGTTCGCGGCCCTCAGCGGGGGAAAGCGGGTGGAACGAAACCGATCACGAACATCCGGACCATTAGGTCCGGGCGGCCGCCATCGAGTTGACTCTCGCGGCAAGGCGGGAGATCCGCCGGGATGCGGTGTTGCGTTTGAGCACTCCCTTGGAGGCGGCTTTGCTCAAGGCCGCGGTGGCTTCGCGCAGGAGGGCCGTGGCTTCCTCGCGGTTCTTCTCTTCCACGGCAGCCAGCACCTTCTTCATGACGCCTCTCACCGCGCTCGACACCGCTCTGTTCCGCTGAGCACGTTTGAGGGCCTGCCGCGCCCGCTTGATGGTCGATTGATGGATGACTGGCATGGATCGTTCTCCGGTTGAAAAGAGTGCACCTTGTAACATAGGAGCCTGAGATCGGTCAAGCCTGCTGAAGAGCGTCATTCGTGAATCGTCACTCGTCACTCGTAGCAGAGAAACTGTCGGCTCTCTTACGAATGACGAATCACGGGTTCTTAGGGGATGACCATGTCGAACATCGACGCGAGGGAGAGACTGATCCTTGCCCTGGATGTGCCATCAGCCGATGAGGCTGAGCGGCTCCTGAGCCTGGTGGAGGAGAGAGTCCGCTTCGTCAAGATCGGGCTCGAGCTGTTTGCCGCAGCGGGCCCTGAAGTGGTGCGTCGAGCGATGGCGCGGGGCCAGCGCGTCTTTCTGGACCTCAAGTTTCTGGACATCGAAGAAACCGTCCGGCGGGCAACTGCTCAGGTGGCTGAACTGGGGGTGGAGTTTCTGACGGTCCATGCCAACCGCAAGGCGCTCCTGGCAGCGGTCGAAGGCCGCCGGGCAGGCGGCAGAGAATCCAGGCTCCGGCTCTTGGCCGTCACCGTCCTGACCAACTTCGACGCGGACGATCTCAGGGACATGGGGATCCAGTGGAGCGTGGCCGACCTCGTGGCTGCGCGGGCCAGGCTGGCGGTCGAAGCGGGTTGTGACGGTGTCGTGGCGTCAGGGGAGGAGCCGGCCGCGATCCGCCAGAAGGTGGGAGACAAGCTCCTGATCGTCACGCCCGGCATCCGGCCGGCCGGCAAAAGCGCCGACGACCATGCGCGGGTCACGACGCCGACCCAGGCGATCGCGGCCGGCGCGGACTACCTGGTGGTCGGACGGCCGATCCGGGACGCGGCCGATCCGCGTGCGGCGGTCGAGGCGATTGTGACCGAGATGCAAGCCGCCTTTAATGCGCGCGGCCTCATCACGTGAAGCGTCGCGCAGGCTGCGTCGCTCGTCGTTCGTGAAGCGTGAAGCGTCCGAATTCCGGAACGAGATACGCTTCACGAGATACGAACGACGGCTTTGGATCGACGGATGACCAATGACGTCTTCGCCGCTCTTGCGGCTCCTCCGGCCATTTGCTAGGATGAAGCCCTGCCACACGCAAACAGGTTGAGGCTGAGGCTAAGGTTGAGGGAAAACAATCCCCGCCCTTTCACTCTCAGCCTAAACCTTAACCTTTCCCTTGCGGTGGGTGTAGCTCAACGGTTAGAGCGCTGGACTGTGGCTCCAGAGGTTGCGGGTTCGAAACCCGTCACTCACCCCAAATCCCCCAAAGTGCTAACTCCGTGAATAGTGGTCTGGTCTCCCATAAACCCTGAACCATCACGGGGCTAGGCACATTCCATCGGTTCCGGTCTATTCGAGGTCTTTCGATCCTTTCGACTTGCTTCTAGCACAAATTTAGCACAGCAGGGGGGGGTGAACCCCTCTGCTGAGACACTCTGGAATGAGCACACTTGGTGTTCCCTGGATTCTTGGGTCAATACGTCTCCTCCTCCCGAAAAAAGGTAAGGTGCTGAAGTCCGTGTTGAAGCCATGACCACGAGCCCACAGGGCTGATGAGCCAGATTGCTTCAAGGATCGACTCATCGGATAACCTGATCCGGTAGAGAGATGGTGGGGACAGGTACTGCGCAGTCTTCGGGGCGTCATCAGATACTCACACTCTATCTACGTGTCCCCACAGAGCTCCCACCAATCGGATAGTGTCCAGATTATGAGAAGAACGGCAATCGCGGCTCCGGCCGGATGCATCAGAGCGCTCAACAAGATGGTCATGGCTTCCCTCCTTTCGTTCTTGCCTCTTCCTGGTTCGATAGCAAGATAGCCCCTGTTGATGAAAATGTTCTGAAAGACTCATGAACAAATCTTCACGAGTCGTTCATTATCCATTCATCGAGCTTGTACACAGTCAATGGCGTAGCGCCGAGGTGAGGCGGGCTTTTTCAGTCCGCTCGCTATCGCGCTGACTCTGAATACGGCCAGGGGGTATCGCCAGGGAGATTGGACATGTTTGCAGGAATCATGTGACACCGGCCTCTGAGACGGGCGAGGCCGGTGTCAGAAGAAGGCGAGGCAGGCTTCGGTTATCAGAGGTGAAAATCCCCAGCCGCTTCTGGTTGGTACAGAATCTCTTCGATGCGAAGTTTCTTGATTCCTGCGGGGACTGGCCATTCGATCATATCTCCGACACGGTATCCCAGCATGGCCGTTCCTATAGGAGCGAGTACGGAGATTTTGTTCTGCCCAATATCTGCGTCGCTCGGAAACGCCAGGGTGTAGACCCGTTCTTCCACGGATTCCACATTCTTCACGCGGACCCGGGAATTCATGGTTACGACGTCCCGAGGAATCGCGTGAGGTTCCACGACGTGGGCTCGGTTCAACTCGTACTCGAGGCTCTCGAGATACCCGTTGTCTTTCGCTTTGAAAGAGATTCCTACCCGCACAAGCTCCATGAGTCGTTTCAGGTCAAATTCCGTGATGTAAATGTCTCGGTTCATCGGTCCTCCCTCCTTGGCTTGACATCTCCGTGCCCAGAGCGACATGTGATTCTGCGTTCTCGCTCCGAAGTCCATCGCTGCTCTAGATTACCTCAACTGTAACGCCAGATGTCAGAGAAAGATGGCCGATTAGAGATTCTTCATCGGCCGTTCATAGTCCGTTCATGTTCAGTCGTTACATTAAGCTCAAGCTAGCGTGACAGAGAAGCCTCTAGACAGATAGTGAAGAGCCGCCGTGAGACGGTTGAAGGCGACATGTCTTTCGGTCAATGAGGCCAAAGGATCCTAAGAGGAGAGAGGATAGTCATGGTGGATCTGAGCTCAGTTGTTGATGCCACGATCGCATTGCTCGGTGTCATTGCAATTCTGATGGTGGGGATTGGTAGTCTCGGTATAGCAGGCCTGACACAACAGGTGGTGTCTGTAGCGAAACCCGCGAGTGTGAAGGCCAAGGACCACCTGGTTGTCTCAAAAGCCGCCTAAGAGCCGTGTTATTGGTCATGGAAGTGCACCGTAAGTTCTACTCAACGGGCACGGCCGGTTTATGGCGGATCCATCGCAGTCTGTGAACAGGAAGTGTTGCGAGTCCACCCATGCTTAAGACAGGGAGGGTGGACAGGATGGAGGAAGAAAGGACAGCAGATGTCTGAAACGATCGCTCTTTACGTTTTTGTGTTCTTCGTCCTTCTCGCGCTGGCGGTGATGATTGCGTGGGGAATCTCCTTGACGGATGCACCCACGTCGGTCCTGGCTCTTGCCTCTCAACAGTGAGCGAGGTTGTGGGGCTGGCAGCACGAATGACGGGTAAGAAGTCATATGGCATAGGTTGAACCGACCCGTCGATGACGATTGAGAAGTGAGGAGGTGACGGAAATGTATCCGACATTGGCGTTGCTCGGATTGATGTTGTTTACGTGGGGAGCCACGGTGTGGGCGACGACGTATCGAGACGAGGAGCATGAGCACGCAGGCGAACGCGTAGCCGAGCTGTACGACGAGGCTGCGTAAACACATGACGATCAAGTCGTCCCGCCCCTAAAGATGACTTGGAAGTTGCTGAGTTTCCAACAGAGATGCGCTGTGCGGCAAAGCGAGGCCATCACGCCGTGATGGCCTTGTGAGAACATCAAAGGAGAGGATTATGCCCTACCAGGATCAATACGCTGAATTTTGGAAGAGGAGAGACAAGGCCACGGGGTATGATTTTGGACAAGCTCCGATAGGAAATCCTCCCCCACCGACGCTGAGCTTTCCGAAACCCCTGAAATGGTGGTCGTGGGACCGCCCACGTCGTGTTTGTACTCTGCTGAGATTCCGAGACCAACGACTTGAAGAGATTCTTACGCTGGGGACGGCGCCCGCCGTAAGACCGGCGCGCTATGACGGTGCTGGTCAAACGAAGAATGTCCGCTCCGGCTTTCGACAGACGGATCCTGTCCACCGGGAATCCAGCAACCGATGTGATGGAGAAGCGTGCCTCGATGAACAGATGGTCCATGCTGCATAGCGCCCAATGGGAGAATTCTTCTTATGGGTTAGGAATTGGATCGATGAACGGGAGAAAACAAGCCTTTCTTGCTGGAGTTTTTGCCGAAGGCTCCGTTGGAGTCGTCTGTGACTCGAACCAGGGTGACCTGACAGTCGAGAAGTGGCATAATGATAGATCTTCAGGGGTGCACTCAGTCGACGTCGGATTGGTGAGTCATAGTGACCGATTCGCTGAGGAAAGGCGATCAGGAGAGGCTATGCGGATTCTCCTTGTTGAGGACGACAGGGACCTAGCCCAGTTCATCCGTAAAGGACTGAAGGAAGAGCAGTATGCAGTGGACTTCGCGGCCGATGGCGAAGAAGGGCTGGAGCTGGCCCTGGGGAATCCATACGATCTCTTGATTCTCGACATCATGTTACCCAAGCTCGACGGCCTCACCCTGTGTCGCCGCCTGCGCGCTGAAGGAAACACGGCTCCGGTGCTGCTCCTGACAGCGCGCAACACCGTGGAGGATAAGGTGTCCGGTTTCGATACCGGCGCGGACCAATTTCTGACGAAACCCTTCGCGTTCGCAGAACTGCTGGCTCGAGTGCGCGCGCTGTTGCGCCGGGGCGGCCCACAACAGCCGATGCGTCTCAAGGCGGCCGACCTGGAGTTGGACCCGGCTTCCCGCAGGGTCTGGCGGGCGGGGAAGAACATACCGCTCACTAATAAGGAATATGCCCTGCTTGAGTTTCTCTTGCGGAACAAGAATCGCGTGTTGACCCGAACGGCGATCATCGAGCACGTCTGGGACATTAGTTTTGACCCCATGACGAATATCGTGGACGCCCATATTCGGGCTTTGCGCACGAAGATCGACCGAGATTATTCACCACCGCTCATCGCCACTGTACGCGGTGCGGGGTACATGCTGGAAGAGCCGGAACTGGTCGAATGAAATCCCTGCGTGGCCTAATCCGCCAGTCTGCGCTCACCTTGATGGCAGGGCTCCTCCTTGTCTTTTCTCTTCTGATTTACGTCGGGGGAGACGCCTTGTTGCGGCGACTTGTGGACGGCCGGCTGTTAGGGTTGGCGGGGACGCTGGCCAAGATCGTTGAGCAGCACCCCAACCTCCTCGAGAGTTCAAGTGGGGACTCTGTGCTCGCTGCCGAGGTGAGCCGAAGCAAGAAAGAACAGCATGAATTACAAGAGGTAGCCCATTCTCTTCTGGTCTTCTCGCCAGATGGTCGGGTGGTCTGGAAAGGCCCCGAGGCGGTGGCACAGCATCCGGTTCCCGATGATAAGGTGTTCGAACGAGTTCGGAGCGGGAACATGGTGTTTGAAACCGTTGAGTCGGCCGATGGCATGCCCATTCGACATCTGTTCCTCCCTATCCCTCGGCAGGGTCAGGTGCGGTACGTTCTGCATGCGGAAGCATCCCTGATCCTTTACCAAAAGACCCTCAAGGGCCTCGTGATCTTGCTAACCGCTGGATCCGGCATGATCCTCCTCGTCGCCTGGGTTGGCAGTGGGTGGCTTGCCAAGAAGGTCCTGAACCCGATCGAGATGCTAAGTACGAGCGCGGAAACGATGTCCGAAGCTGACCTGGGGAAACGAATAGATTTGGATTCAGACTATCAGGAATTTCGTCGGCTGACCTCTGCCTTCAATGCCATGATGGACCGGTTCCAACGGAGTGCCAATAGTCAGCGGCGCTTTGCCGACCTCGCCGCCCACGAAATGCAAACGCCCTTGACCGTGTTGCAGGGCAACCTGGAGGTCACGCTCCTGAGAGCGCGGGCTGAGGAGGAATACCGGGAAGCGTTAATCACCAATTTAGAGCAAGTGGAACGACTCATCACGCTAACTCGTTCCCTGCTGACGCTCGCGAAGTTCACGGGTGACAGGCCTCCGGTACAGCTCGTACCGCTTGCCCTGGAACCCTTGGTCCGAGATCTCGTCGATGAACTGATCATTCTTGCCGATGATCGTCGGATCAGACTGTCGCTTGAAGCCCAGCCGGTTCCACAAGTCCTCGGTGACGCGCTGTGGCTCAAGCAGGCATTGATCAACCTGCTCGACAACGCCCTTCGATACACCCCGTCGGGTGGAGCCGTGACCATCCGGTTAGGGGTGGTCGGGGATCATGTGGCGATCGACGTTGAGGATACGGGTCATGGGATCGAGCCGGACCATCTTCCCCATCTCTTCGAGCGGTTTTATCGGACCGATTGGGCACGGGCGAAAGACTCCGGCGGCACCGGACTCGGGCTTCCGATAGTGAAGGAAATCGCCGAAGCCCACAGCGGAACGATCACGGTCGACAGCCAACCGGACAAAGGGTCGGTCTTTACCTTGCGCCTGCCGATTGCTACTCGTCACGCAATTCCTGTCTAGCTCCGCAGGAATCCGAAGTTCCCATCTTTTCACCGTTCTGCTGATTTTCCAGACATGGGTTCAGATCGTTGGCGATGACTCCCGGGTGAGTGTCTGTGGCGTGGGCTGCCGAGGGATCATGAAGAATTCTTCATGATCAATTCATGGCCCGATCATCTCGCGACGTTACACTCTCACCAACGGCCGAGGACACGTTGAGGTCCTTGGGCCATGAACACAACGCAACGAACCAACAAAAGGGGGGTGAGTCATGGAATGGTGCGTGGAATTAAGAGAGGGGAAGCGAGATGGGGCGGTGGAACCACCAGACAGCGGGCCTAACATTCAGTTCCTCCCAGCAAGCGAACAGCTCTACACACGGTCTTGTTCACGGTGTGCCGGCTTGCTCGTGAACGAATGGTGCCATGATCTGCTGGATGACACCGGCGGCCTCAGCATCGAGGTCCTTCGCTGTGTGCAATGCGGGCAGCACGTGGATCCGGTGATTCTGCGGAACCGTATCAGGGCGCCAGTCACGGACTATCCCGCAACGCGAGCGCCGCGCGTAAAGTCCGCCGGCATCCCGATGTCCTGCGAAGCTGCCTAAAGTTGGTCAAGAGAAAGCGAAACAATAATAAGTGTGCGATCGTCACACTCGACGGACTCACCCAAACATAAAGGAGGTCTCCCATGTCCCGTCATCTTCGTTCACTGTGTGCTCTAACCGTTCTTTCTATGGTTGTCGCCTGCACGCATTCCCCTCAATCTCAGGCCCCCCCCTACCGCTGAGGCCGCAAAGATTGCCCAGACGAAGGAGGCCCTTCGCGATCTCTGGGTCGGGCACATCTTTTGGATCCGGAATGTCGTGTTGGACAACGCGACGAACAATCCGGCAGCGCGGGATGCCGCCGAGAAGGAAGTCGTGGCCAATGCGAAACAGATTGCGAGCACGATTACGCCGTTTTACGGTGAACCAGCGTCGGAGAAACTCTTCAGCCTGCTGGCCAGCCATTATGGCGCGGTTAAAGAATACTCGGAAGCCACCGTCGCGGGGAGTAAGCGCCAGCAGGATGCCGCGCTTGCCCACTTGGCGTCCAATGCCGACGACATCGCCGTATTCCTCAGCGGAGCCAACCCCTACCTCCCGAAAGACACCGTTCGGGGTCTGATCGCTGCGCATGGAGCCCATCATGTCCTCCAAATCTCCCAGTTCCAGGACAAGGATTATGCGCACGAAGGGGAAACCTGGCAGGTGATGCGCCAACACGTCTATGTCATTGCGGATGCTCTGACGACGGCGTTGGCGAAACAGTTTCCGAGCAAGTTTTTATGACTGGTCAGTGACGTCGTCGCATGCGTCACTTCCGAGGGAAGAACAAGCATCTGTATTCCGCCTCGCTTCAAGTCGCTGATGAGCAGGACCCGCGGTTCCGGATGAGCCGCGGGTCGTCCTGTCTCGAATTCGGGAAGAACCTGCCAGGGCGCCGATTCAGATCGCTAGGTGCGATCTCACACCGCGGGTGTCTGTCTCTAACACAATTCAGAGTTTATGAAGAATCCTTCATGATCCGTTCGCGACCGGTTCATCTGAGGCTGTTACATTCGCAGTGCAACCACGAGATCCCGAATTCGATCTCGAGGATTTCCACCAACCGAGACTCAACACCGACTTGAAAAAGCCTCGATGGCGGATGCGAGAGAAGAAAGGAAGGGTGCCAAACATGGGCGATACCGTAATTTTGACAGTCTACTTTCCGCTAGTCATTGTGGGGATGGTGCTGGTGATCATGTGGGGCATGAGCGCCGCGGGGTCGCGTCGTACAGGCTTACCAGGAGAAGGCAGCCTGGGGCGTGCCGAAGTGCCCGAAGCGTCCCACAGGCACGGCTCCACTTAGAACTGGAGGAAACCTTGCAAAGATTCTCATGTTCGTGGGATGGAACTGATCTACGAAAGGCGCGGTCACGGTCTTTTCATTGGTCATTGGTATCCTTCGCTGAGGAACACAAGAACACCCTTGGCTGGTGCAGAGGTCCGACAGTCAAAACAGAAGGTCCTCGATTCCAGAGTCTGAGTCATAGTCGCTTCTCGCGGAACGAGAGGTACGAATCATGTACGTGGTCCTGGCAGTGGGAGCACTCATAGTGTTTCTGTGGCGCACTGTGATCTGGCTGGCCAATACCGATGAGGAACCATATCACCTGGCGCAGTCACCTTCGGATCGTGCTCAAAAGGCCGCCATCCTCGGCGCCGTGATCGTGGCCCTTGCTCTACCTGAGGCACGTCCCAGTTTCGCAAGCGAGAGTCCGGCTCAGGATTCCGCCGCCGCCCCACCTGTAGTGACTGGCCTTGCCAAAGGGACTCGGGAATTGAGCCTTGCGAGCGGCTACACCTACACCCATCGACGCACCGATGCCCACACCACCAAGCTCACGGGCGTTCCAATGATTCTTGGCGGTGGAGTCGTTGCCACCGACCCCCTTGGCACCTCCTGGTACAGAGGGCAGATGACGGTGGGCGGCGAAGTGCAGTTCACCCAATATGTGGAGCCACTGACGACCTATCTCGTGGCGCTCACACCCACGGCGAAGTACACGTTTCTGGTTTCTGACAGATTGCGTCCGTATGTCGAAGTTGGAGCTGGGCTCGTCTGGACGGATTTAGGCGATCGAATCCCTGAGAAGGGCTCACAGTTTAATTTCAATCTCCAGGTCGGTGCCGGGCTCTCCTATGTCCTGACGCCGGCGACATCGGTCAACGCGAGTTATCGGTTTCAGCACATTTCCAACGCCGGCACAGCCGAGCCAAACCTCGGAATCGACGCCGGCGTGATGTTGATCGGCATCTCGAAGTTTTTCTGAATAGGGGAACAGGTCCCAGGAACCTGTTCGCCTCTCACGATACGGGCCATAGGATCGAGCCGGACCATCTTCTCCATCTCTTCGAGCGGTTTTATCGGACCGATTGGGCACGGCGAAAGACTCCGGCGGCACCGGACTCGGGCTTCCGGTCGTGAGGGAAATCGCGGAACATTTGCCGGTCCCGACTCGCCAGACGGTTCCTGCGTAGCTCACCAGGACTCCGAATCCCCAACTCTCTTTCATTCTCCCTCTGATCCCCCAGAATGCCAATGGAGTTCGTTGGAAACTGCTCCACACGGCTGGTGCTCTGCCCAGGCCCGTCGAGCGATGATGAAGAATTCTTCATGATCCGTTCATGTTCTGATCATGTGACGGAGCTACAGTATCACCAACGGCTGAGGACACATTGCCGGCCTTGAGTCGACAATAAACCGAATCAAAACCGGGAGGATGGATCATGGAACAGACGATGGAGGCGAGCGAAGCGAAGGCTGACGAAACAGTGGCACATGCCGAAACCTGGCGGGCCATTCGGTTTCTCCCAGAAAGTGAGCAGTTCGTCACGAAGTCCTGCTCACGTTGCGCCGGCCTACTCGTAAACGAATGGTGCCATGATCTGCTGGATGACACCGGCGGCCTCAGCATCGAGGTTCTGCGCTGTGTGCAATGCGGGCACCGTGTTGATCCTGTGATCTTGTGGAACCAAATCCGGCCGCTGGTCGCAAACGATCACGTACGGCGAGTCCAGCACCAGCATTCTGTGGGGATAGAGCTGTCTGGAGAAGCCGCATAACCCACAACACGCGACAGAGGGAGCGAATCGTGACGGAACACCGTTTGAGAGCGAAAAGGGGGAGACAATGAAGCAGGGAGAGGGACGAGGGAACCTATGGTCAATTGTGCTGGCGGGCGGCGACGGGGTGCGGACGCAGGAGCTCGTCCGCCGCTGGCTTGGGGCCGAGAAGCCAAAGCAGTATTGCGCCTTCGTGGGGTCCCGCTCGATGTTCCAACACACAATAGATCGGGCGGCCCTCCTCACGCCGCCAGAACACGTGGTCGTGGTGGCGGGCCGACATCATCAGCGAGAGGTCTGGTCTCAGCTCGAAGGAAGGGCCCCGGGCCTGGTCCTCTTGCAGCCGGAAAATTTGGACACGGCTGCGGGCGTCTTTCTTCCCCTCACGTACATCCTCGCCCGCGATCCGGGGGCGACCGTGGCCATCTTTCCTTCTGATCACTTTGTCTACCCAGAGGACCGATTCTTGGAGAAAGTGGAGCAGGCGCTGCGTGGAAGCGCGCTGCTCTTCGGACGGCCGGTCTTGCTGGCCGCGAAGCCCGATAGTCTGGAACTGGAGTATGGATGGATCCAGCCGGGCAAACGGCTCGCCTGGACCGGCACTGATGTGATACGCGCCGTCCACTCATTCGTCGAAAAGCCGGATGAGGCTCTCACGCGCATGGTCATGGCCACTCGAGCTCTCTGGAACACGATGGTGTTAGTGGCCAAGGCCGAGCAACTCTGGGACCTGGGAGAAATGTGTTCTCCGAAGATGATGAGGCTGTTCCAGCGTCTCAGAGACGCGATAGACACTCCCGAGGAGCTGCGCGTGCTCGACGCGATTTATGGAGTCATGCCGCGAAAGAACTTCTCGTCGCACCTGCTGCAATGCAAACCGGAACGACTGGCCGTCATGGAGATGCGCGAGGTGCTGTGGAGTGACTGGGGCCACCCCAAGCGGATTGTGCAGACTCTGGAGAAGATCGGGACACGACCTGCTTTTGCAGAGGAGCACCTGCCGGCGCTCCAAGCAGGATGAGCCTCC
>JBOHOI010000050.1:0-14448 GCA_050731155.1 Nitrospiraceae bacterium | reverse complement strand
CCCGATCGGCCGTCACCAGTCCTAGACGATCTTGAGCCGCGTGAAGTCCACATCCTCCGGGGCCGGTGGATATTGGAGGTTGGTATCGGCGACCACAAGATCCCGATACCACTTCCTGTTGGCGGGCACGATGTACCAGGGCGCGTGATCCGTGCTGGTGGCTCAGCATCCCCAATGGGTAAGGCAATTACTCCGTGCCCAGACGCCACAACGCGGCTATCGGGAGAGCGTGCAGGTTGGCGCCGAAGGGGAATCGCTTCTGACCCCGTATACAGCACTACGCCGCGTCGGAAGCGCTTGCCGACCGCCTCGGCGAGATGCCGCAGTCCCTTCATACCTCTGTACGATAACCGGTGTTGGGCAAATCATGGTTGAAAATCACCCATTCAATGGGTGATTTTCAACCATCAAATGGCATTTTCTTCCCGCCAGACTGGTTTTGTAGCGGCCAGTCCCACCACAGTGGCAGCAGGAAGAACACGCCGAAGCAGCCGTAAGGGAGCGTGCCCAGGGAATCCGAAGGGCCCGCAAGCTGAGTGCTTGCCCGCACATAGGTAGTGTGCTAGCATTATGCTAGCACTTGCAAGGATAGTGAGGATAAGGAGGTGCAACCATGGCACAAGTGCTCGTTCGCAATCTTGACGAGAGAGTCGTGGCGCGGCTCAAGAAGCGAGCCACCCAGCGAGGACGCTCTCTCCAGACTGAGGTGAAACAAATTCTAGAAGAGGCGGCACGGACGGACTACGCCGATGCCTGGAAAGCAGTTGAACGTATCTACAACAAGCTGAAACGTTCCGGTCGAACCTTTAGCGATAGCGCCGAGTTGATCCGAGAGGACCGCGAACGTTGAGCGACTATGTCGTTGATGCCAGCGTCGCCATGAAGTGGTTCCTCCCGGAAATCTATAGCGAGGCTGCGTGGCGACTACGCAACACGGATGACCGCCTCCATGTTCCCGCATTCATGACGCTGGAGATCGGCAATGCTCTCTGTAGGAAAGTGCGCCGTGGTGAAATCACGGCAGCCCTTGCCGATACGGTTCTGCGCGAACTGCAGCAGCTCCCCTTGCAACGGCATCCTGACGAGTTACTCTTTCCTGCCGCTGTGAGACTCGCCCAGTCCGCGAGGCAAAGTCTCTACGACTGCTTGTATCTGGCCTTGGCTATTGCACTCGGTGGAAGGTTGGTGACCGCCGATCGTCCGTTCTTCCAGTCCCTGACCCAGGGCCTACTTGCCACCCATCTCTGCTGGGTGGAGGACCTCTCATAGGGTCTACAGCAAGCGGCAGACGCCACCGCGCCGGCTTGCGCTTCAAGTGATCTTCAGTCTGTCAAAGTCCACGTCCTCCGGGGCCGGTGGGCATGTGAGTTTCATGTCTTCCAACGTAGCCACGACGGTATCGGCGACCACAAGATCCCGATACCACTTCCTGTTGGCGGGCACGATGTACCAGGGCGCGTGATCCGTGCTGGTGGCCGAGATGACGTCTTCGAACGCCGTCATGTACTCGTCCCAGAGTTTCCGCTCTTCTATGTCTCCAGCATTAAACTTCCACCGCTTTTCGGGATCGCGGATTCGTTCCTCCAGCCGTTCCCGTTGCTCATCCTTGGAGATGTGCAGAAAGAACTTGAGCACCACGGTCCCGCTCTCGGACAACAGCTCTTCGAACTCTTGGATCTGGTTTAACCGTAGCTTGGCCTGCTTGCCGGAGATCAGCCCGTGCACCCGGATGATCAGTACGTCTTCATAATGGGAGCGATTGAAAATCCCAATGTGCCCCTTGGGCGGAGCCTCCCGATGCACGCGCCAGAGAAAGTCATGCGCCAGTTCGAGGGGCGTGGGCGTCTTGAACGTCGCCACCCGGCAGCCCTGCGGGTTCACGCCCGACATCACGTGCTTAATCGTGCTGTCCTTGCCGCTGGTATCCATGCCCTGGAGAACAATGAGCAGCGCCCGAGTCGCGTTGGCATAGAGTCGCTCCTGGAGCCCGCTGAGTCTTCCGATGAACTCGGCCGTGGCCGCCTTGGCCTTCGCTTTTCCGTTCCCATTCTTCTTGTAGTCGCCGGTGTCGTCGGGATCCAACCCGTCGAGCTTCAGTTTCGTGCCCGGTTTGACGCGATACCGTTTCATCGACTGCCTCCTCGTCTCGTGACTCCTCGCCATGCCCTCGCGACCGCCCGGCGTATTCTACTCCTCCCGCGCAGCCTGCACTCTCCGACTTGACAGAACCCCGCCGCTTGCAAAGAATAGGGCCTTCTTTCCCTAAGGAGGTGCTGGTATGTCAGTCAACCAAGACAGGCTGCAGGAGTTTCTCGGCAAGGCGGTCGGGGACATTGGCGCCGCCATGAGCGCCAACTTGGTGCTCATCGGCGACCGGCTGGGTTTGTACAAGGCGATGGCCAAGCTGGGACCGGTGACGCCGGCGGAACTCGCCAAGGCGACCAAGACCACCGAGCGGTACGTGCGCGAATGGTTGTCGAACCAGGCGGCTGGCGGTTATGTCACGTACGATGCGGCGACCGGGCGCTTTACCTTGCCGCCGGAGCAGGCCTTTGCGTTGGCGGATGAGACCAGTCCGTGTTTCCTCCCCGGCGCCTTTCAGGTGATCGCGGCGACCTTCATGGCGGAGCCCAAAATGGAGCAGCGGTTCCGCTCAGGCAAGGGCCTTGGCTGGGGCGAGCACGATCATCGGTTGTTTGAAGGGACGGAGCGTTTCTTCCGGCCTAATTATGCGGGCAATTTGGTGAGCTCCTGGATTCCTGCACTTGATGGCGTCGAGGCCAAGTTGAAAGCCGGCGCGAAGGTCGCGGATGTCGGTTGTGGCTTCGGCTCCTCCACGATTCTGATGGCGAAGGCCTACCCGAAATCCACGTTTGTTGGCTTTGATTACCACAAGCCGTCCATTCTTGCGGCGCGCAAGCGCGCCAAAGAGGCCGGGGTGAAGAACATTGCTTTCACGGTGGCCAAGTCCACGGATTACCCCGGCAAGGGGTACGACTTCGTTGCGCACTTTGACTGTTTGCATGATATGGGCGATCCGGTCGGAGCGGCGAAGCACGTACGCGAAACCCTAGCGGCCGACGGGACCTGGATGATCATCGAGCCCTTCGCCAACGACAAAGTGGAGGACAATCTCAACCCTATTGGCCGGGTGTTCTACGCCGCTTCCACGATGATCTGTGTGCCGGCGTCGCTGGCCTACAAGGGACCCGCGCTTGGCGCGCAGGCCGGCGAAGCGCGCTTGCGCGAGATCGTGACCAAGGGCGGCTTCACTCGCTTCCGCCGCGCCACGCAGACGCCATTCAACTTAGTGCTGGAAGCGAGACCGTAAGATGGGGGCGCGCTCTTCCTGTCACGTCGGCGCGCCTGATCTCGAAGAACTCACGTATGAAGGCTCCCCGCTGGGCAAGTTGATCGTTTGTATATCGGCCATTTCGGGGCGTCAATCGGAGATACTCTCGCAAGACCAACTTCGCTCGTGCGGCCTTGTGGGATTTCATGAATGGGGCAACCTGCTCAAGTAAGTCGAGAGCTTGGCGGTCTGCGATGTGATACGTGAAGCTGGGTGTGTGGTTATCTCTCGATCTTCTCTTGTTAGTAATTCCTCCCACGCCTATTACTTCCAGGACATGCTTAAGTATGGCAAACTCTGTGTTGCTGATGGTCACGACCAAGCCCCTTTGTCTATTTCGATGTACTCGTGAGAGCGTGACTGTTCCTTCTCCATCAATGAGCCCCGCAAGATAGGCAGCATCCATAGAGGCCAGTCTGTTAGTTTTTCTATAGGTCATCAGGCTCTCCGCTGATCAATTCTCCTGCGAATCACCACACGAAAAAGCCCCTGGATCAGAGGATCCAGGGGCTGCATTGGTGGAGGTGAGGGGACAGATGTTCCGAGCCTTTCGGCCCGGTCCGGACTATGCCTTCATCGCCCATTGGACCTCCTATCCAGAAGTCTGGGGATGCGGGGCGTCTTAGCATCCTCATGGACGCTCCGAGTGTCCGCCCATCGTGATGGTCGGCGGATCTCTGAGTCTCTACAGGGCCGGATGAGTTTGCCTCACTCGACCCCTCGGCGTTGCCGTGGTCTGCCACCGCAGACTGTAGGGTTCGCCGATTGAGCCCCGTGTTCACCCGAGGATTGCTCCCCGGGGCGACCATTGTTGATCGAACCCCTGTCCGAAGACCTTCAGCGCAACGGCTCTACATGTGTAGCCGATCGTTTTGGTTTCGCCGCCGCCCACGCCCATCGGCCGGCTTAGAACGGCCGCTAGCCCAGTGTGTTCTCGTCCTCAGCCGCTGAGCACCAGCCTTGGACCAGCCTGCTGCATCGCGCCCCTTCCACCCCCGCAGGCCTCAGGTGGAGAGACGTCGCAGTCAGTTAAGCTGCGAGTGCCAGTTCTTGATTGGCAGTTGCTAGTTTCCCGGAGGTTTAACGAGCACCCGAGAGCTCGACATGCACCGCTGGCCTCTTGATCCCCGTCGAAACCATTCACCCCCTTTGCGACAAGTTCGGATTCAGCATACAGCAGAACTCTCAGTATTTCCAGGACCTGACGCCGCCGCATTCAGCATGGTTGGCGCACCCAATTTCTGAGGATTTGCTGGGCATCAAAGGTCAGGACGTACTCAATACAGCGTGAGCCCCCGATCATGTCGCCGCGCCGCCCCACGAAAGAACTTGAGACCTCGTACCGATACGTCCAGACCGAATCGCTCCCGTCACGGCTCTTCGTCAGGTTCGGCGATCCCATTTCTTGTCTCACCTCATCTTGTGTCGCGCGATCGTTGGCATGAATCAGGTATTCCCATTGCCAGGGGACGCACGAGACGAGGAGGAGAGAAAGCACCGCGGCCGCTACACGGACGCACGTTGGTTGAGTGTTTCGCAGGCCCATATCAGATTCGACTGTAACCCCAGCTGCGACAATTATATATACCGCCTTCCTCGCGCCCCTTCCACCCCCGCAGGCCTCAGGTGGAGGAACGTCGCGGTCACTGAAGCCGCGAGTGCCAGCTCGTGGTTGGCAGTTGCTAGTTTCCCGGAGGTTTAACGAGCATCCGAGAGCTCGACATGCGCCGCTGGCCTCTTGATCCCCGTCGAAACCGGTCGCCCCTTTGACGAGAAGTTCGTGCTCACTATACCTCACCTCATGACCCGTGGACTTTCCAGGTCACATCCGCTTGGCCTGCAGGGCCGTTTTCTGCTTAGCGGTTGCGGGTTTCGTGCAGCAGGCCACGGATCTCATGCAGCGCATCCCTGATTTCGCTCAAGCCTGACGAGAGGATACGAAGGCTGGCTTGTCCGATCACGAGGACGGCCCCGAAGATGAGCCAGAGGAGCGTCGAGGTGCTCAGATCCAATCGGTTTCCTATCGGCACGACGGCGATGATAGCCAGGAACAGCAACGACATGATGAGCCAGTCATAATTCTTTGGTTTCAACATGGTCTTCTCCTTCTCCCAGCGGGATTCGTGAACCCCGTACCACGGCTTCACAGGCGGGGCTTCCTGTGGTACGGGGTGAACTGCTTTAATCCTGCTCCTGCGCTGTATAGCCACCGCGATGGGGCATGTCGGGAGTCCAGGTCCGTTGGGCTCCCCGCTCCCATTCCCTGATCCAGTTGGTCACCGTCGCAGCTTTCACATTGGTCCGTTTGTAAATCTCTCTAAACGGCCTTCCCGCCTTCCACATCTCGAAACAGATCTCTTTCGTGTGATGTCTCGAGGCATCACGCTCTCCTTCTACTTTGCACGCCGTCCGCCTTTCATCGCGCGCTGGACCTCACGGCCCGCCTCCCGATCTTTGATCGCTTCCCGGCGGTCGTACTGTTTCTTGCCTCTGGCCAGCGCGATCTCGACCTTAGCTTGGCCGCGAGGGCTGAAATAGATCCGGAGCGGCACGAGGGTGAGTCCCTTTTGCTGGGTCTTCCCGAGCAGCTTGTTGATCTCCTTCCGATGCAGCAAAAGCCTGCGTGGCCGGAGGGGATCGTGGTTCATGATGTTCCCATGGCTGTAGGGGCTGATGTGGCAATGATGGAGCACCACCTCGCCGCGATCCACGCTCGCATAGCTGTCCCGCAGATTGACCTGCCCCTCCCGCAGGGATTTCACCTCGGTGCCCTTCAGCACGATGCCGGCCTCCAGTTTCTCCTCGATTGCATAGTCGTGGAAGGCCTTGCGGTTGGTGGCAACGACTTTCTCTGTGCGGTCTTTGGCCATAAGCAGCCACTATACTACGCGGGATTCGAGCCAGTCGCAAAGTCATCAAGTTCGAAAGTCATAAAGTCCATAAGGTCGAGGGAGGCGATAATCAGTGACTTGATGACTTTTAGACTTTACGACTTGAGGACTTGCATTTAAGATGCCGGCATGCGACGCGGAGGTTTCTTTGCCCCTATCTCTTCGATTCTGACGAACCTCGCCCCCCGGTTCGGCATGGAGGCGAAGCTCCTGGAGTGGCGTCTGCGCCGCCACTGGTCCGAAATCGCTGGCGAACAGATCGCATCGCACACGCGTCCCGACCAGATCCGCTTCAAGAAACTGTATCTGATTGTGGAAAACTCGGTGTGGCTTCAGCAGCTCATGTTTTTGAAACCGACGCTGCTTGCGAAGATCAATGAGGCAGCCGACAGCCCGCTTGTCTCGGACATCATTTTCCGCGTCGGAGAGATCTCGAGTGAGCCGAAGGAGGTACAAAGGCTGGATGATGAGGACCCCCGGCTTGCGGACCCGTCTCCGGAGTCCCTTGCCCAGGCAGCGGCCCATGCCGCGGCCGTCAAAGACCCCGATCTGCGCGCGCGTCTGATTGCGGTGATGGCACAGGCGCTGTCGCTGCGGGGCCGCCCCCCGTCGAACTGACCGGACCGACAGCTCCCTTGAACAGCAGCCGCGCGTAGGCGGCTGTGCCGGCTGTGTCTTTTCCTCTAAGGACCGGGCCGATCCGCCCTTCCTCCTCCGATTCATCCAGCCGATAGAACCCGCGCACCGATTTCTCAAACGCCTCCCGCAGCGACTGATCGTCAGCAGAAGTTGAGTCCTTCGTGGTCACGTATCGGTGGAGGATCGCTGGGTCGGCCCATGAGTCGTGGGTGAAGATGTAGACCGTGATGCGTCGGTAGCGGCCTGCGGGATCACGGGGCGTCGTCGGCTGGATCTTCATCTTGCCGAAATCCCTCGTCTCCCTCCCCACTTTCCGGAAGCGCTCGATGAGGGTTTCGATCGCCGTGTCGCTGGTCCAGTCAGGCACGTGGACTGCTACCACGGTGCCTTCTTGGGACCCGATACTGTATGGGGGGATCGAGCGATCGGGCCGGCTCAGGAACATCCCGACCCAGATCAGCAGAAACGAGCCGATGAGCACCCCGAGTCCCAGCTTGACGACGGTGTCGAGCTTCCGCTTGGCCCGCGGCTGAGGCATGGTCGGCGCCTTCCCAGGATCGCCCGTCGTGAACACGGCTTGGGTCCCGGAGGCCTGGTTCCGCTGAGGGGCCGTTGGGTGAAAGGATGGGTCTTGCATGGCGGACAGGTGTTGCGAGGCCGGAGCGGCTCAACAAGGAATGGAGGGCTGTTATCCGCCGGTATCGTCCGTTGCGCTTCCGTCTCCGTTGCCGGACAGGCTGTCATCCCGTTCGACGCTTTCCGCCAACCTGGCGACGCCTATGACCCGATCATCGGCATCTTCCAGGTCCAGGAGTCGGACGCCCTGCGTGTTTCGCCCGATCTGGCGGATGTCGTCCACCTTGCAGCGCAGGATCTTCCCCTTCGCCGCCATGAGCACGATCTCATCCTCATCGCGCACCTGCAGGAAGCCGACCGCCAGCCCGTTGCGCTCGGTCGTCTTCACGCTGATGATGCCCTTCCCGCCTCGTCCCTGGATGCGATACTCAGTGACCGGCGTCCGCTTGCCATAGCCGCCCTCGGTGACGGTCAGGATCGAGGTGGTGGAGTCCGGCGTGATCGTCTCCATCCCGATCACCTCGTTGCCCTCCTCCAGCGTGATGCCGCGCACGCCGTAGGCAGTGCGGCCCATAGGCCGCACTTCATCCTCCTTGAAACGGATCACGATGCCCTGGCGCGTGCCCAGCAGGATTTCCCGCTGACCGTCGGTGATCTGGACCCCGATCAGCTTGTCGCCCTGGTCCAGCGAGAGGGCAATGATGCCGCCCTGGCGGGGGTTGCCGTAGGCCGAGAGCTCCGTTTTCTTGATCACGCCCTGCCGCGTGGCCATGACCACGAACCGGTCCTCCCGGAACTCCTTGACGGGCAGGGTGGCGGTCACCTTCTCGTCGCTGCCGAGGGCCAGCAGGTTGACCATGGCCTTGCCCTTGGCGGCCCGGCCTGCCTCGGGAATCTCATGCACTTTCAGCCAATAGACCTTGCCGGCGTCCGTAAAGAACAGCAGGTAATCGTGCGTCGAGGCCGTGAAGAGGTTTTCGACGAAGTCCTCCTCCTTGATCCCCATGCCGATCTTGCCCTTGCCGCCCCGCCGCTGGGCCCGGTAGAGGGAGACCGGGTTGCGCTTGATGTAGCCGGCGTGGGAAACAGTGACGATCACTTCCTCCTGGGCGATCAGGTCTTCGATATTGATCTCGGCCTCTTCCGGGATGATCTGCGTCCGCCGCTCGTCCCTGTAGTCCTTCTTAATGGCCTCCAGCTCGTCCTTGATGATCTTGCGCACCAGCGCCTCGCTGCCCAGGACCGACCGGAGGTATTCCATCCGCTTGATCGTCTCCTGATACTCCTCGACCAGTTTGTTGCGCTCGAGCTGGGTGAGCCGCTGCAGCTTCATGTCCAGGATCGCGTTGGCCTGGATCTCAGACAACTGGAACTGCCGCATCAGGCCTGCCCGCGCCACCTCGGGGGATTGCGCGCGGCGGATCAAGGTGATCACCGCGTCCAGGTGGTCCAGCGCGATCTTGAGGCCCTCAAGGACATGAGCCCGCTCCTCGGCCTTGCGGAGCTCGAAGGCCGTCCGGCGCACGACGACCTCGCGCCGGTGTTCGATGAAGGCCTCCAGGATCTGCTTGAGATTGAGCACCTCCGGGCGATTGTGGACCAGCGCCAGCATGATCACGCCGAAGGTGCTCTGCATCTGGGTATGCTTGTACAGGTTGTTGAGCACGACCAGCGGGATTTCGCTTCGCTTCAGTTCGATCACGATTCGGAAGCCGTCCCGATCCGACTCGTCCCGGAGGTCCGAGATCCCCTCGATCCTCTTGTCCTGGATCAGTTCCGCGATCTTTTCGATCAGCCGCGCCTTGTTCACCTGGTAGGGAATCTCGGTCACGATGATCCGATCCCGCTCTGTCCGCTCGTCGGTTTCGATCGCCGCCTTGGCTCGGAGCGTCAGCAGGCCGCGGCCGGTCTTGTAGGCGTCCTTGATGCCTTGGGTGCCGTAGATGAAGCCAGCGGTGGGGAAATCGGGGCCCGGGATCTTCTTCATGAGCTGGTCGAGGGTCACGTCGGAGTTCTCGATCAGCAGCATCAGCCCGTCCACGACCTCGGCCACGTTGTGCGTCGGGATGTTCGTCGCATAGCCGACGGCGATCCCGCCGGCGCCGTTGACCAAGAGATTCGGCACCTTGGCCGGCAGGACCAGCGGCTCGACCGTGGACTCGTCATAGTTGGGGCCGAAATCCACGGTCTCCTTGTCGATGTCCGCGAGCATCTCCTCGGCGAGCTTGGTCAGGCGCGCCTCGGTGTAGCGCATGGCGGCCGGCGGATCGCCGTCCACCGACCCGTAGTTGCCCTGGCCGTCCACCAGCGCATAGCGCATGTTGAAGTCCTGCGCCATGCGGACCAGGGTGTCGTAGATCGCCGTGTCGCCGTGCGGATGGTAGTTCCCCATGATCTCGCCGACGATCTTGGCAGATTTACGGTAGGCCCGGTTGTGGACCAGGCCCATCTCGTTCATGCCGTAGAGGATCCGGCGATGGACCGGCTTGAGCCCGTCCCGGACGTCCGGCAAGGCTCGCCCCACGATCACGCTCATCGCGTAATCCAGATAGGACGAGCGCATCTCGTCTTCGATGGCGATCTGGGTCAGGCGTTCATCAACCGGCATTCAAACCTCGTCACTCGTTAAACGTGAAGCGTTACACGTGAGGGCATGAGGTCGGCTCTCGGCGATTCACGCTTCACGAATAACGTCCTCAGACGTCCAAGTTGCGCACTTCTAGCGCGTGCTTTTGGATGAAGTTGCGGCGCGGTTCCACTTCGTCGCCCATCAGGATCGTAAAGATCTCGTCCACGCCGGTGAAGTCTTCGAGCGTGACCTGCATGAGGGTGCGGGTCTCCGGGTTCATCGTGGTTTCCCACAACTGAGCCGGGTTCATTTCGCCCAAGCCCTTGTAGCGTTGGAGGCCAATGCCCTTCTTGCCGGTCTCCAAAATGGCCCGAACCAACTCGGCCGTCCCGGGATACTGAGTCTCCGCATCTCCGACCTTGAACCTGTAGGGTGGACGGCCCAAGCCGATGGCCGACGGAGCCAGTTTCTGTGATTCGCGAAAATCGGCCGACCCGACCAGTTCGTGCGTGACTTCCAGACTATGAACCATTCCGTTGGTCGGAACCCGACAGACCACCTTGTTGGATTGGTGCTCCTCATCCTCGATGATGTCGAGGGTCACGTTGGCCTTGGGGTAGACGACAGCCAGGGTCTTCTTCACGCTGGCCACAGCCTTCTTGAGCGCCGTGGGGTTCTTGAGCATGTCTCGATCCAAACCCGGCTCGTCCACGAAGGCTCGCAGGATGCCTGCCTCGTGCTGCCTCTTGCCGAATCGCGCGAGGAGGCCCTCGAAGGCGATGAGCTTCTTGAGAATGGGCAGCAGGCGCCGGCCAGTCACGTAGCCCTGCGTGCTGTCAACATAGACTTCCACTTCCTCGACCGCCAGATCCGCCAGGTACTCGTTGAGGGCCGCTTCGTCCTTGAGGTAGCGCTCCGTCTTGCCTTTCTTCACTTTGAAGAGGGGCGGCTGCGCGATGTACACGTACCCGTGCTCGATTAGCTCCTGCATCTGCCGGAAGAAAAACGTCAGCAACAGCGTCCGGATGTGGCTGCCGTCCACATCGGCATCGGTCATCAGGATGATCTTGTGGTACCGGGCGCGGGCAATGTCGAAGGCTTCCTTATCGTCCTTCCCTTTCTCGGCGTCCTCGCGCTTGCGCCCGATGCCGGTCCCGAGGGCCATGATCAACACCCGGATCTCCTCGCTCGAGAGCATCTTGTCGAACCGGGCCTTCTCCACGTTGAGAATCTTGCCCTTGAGCGGCAGGATCGCCTGGAATTTCCGGTCACGCCCCTGCTTGGCCGAGCCGCCGGCGGAGTCGCCCTCCACGATGAACAGCTCGCTGTGGGCCGGGTCCTTCTCGGAGCAATCGGCCAGCTTGCCGGGGAGCGAGCCCGCGTCCAGGGCACTCTTGCGCCGGATCAGTTCCTTGGCCTTCCGCGCCGCCTCGCGCGCTCGGGCCGCGTCAAGCGACTTGCCGATGATCCTGCGGGCGATCGGGGGGTTTTCCTCGAAGTAGGTGCCCAGGGCCTCATTGACTGCCGCTTCGACGATGCCCTTGACCTCGCTGTTCCCCAGCTTGGCTTTCGTCTGCCCTTCGAACTGCGGATTCCGCAGCTTCACGCTGACGACGGCGGTCAGCCCCTCCCGGACATCGTCACCGGTCAGCGACTCTGTGTCCTTTTTCAGCAGGTCGTTGGCGTTGGCGTAGTTGTTGATGGTCCGGGTCAGCGCCGCCTTGAAGCCGACCAGGTGGGTGCCGCCCTCGCGCGTGTTGATGTTGTTGGCGAAGGAGAAGAGATTCTCGGCATAGCCGTCGTTGTACTGGAGGGCTACCTCCAGGATCATCTCGGACTTTTCAATCTCGATGAAGATCGGCTTGTGGAGGGGAGTCTTCGCCTCGTTCAGGTGCTCGACGAAGGAGACGATCCCGCCCTTGTAACGGAAGACCTGCTCTTTCTCCTTGCGCTCGTCTTTGAGCGTGATCGCCAGCCCTTTGTTCAGGAAGGCCAGCTCACGGAGGCGTTGCGCGAGAATGTCGAAGCTGAACTCCAGCGACTCGAAGATCTGACCGTCCGGCTTGAACGTAATCTTGGTCCCGCGCTTCTTGGTCTTGCCGGTCACCGTGAGCGGGGCCGTCGCCTTTCCTCGCTCGTACCGCTGCTCGAAGACCTGCCCGCCCTGCCAGATCTCCAATTCCAGCCATTCCGACAGGGCGTTCACGACGGAAATGCCGACCCCATGCAGGCCGCCTGACACGGTATAGGCGCCCTGCTCGAACTTCCCTCCCGCGTGGAGCATCGTCAAGGCGACCTCGGCCGCGGACTTCTTCTGCGTGGAGTGCATCCCCGTCGGGATGCCTCGGCCATTGTCCACCACGATCACGCTGCCGTCGATCTGGAGCGTGATCTCGATGGTCTCGCCGAACCCGGCCATGTGCTCGTCAACGCTGTTGTCCACCACCTCGTACGCCAGGTGATGCAACCCGTCCGGGCCGGTGCTCCCGATGTACATCGCGGGGCGCTTGCGGACAGCGTCGAGCCCTTCCAGCACCTTGATTTGGTCCGCGCTGTAGCTCCCAGACTGAGCGTGGTCGGACAACTCCATCTCTTGGGTCTTGTCGCCGAGGTCTTTGCTCGACATCCTTGCTCCTACCGGCCCCTTCAGGCCCCTAGATCTTGATCGGCATCACCACGCAGGTGAAGCCCGCGTTGCCCGGCTCGCGGATCAGGCAGGGGCTCAAGGGGGTGTCCATCTGCAGGGAAACCGTCTCTCCATCGATCACGCCCAGCACTTCCAACAGATACCGGGCGTTAAATCCTGTGGTCAATGTCTCGCCTCCGTAGCGGGCCGGCAGCTCCTCGGTAGCCTCGCCGAAGTCCGGGTTGCTCGAGAACAGGGTCATGTGCCCGGACGAAAACGTGACTTTCACGGCGTTGGTCTTGTCGCGCGAGAGCACCGCCACGCGGCGGAGCGCGCTCTCCAGCTCTGCTTTGTCCGCCGTCACGCGCTTGCCCTGCTCTTTGGGAATCACTTGCTGATAGTTGGGGTAATTCCCCTCCATCAGCCTGGAGGTCAGCAGCAGGCCGCTCTTACGAAAGATCAATAAGTTCTTCGTGAACCCGATCAGCGGCTCGCCGTCTCCTTCCTCCAGCAGACGCCGCATCTCATGGGCCGCTTTCTTGGGAATGATCGCCTTGATCTCCTTCGGCGTGTCTTTGCCGCTCGTCGCGCCCACCTCCTGCTCGGCGACGGCCAGCCGGTGGCCGTCCGTGCCGACGAGCCGAAGGGTCGTTTTCTTCTCCGCCGTCGTCAGGGTAACCAGCAGCCCGTTTAGGATGTACCGGGCGTCGTTGTCGCCGACCGCAAACAACGTCTTGCGAATCAATTGCAACAGCCCCGATCCCGCCAGCGGGGTCAGCCCTTCCCGCTCGATCGCTGGCAGGGCCGGATACTCGCTGCTTGAAAGACCGACGACCTTGAACTGGCTCTTCCCTGCCTGGATCGTCGCCCAGTTGTTCTCGCTCGTGGCGAGCTCGATCTCGCCACTCCCCAGTTCTTTGAGAATCTCGTAGAGCTTGCGCGCCGACAAGGTAATCGAGCCCGGTTCCTGGACGGTCGCCTTGTACAGTCCTCGCATGCCGATCTCCAGGTCGGTCGCGAGGATATCCACGCCGTCCGGCTTCGCTTCGAGCAGGATGTTGGACAGAATAGGCATGGTGTTCCGCTTTTCCACCACTCCCTGCACCCGCTGGAGCGCCGTCAGCAATTCTTCCCGTGCAATCCGTAGCTTCATGAGGGTATCTCCTCGTTTCGACTCGTTATCCTCTGGTGATCTGACTCTTCAGGCTCTCCAGCGAGGCCATGAGCGTGGTGTCCGCCTCTTTGGCCTTCGTGATCTGCTTGCAGGCGTGAATGATCGTCGTGTGGTCCTTCCCGCCGAACTGGCGTCCGATCTCCGGAAATGAGGCGTCAGTGAGCTCCCGGCACAGGTACATCGCGATTTGCCGCGGATGGACCAGCGTCTTACTCCGTCGCCGCGATTTGAGCTCGGCGATTTTGACGTGGAAGCGCGTGGCCACTGCTTCCTGGATATCGTCCATCGCGATGACCTTCTTCTTGTCGCCGATGACATCCCGCAGGACATTCTTGGCCATCTCCATCGCGATGGGCTGCCCCGTCAAGGAGGAATAGGCCCCGACCCGGACCAATGCTCCCTCCAACTCCCGGATGTTGCTCTTCATGTTTTCGGCCAGGAACTGGATCACCCCCTCAGGTAAGCTCATCCCTTCGTCCTCGGACTTCTTGCGGAGGATCGCGATGCGCGTTTCCACATCGGGCGCCTGCAGATCCGCGATCAACCCCCACTCAAATCTCGAGCGGAGGCGCTCCTCGATGTCCGGCATTTCCTTCGGAAACCGATCGCTCGAGACCACGA
>JBOHOI010000049.1:0-14970 GCA_050731155.1 Nitrospiraceae bacterium | reverse complement strand
ATCCTCCACCCCTTGCCCCTTCAGCAACTCCAGCACGCGCGGGAACAGGTAATTGTGCGCGCCGGAGAGTACGCTCAGGCCGATGGCCTTCACGTCTTCCTGGATCGCCGTGTTCACCACCTGCTCCGGCGTCTGGTGCAGGCCGGTGTAGATCACCTCCATGCCGGCGTCGCGGAGCGCCCGCGCGACCAGCTTGATGCCACGGTCGTGCCCATCCAGCCCGACCTTGCCTACCAGCACCCGAATTGGTTTTGCAGCCACGGTCATTCTTTCACCTCGTCTCACCTGAGGATTTCGTGGCTAACCTGGGTGGCCGGCCTGGCCCCTACTGCGCGCGTCATCAATGAGTCTCGTGAAGCGGGCCTCGTGAAGCGTATCTCGTTCCGGAATTCGGACGCTTCACGCTTCACGAATGACGAGCGCCGCCGCCGTCATCCTTTTACCTCTTCCAAGAAATACTTTCCCTCCACGTCTTTCTTCACATACCCCATCTGTACGCGGGGATCATGCTCGAACATGAGCAGCCAATTCTCCTGAAAGGCTCGATCCAGCACCTTCCGTTTCGTCTCCAACGTCTGCAAGGGATAGAGGTCATAGCCCATGATGTAGGGGAGCGGCAGGTGTGAGATAGTCGGGATCAAATCTCCTAGGTAGAGCGCCACCTTGCCCTCCGATTCGATCTTCACGGCCTGGTGATGGGCGGTATGTCCATGGGTCACCATGACCGATAGGCCCGGCAGCAGTTCCGTGTCTCCTTCCAGGAATTCCCACTGGTGTCCGTGCGCGATGGGCGCGAAGTTTTCTTGGTGATAGCTGGCTCTGGTGCGCTCGTTGGCCAGCACCGCATCCTCGTACTCGCCTTTTTGCACAAAATACTTGGCTTTTGGAAATGCGGGGACAACCCCGCTGCCATTATCTTGGACCGTGTTGCCGCCGGCATGGTCGAAGTGCAGGTGTGTGTTGATGACCATGTGGATGTCTTTAGCAGCTAATCCATGGTCCTTCAACGAGTCATACAGCGGCGGAGTCCGGTCCACCGCAAACATGTCCTGGGACTTGGTGTCCAACTTGTTGCCCAGGCCTGTGTCCACCAGGATGTTCTTCCCATGCGCCCGAATCAGCAGGCAATTGAGCGCCAACTGGATGCGGTTCTTCTCATCAGCCGGACAGCACTTCTCCCATAACACTCGTGGCACTACCCCAAACATGGCGCCCCCGTCCAACCGGAACCGCCCGTCTGTTACTGGGTAAATTTCAAACGCTCCAAGTTTCATGTTTTCCTGCTCTGCTCCACTCCACTAGGTCTCGGATGGACGGATGGGCACGGAGGTTTGGTTGTCACTTCAAATTTACAAGGGCGGCGTGGTTGATCCCCAACTGCGCGCATCGAGGGAGCACCTTCTGAGCGTGCGCACTCTGCGAGCACAGGGGATTGACCAGGCCGCCCTCTCCGCCCTTCGCCAGCCGAGACCATCTCTCATAACACCACTGGCTCCCGATACGTCCCAAACACTTCTTTCAGCGCGGCGCAGATTTCGCCTAACGTGGCCTGGGCCTTCACCGCGTCAATAAGATAGGGCATCAGATTCTCTTCAGTCGCGGCGGCTTCTTGCAGGGCCTGCAGGCTGCCGGCCATCCGGTAGGAATCCCGTTGAGCCCGCAGCGCGGCCAGCCGGTCCACTTGAGCCTTTTCCACCTCCGGGCTGATCTTGAGGATCGGAACCTGACGCGACTCCTGCTCCACGTAGTCGTTGACGCCGACAATGACCCGTTCCTTCCGCTCCACCTCCTGCTGGTACCGTTGCGAGGCCTCCAGGATTTCCCGTTGCGGGAACCCTCGTTCGATCGCCTTCACCATCCCGCCCATCTTATCCAGCTTCCGGAAGTAATCCTGTGCACCTTCTTCCAGTTGGTTGGTCAGCGACTCGACATAGTAGGACCCGCCGAGAGGGTCCACCGTGTTCGTGACCTCGCTTTCCTGGGCAATGATCTGCTGCGTGCGCAGTGCCAGCTTGACCGCCTCTTCCGTCGGAAGCGACAAGGTCTCGTCCATCGAGTTGGTGTGCAACGACTGAGTTCCGCCCAACACCGCCGCAAGAGCCTGCAAGGTCGTGCGGACCACGTTGTTCATCGGCTGCTGCGCCATGAGTGAGCAACCGGCTGTCTGGGCATGGCATCGGAGCTGGAGCGAGCGTTGGTCTTTCGGGTGGTATCGTCGCTCCATCTCACGCGCCCACAGTCGCCGAGCGGCTCGGAACTTGGCGATCTCCTCGAACAGGTCATTGTGCACATTGAAGAAGAAGGAGAGCTGAGGCGCGAAGGAATCCACGTTCAGCCCGGCCTTGATAGCTGCCTCGACATAGGTGAGCCCGTCATAGAGCGTAAAGGCCAGTTCCTGGACCCCTGTTGAGCCCGCCTCTCGGATGTGGTAGCCGCTGATGCTGATCGGGTGCCACTTAGGCACAGACTTGGCGCAGTAGGCGATGGTGTCCACGATCAGCCTGAGATGCGGCTCCGGCGGAAACAGCCATTCCTTCTGGGCGATGTACTCTTTCAGGATGTCGTTCTGAAGCGTGCCGCCGAGGCGGTCGAATGGAATGCTCCGCCGTTCCGCCACCGCCAAATACATGGCGAAGAGCACGGCGGCAGGGCCGTTGATCGTCATCGAGGTGGTGACCTCGTCGAGGGGGATGCCGTCGAGCAGTCGCTCCATGTCGGCGAGCGAAGAGACCGCCACGCCGCAGTAGCCGACTTCGCCGCGCGCCTGGGGATCGTCTGAGTCCAGCCCCATCAGCGTCGGCATGTCAAAGGCCACGCTGAGGCCAGTCTGCCCATGCTGGAGCAGATACTTGAATCGCTGGTTGGTGTCCTCAGCCGTCCCGAAGCCAGCAAACTGCCGCATGGTCCACAGGCGGCCTCGGTACATGGTGGAATAGACGCCGCGGGTATAGGGGAACTCGCCAGGCGCTCCGAGATCGGCGTCAGGAGACCATCCCTTCACATGGTCTGCCGTGTAGACCTGCTCGATGTCCAAGCCGGATAAGGAGGTAAAGCGGCGCTTCCGCTGGCTCATGATTCGCTCTCCTTCAACAGCTCCCGTGCGATGACAGGCCGCTGGATCTCGGAGTTTCCCTCATCAAGTGGCATAGGTGTAAAACCCTCGACCGGTCTTGCGTCCCAACCACCCGGCCTCTACATACTTGCGCAGGAGCGGGCAGGGGCGGAACTTGGGATCGCCTAAATCCTGGTAGAGGACTTCGCAGATCGCCAGGACCGTATCAAGACCGATCCGGTCGGCCAGAGCGAGCGGGCCCATCGGATGGTTGGCGCCGGCGGTCATGGCCAGATCAATCGCCTCCGCTGTGCCTACTCCCTCCTCTAAGGCAAAGATCGCCTCATTGACCATGGGGATCAGGATCCGGTTGACGATGAATCCAGGGACATCCTTGCAGACAACGGGAGTCTTGCCCATGCGTTTAGCCAGATCCAAAACTAGGGTCAGTGTGTTGTTGGAGGTCTCCATTCCCTGGACGATTTCGACCAGCTTCATGGCCGGGACCGGATTCATGAAGTGGATCCCCACCACTCGATCGGGCCGACCCGAGGCAGCCCCCAATTTCGCGATCGAGATAGAGGAAGTATTGCTGGCCAGCACCGTCTGGCGGTGGCAGAGCCGCCCCAATTGACTAAAGAGTTCCTGTTTCATGGCCGGGTCCTCTGGGATGGCTTCAAGGACAAGCTGAGCGCCTCGCAATCCTTCCAGTTCGACCATCGGGTGAATAGAGGCCATGACCGCGCCAGCTTGATCCGCGCGCAGGGCCCTTTTTTCAACGGCCCGGTTCACACTTTCACGGATTTTCTTGAGCGCTTCGCGCAGCGGAGGCTCGGCGACATCTACGAGCAAGACCGGCCATCCCGCCGTGGCCAGGACCTGGCTGATGCCTCGGCCCATCTGGCCTGCGCCGACGACTCCGATCTTCTTGACGTCGTCAATCTTCATTGCCAGAAACCGGGGTAGAGGGCTAAAGGGGTAGCGGGGTATGGGAGTAGCCCGCTATCCTGCTACCCCTACTATCCCGTTACCCCGATTATCCCCTTTCCACGATCATCGCCAGGGCCTCGCCGCCGCCGATGCAGAGGCTCGCGATCCCTCGGCGGGCTCTCCGCGCCTCCATCGCGTACAGCAACGTGGTGAGGATGCGCGCTCCTGTCGCGCCGATCGGATGACCCAAGGCCACGGCGCCACCGTGGACATTGACCTTTGCGTGATCCAGCCCCAGCTCGCGGTTGATGGCCAGGGACACGGCTGAAAAGGCCTCGTTGATTTCGAACAGGTCGATGTCGGCAAGCGACAGACCTGTCTGTTTCAGCACCCGCGTGATCGCCTCAACCGGCGCAATCGTGAACCATTCTGGCGCGAGGGCTGCTCCGGCATAACCGATGATCCTCGCCAGCGGCTTTATGCCCAGGGTCTCCGCCTCATCCTGCGCCATGATGACCAGGGCTGCCGCGCCGTCGTTGCAGGAGGGGGAGTTGCCCACTGTCAGGACACCGTCTTCCTGAAACACCGGCTTCAGGTTGCGTAGCTTGCTGAGATCCACTCGGTTCGGCTCTTCGTCATCGGTGACGGCCAGCAGCCCGCCCTTCTTCTGCGGCACTTTAACGGGAACGATCTCGCGCTTGAAGGCACCCGAAGCGATCGCCTCCCTCGCTCGACGATAGCTCTCCAGGGCGAAGTCGTCCAGTTCAGTCCTGGTCAGCCCGTACTTCTTCGCACAGAGCTCGCCGGCGTTCCCCATATGGAAGTTGTTGTACACGTCCCAAAGCCCGTCCTTGATGAGGCTATCCGTCAGTTCCCCGTGGCCCAGGCGATAGCCTTGGCGCGCTCGCTCCAAGAGGTAGGGCGCGCGGGTCATGTTTTCCATCCCACCGGCCACCACGATGCGGGCCTCGCCCATTCCGATCGCTTGCGCCGCCATGATCACGGTCTTCAGGCTGGAGCCGCAGACCTTGTTCACCGTCGTCGCACCCACCGAGTTCGGAATGCCGGCTCCGAGCGAAGCCTGTCGGGCCGGCGCCTGTCCAAGGCCCGCGGTCAGGACGCAGCCCATATAGACCTCATCCACCCGGTCACCAGGAAGATCAATCCGCGTTAAGGCTTCGGCGATGGCGCAGCTTCCGAGCTTGGTGGCGGGGACCGGGCTGAACACGCCGTTGAAGCTTCCCAGCGGCGCTCGTGCCGCGCTGGCGATGACCACGTTGCGTTTGCTGTTCACAGGAATGTCTCCCACTTACTCTGTTCTAAATATCCCTTCACCTTACTCATGAACTGATCGGCTGTAGCACCATCGATCACGCGATGGTCGAACGAGAGGCTGAGGTAGCCCATGGGCCGGATCGCAATCGCGTCGTTGACCACCACCGCTCGCTTCTGGACCGCTCCGACGCCCAGGATGGCGATCTGGGGCTGGCTGATGATGGGTGTGCTGAAGAGGCTGCCGAAACCGCCATGATTGGTAATGGTGAAGGTGCCGTCCTGGACTTCCTCTGGATTCAGCCGTTTGGTCCTTGCGCGCTCGGCCAGGTCGGCGACTTCCTTGGCCAACTGGGTCACGCTCTTCCGGTCGGCGCTTCGCACGACCGGCACCAGCAAGCCGTCCTCCAACGCCACCGCGATACCAATGTGAATGTCTTTTTTGATGATGATTCCTTGCTCCCCCCAGGACGAGTTCAGGATGGGCACATCTTTGATTGCTCGGGTGACGGCGTTGATGACGAACGCGAGGTAAGTCAACCCGCGCGCTTCACGGATCTTGCCGATCCCGGTGAAATCAGCCTCGAAGAAGGTGACGACGTGGGCCGAAGTTTGCCGGCTCTTGACCATCCGATCAGCGATGGTCTTCCGCATCGCTGTGAGGGGAAGGATCTCCTCACGCCCCCCTCCCTTGCCCTCCCTCTGGATGGGGGATGGACGGGCGGGGGTGAGTTTGCTTGTGGCGATGAAATCCAGGACATCCTTCTTCGTCACTCGGCCACCGGTGCCGGTCCCTATAACCTGGGAAAGATCCACGCCATGCTCTTTGGCAAGCTGTCGGACGGCGGGAGAATAGTGGTCTTCACCTGTGGGGGAAGGCTCCATGGGGCGCACAACCACCCCGCCGACCCTGTTCACGACGCCGGTTGCCGCCTGCCCTTCGAGTCGCGCGATGATGGTTCCGACCGGCACGGTCTGCCCCGCCTGGACGAGCACCTCAGTCAGAAAGCCAGCTGTGGGGGAGGGGATCTCCAGGGAAACCTTGTCGGTTTCAACCTCCAACAGCGGTTGGTCCTTCTCGATGCGGCCACCAGGGTGAATCAGCCATTTGACGATCGTCCCCTCGGCAATGCTCTCTCCGAGCTGAGGCATGATCACGTCGGTCGGCACATCTCCTCCAACTCCGTGAGGGGCACCCGTTGCATTCTCCAGAGCAACGGGTCCCCGGCGTGAAACGTGAGGCGAAAGGAAGTTTCTTCTTACGCCTTACCCCTCACGCCTTATGCGAATCAATACGACGCCAATTTCCTGGCCGCTGCGAGCACGTCACTCACCTTGGGGAGGAAAAACTCCTCCAGCGGCGTGCTGAAGGGAACCGGCGTGTCGGGCGCGGCGATGCGCAGGATCGGCCCGTCGAGGCAATCAAAGCATTCTTCAGCCAGCAGCGCCGCGATCTCGGCCCCGATCCCGCCGGTCTTGTTGTCCTCGTGGAGCATGATCGCTTTGCTGGTCTTCCGGACAGACTCGAAGACTGTTTCTTTGTCCAAGGGCATGAGGGTCCGGAGATCCACGACTTCCAGGCTAATGCCCTCTTTCGTCAGCACCTCGGCGGCCTCCAGCGCCAAGTGGACCATCGCGCCATAGGTGATCACTGAGATGTCGGTGCCGGCTCGCTTGACCTCAGCCTTGCCGATCGGAACGATGTAGTCCTCGGTCGGCAACACCGCCTTTATGCGACGGTAGAGAAATTTGTGCTCAAAATAAATGACCGGGTTCGGATCACGAATGGCGGCCTTCAGCAGACCCTTGGCATCGTACGGCGTCGAGGGAGCGACGAGCTTGAGGCCGGGCGAATGAAAGAACCAACCTTCCGGGCATTCCGAATGGAACGGTCCGCCGTGCACGCCGCCGCCGAACGGAGCTCGGATCACCATCGGTACTGCTGCGCCCCAGCGGTAGTGGGCTGTCGCTGCCACCTCGGTGATCTGATCAAAGGCGCAGGAAATGAAGTCGGCAAACTGCATCTCCACCACTGGCCGCATCCCCATCATCGCCGCTCCGATCGCGGCTCCCACAAAGCCGGACTCGGCCAAAGGCGTATCCAACACCCGCCACTCGCCGTATTTTTTCTGGAAACCTTCTGTGATCCTGAAGGCTCCACCGTACGGGCCGATGTCCTCGCCCATCAGAAAGACCCGCTCGTCGCGGCTCATTTCCTCGTCCAGGGCTTCCGAGATCGCCTCGAGGTAGGTGACTTCGCGTCCCGCTGCGGTTGTTGTCATGGCTTCACCTCGTGATCATCTGCAAAGACCCCTTCTAAGACCTCCGGACCTTCCGGCAGGGGGCTCTGTTCAGCGAACTCCACGCCGGCCTCGACCTCCTTCTGGACGCGCTCCTCGATCTCACGGAATGTCGCCTCGTTGGCATAGCCGAGCTGGATGAGCAACTGTTCCGCCTTGAGGATCGGGTCCTTCTTCTTCCACTCCTCCAACAGTTCGCGCGGAACATATTTGGCCGAGTCGTGTTCCGAATGGCCGTGCATCCGCATTGTCTTGCATTCGATAAAGGTCGGTCCCTCGCCGGCCCGCGCTTTCCGGATCGCCCGCTGAGCGGCGAGATAGACGGCCGCGACGTCATTGCCATCCACGATCTCACTCGGCATGCCATAGGCTTTGGCCCGGTCGGCGACGTCACGGATTGCCATCTGGAGAGACAAGGGAGTCGAATAGGCATACTGGTTGTTGTTGCAGAAAAACACGACCGGCAGTTTACGGACCGCCGCGAAGTTCATCGCTTCATGAAAGTCACCCCGGCTGGTTCCACCGTCACCCGTATTGGTCACGACCACGCGGGACTCTCCGCGGAGCTTGAAGGCCAGGGCCGCGCCGGTGGCGACCGGGAGATTGTCGGCCAAGTGGCTGACGAACCCGATCACGCCTCGCTTCAGATCGCCGATATGCACGTTACCGTCCTTCCCCTTGGTGGGGCCAGTGCGCTTGCCAAGGTACTGGGCGATCACCTCGCCGGGCGTGATCCCCCGGATAAGAAAGGCGCCCATGTCTCGGTGAAAGGGAGCGATGATGTCGTCCCGTTCCAGGGCGGAGGCATAGCCGACGGAGATCGCCTCCATGCCATTGCTGGTATAGACTCCGCCTACGATCCGTCCCTGCCGGTAGAGGGCCGTGATCCGGTCCTCCAGGGTTCTGGTCAGACGCAGATAGTAGTACATCTGGAGCAGGTCGGTTCGTTTGATGTCCTTCGCAACAACCGCAGCATCCATGAGTGCCCTCCTCTATACCAGCGAGGCATCACCTTATCATCCGTTCAGCCTTTCCGCATTCACCGTTCACCATTTTAAAGTTCCGGCATGTCCCTCCAAGAAAGCAACGGCTTCTTGGCTTTGCAGAGCGGGCAACCAGCCGGCTCCAACTGCGGCATGTTCAGATCGGCCGTGTAATAGAACGGAAACTTAGCGGTTAGTTGGTCCATCAAGGGGAACTGCCCGCTGTCACGGCGGGCAAAGACCATCATCCCGGCCAGGACACCTCCGTTCTCTGTGACGACCTTGCCCAGCTTACTGACGCAGTTCCCGCGCGTGGTCACATCATTCAGGACCACGAACCGTTCGCCGGCTCGGATGGCGCCAGCTATCACCTCGGTGCCGATTTTCCCGGTCTCTCGGTTGAAAGGAGTGAGAACTACCCGCAATCGCATCTTTTCGCGGAGCAGGTCTGCCACGCGCTCGGCCAGGAGCTGAGCGTCGGAGGCGGTAGTCACGAGGCCGACGACAGGGTCCTTCTCATAGGTCTGTCTGATCCAGTCGGCCATGTCTCGCGCGATCAAGGTGATCAGTTGGGAAAACCGCGCGATGGATTCGAACCGGAGATAGGTCCCTGTATGATGGCCTGAGACGAGCTCGACATGTGTGTCGAAGAAGACCGACCGGGATGACCGGAGGATCCGGTGGACGTCCCAGTCAGAAAGCTTGGATTGCGGGGCATCCCGGATGATGCCCTTGAGCTTCGGTTCGATCGCCGGACCGTCGTAGAGGGTCCGGTGCCGTTGGATCAGTTCCGTCACTGCCTGCTCGTCCGTCATGGTTGCGCTCATCGCTTACTCTCCTGTTTGATGACTCGATTTTTCAACAGGCCGATCGGCTGGATTTCCAGCTCTACCACGTCGCCAGGATGCAAATATCGGTCCATTTCAAGGCCGCACCCCCCTCCCACCGTCCCAGAGCCGAACAGGTCGCCGGGGTAGATCGTCTCGCCACGAGAGACGTATGCGATCATTTGGGGGAAGGACCAATGGATGGTCCCGAAGCGCCCCTCCGACCAGACCTCTCCGTTCACCCGTGCAACCATTCTGAGTGCATTCAGATCCCGGATCTCATCCGGCGTCACGAGGCAAGGGCCGATTGCCGTCGCAAAGTCTTTGCCTTTCGCCGGACCCAGCCGGCAGGCCATCTCCTGAAACTGAATGTCCCGCGCGCTGAAATCGTTCATGATCGTGTAGCCCGCGATGTAACCAGGCGCGTCCCGCTCGGAGATGTCCTTACCTTTGCGACCCATGACGCAGGCCAGCTCCAGCTCATAGTCCAGTTTGGTCGTTTCCAGTGGCCAGGGTAGGTCTTCGTCCGGCCCGATGATTGTCCGGTGGTTGCCCTTATAGTAGGCTGGGGCTTTGTACCACTCGGGCGGAATGGGTTGCCCACGTTTCTTAGACGTAGCTGCGATATGCTCTTCGAACGCGATAAAGTCGCGCAGGGAAGTTGGGTTTGGCAGCGGGGCCATGATCCGGACATTGTCCTGACGATACAGGATGGTTTCGCCTTCCGGGCCTTGAATGGTCTCGCCGCAGCAGACCGCATGGTCGAATCCCTGCCGAGCCGCGGCCATGGCTGAATCTCCACCTTCCAATAGCTCGAGCATGGTGGGAGGAACCATGGCGTTGGCAAGTCGGTACGGCTGCGCCTCCTTCTGGTCGGCGAGTACCCGAGCATAGGACATGTTGAGATCGATGATGGTCTGTCCATGGAGGGCGCCGACTCGAACAAAGCTTCCCACTGGGGTTCGGACTCGAAAGCTGACCAGCTTCATGGCCGACTCCAGCTCATCGCGTATTCCTTCAGCTCCACTGTCTCCAATTCGGGCAGGACACTGAACGGCCGTCGAGATTCGATCATCACTGCGACCTCGTCCGTGTGCGTCTTTGTCTTGCTTGCCTCGACCGCCTGAGGGTGCGGGCCATGATGAATTCCCTGCGGATGAAGCGTGAGCGCTGCCGGTTGGATACCTGCTCTGCTGAAGAAGTCTCCCTTGTGATAGAAGAGGACCTCATCATAATCCATGTTCCGATGGTAGAACGGAACTCGAAGCGCCTGAGGATCGCTCTCCAGCGGTCGTGGAGCGAAAGTCGAGATGAGCAGCCCACCGGCCTGGAATGTCGCGTGAACGCTGGGAGGAAGATGGTACCGGGGACTCATCACCGGCCGAAAGTCCCGCACATTCAGCTTGGCCACCCACAGGTCCCCTTTCCAGCCAACCACATCCATTGGGTTGAAGGGATAGATGACCTTCGTGTACTCGCCATTGCGCTTAATACGCACTTCCCATTCGCGCCCGCTGGTGTCAGTCGTAGGCGCTAGCTCGGGCACGGCCAGGACACCTGGATCAAACAGGGCATGGTGCCCCAGCAAGCCTCGCTCCGGCAACGTGACCGGCTTGGGACTCTCGGCGATCAGGAACAGCGACGGTCCTGCCTCCACGCTGATCCGATAGGTGGTCCCTTTGGGAATCACCACGTAGTCGCCAGGCTCGTAGGACAGCATGCCATAATCTGTCTCGAACCGGCCTCTCCCACTGTGAACGAACTGCACCTCGTCCCCGTCCGCATTGCGGACGAAGTAAGGCATCGTCTCGGCTCGGCGAGAGAGGGAGACCCGCACATCCGGGCTGCGGAGGATCTCGACAGGTCTGCCGTCGGGCGATCGCTGGTCGGGGGTAGAGAGGCCTGCGCAGGCGAAAGCGCGGGGGCGCAGGGGACCATCAATACGAACCCATCCTGTCGGAGGATGAATTCGGTATAGGTGTGATGACGGCCCGTTAAACCCGCGGCGGCCGTGCTCTTCTTCATACAGGCCGCCAGGGATCCCGACGTGGGCCTGATTCGGCGCATTGCCTTTCTTCACGAGATACATCGCGGGCCTCCCGATCTTCCTGAACGCAGAACGGTGACTGATGAACTGGTGAACGGCGGAGAGTTTCGCTCATCACTCATCATTCTGCGTTCATCACTGGTTTAGGATGTGCGCTTGAACGACGAGTCCTCGAACGGCAGCGGGAGTGTGTCGTAGTCAATGATCGTCTGTTCAACGCCTTGAGTCTGGTCCCGCTCTATGTCCTTGTAGAGCGCCTCAACGGTCCCCCGCACGAAGGTTTTGGACTGCTCGCCTCCATGCTGACGTTGCGTCAGTTCCAGGAAGACACCACTTCCGGGAAAGAGGGGATAGGTAAAGCGCTGTTTGAGCGGCCCGAAGCCGTCTCGGCCCTCCTTGAGCGGGCCGCTGAATTTCACCCCATGATACTCCCATTCACGACAGACCGCTTCAATGTCGTCGACTTCGATAGCCACGTGCTGGACCCCTTCGCCGTATTTCTCAATGAACTGGGAGATTTGTGACTGTACGGCCTTGTCCCTGCCCTGCATGAGGGCCACCTTGGCGTTCCCGCGCTGCACGACGATCGTGTCCATACTGGACTTGTCGCTTCCCACGTCCCGCGCCGACCAGATGACCTCAAAACCGAGAATTTTGGTGAACAGGTACTCGGCGGCGTCCAGGTTTTTGACGCACAGGGTAATGTGATCGATCCCCATTGAACCTTTCATGTGCGTTCCCTCCCGAACAAATGACAGTGGAACTGGTCCATGTCCAATCGCTCGTCATGGCGCTGTGTTTTCATGTCACCAGTATAACATATAGACTCTATCAATCAATAATATTTTTATATTATTCAATGAAATAAAAAATTAAACAAATTCATGACGGATACTAAAAAACATCATATCTATTTGATTTATAATTATTTTATAAATAATAACCGGACTTGCGCAAATGATAATAAAGTTATATTATTGCAATATATGAGAATGGCGAAGGTTGAAAGGCAGTCTTATAGAGGGGACGAGGAGGTACACCATGTCATTCCATAAGGAGATGCGTGGCCACGTATTGCGCCACGGAGCCATCAACAATCCTTATCTGGATCGCTTCCAAACTGGCCAGGTCACGGACGAGGAGTTTCGCAAGTTCGCCGTCGAGTTCTATCACTTCGCCCGGTTCTTTCCCAAGATCCTGGTGGCTCAGCTCGTGAATACCGAGGACGAGTCGGTGGCCGACGAACTCACGAAAGTCCTCTACTCGGAGCTGGGAGATGGTCGTACCAAGAACCGGCACGAATTACTCTATCGCGACTTCCTGCGCTCAGTCGGCCTCGATGTCCACGAGGCCATGACCCGTCCCATGCTCCCCTCGACGCGGGCCTACATTGACGGCATGGAACAGCTCTATAGCAGCGGAAACCATGCCACGGCCCTCGGCGCCTCGTTCGGACTCGAGAACATGGCCATCACGATGTGGGACCATCTGATCCCGGGCCTGACCCGCCTCCGAAACGAACGGTATCCCCGGATGGACATGACCTACTTCACCTTCCATCGCGAGCTGGAGTCCACCCACGAGGACGCCATGGAAAAAGCGGTTGCTGCCGTGGACGGGACAGGCTCCGTGGAAGGTGGACGGATGTCGCCGCAGGAACATGAAGACTTCCGTTGCGGGATGAAGACTGTGCTGGATTGCCTAGAAGGTTTCTGGATGGGGTTGGAGCGCGCCAAAGCGAGCCAGACATCGAACCCATCGTACGCGGCCTAGACGGCTCGGCCCTTAAATAACCTGACGACCTGATGTTCGAGATTGCCCAATACGTCGAAGAGGTCAAGCACCGGTACCGCCTCAGTAGCGACTATGCGCTGGCGGACAAGCTGGGGATCGCTCAGCCAGAAGCGAACCTCATTCGCCGTGGCCTGAAGGTGCCCAAACCGGAACTTTGCATCAAGGTCGCCAGGTTGCTGGATAAGAATCCTGTCGAGCTGCTGCTCATCGCCCAGAAAGACAAGGCGCCCGCGCAGGCCAAGGAATACTGGACGCTGGCGCTGACTGCCGTGGACGTCATGCTCCACGTCCCCAAGAACCCTCGGTACATTCCCAAGAAAGTGGAAGCCATCGGCCGCGAGCTTCGCCAACTCGAATCCCAGACCCTGACCTACGAAGGTGCAGCCGCCAATGCTGAAGCAGTCCGGCTGATGGAAACCGCGGAGCGGTCGGTGGACGCCATCATGGAACGCTGGAACATCTGGAAGAAGGGAGAGGCCCTCTATCCCAGCTATCTCTTGGCCAATCAGGCGGCCGTCCGGCGCAGCGTGGTCATCCGTCGGCTGCTGATCCTTGCTCAAGCCCAGATGCAGGATGCCTCGCTCGTGGCCGATGCGATCCAGATCATGGACGATCAACACCGGGCCGGCATCAAGATTTACTACGCGTTTCGGGAGGAGCTGAATCGCTCGCCCGCATTTCATCGCCTGGAGCAGGACTTCAAGAAGTACGGAGCCGCTGAGGAGATCAATTCGGCGATGTTCGACGAAGAGATCCTCATCTTTTCGCAGTCGTACGACCAGGTGCCGCTCGGCATGGTGGGTAAGCCCATACCGATCACAATGATCAAGCAGCTTCAGATCACCTGGAAACCGGAGGTGATCCGGGAATTGAACCCGGCGTCTCTGTTCGATATGACCCGATACGTGTTCGAATACGAGGGCGCGAAGCCGTTCCACGCGGAGTTAGCACGATTCAACAGCACGATACGTGGGGGGAATCTGTGAAGTTTCCATCAGAGCCGTTCAAGATCAAGGTGGTGGAGCCCATCCGCCGGACGACGCGGGAGGAGCGGGACAAGCTGCTCCGGGCGGCCGGGTACAACCTGTTTCACGTGCCGGCAGACAGCGTCTATGTGGATCTGCTCACGGACAGCGGCACCGCGGCGATGAGCGACAACCAATGGGCTGGGATGATGCTGGGCGACGAATCCTACGCCGGCAGCAAGAATTACTATCATTTTGAAGAAGTTGTACGCTCGATCTTTGGTTACCGCTACGTGATCCCGACGCACCAGGGCCGCATGGCCGAAAATCTCCTCTTTTCCACCATTGTCAAGGCGGGCATGTCCGTGCCTAACAATATCCATTTCGATACCACCCGCGCCAATGTCGAGCACCAGGGCGCTCAGGCCCTCGACATGGTGGTCAAGGAAGCCTACGACCCGCACTGCGTGCTGCCTTTCAAGGGCAACATGGATCTGATCCGGCTGGAGGAGACGATCAACCGAGTGGGGCGGGATAACATTCCGCTGGTTATGCTGACGATCACCAACAATAGCGGCGGCGGCCAACCCGTCTCGATGGAGAACATCCGGCAGACCAGGGCCTTGTTGAACCGGTATAGGATTCCGCTGATCTTTGATGCCTGCCGATTCGCGGAGAACTGTTTTTTCATCAAAGAGCGCGAGGCAGGATACGCCGACGTCCCGATCCTGGAGATCGCCCGCGAACTGTTCAGCTACGGGGATGGCTGCACCATGTCCGCCAAGAAGGACGGTTTGGTC
>JBOHOI010000048.1:0-15020 GCA_050731155.1 Nitrospiraceae bacterium | reverse complement strand
TGCAAAGCCCTTAATCGGCCCCGTGCCAAACAGAAACAACGCAAGACCGGTGATGAGCGTAGTCACGTGCGAGTCAATGATCGTCAGCAGCGCCTTATCGTATCCTCCATCCACGGCAAGACGAACTGGCTTGCCCTGCCTGAGTTCCTCTCGGATGCGCTCGAAAATCAGCACGTTGGAATCCACTCCCATCCCGATCGTCAGAATGATCCCAGCAATGCCCGGTAGGGTCAGGGTCGCGTTCAGCCCAGACAGGACGCCGATGAGACAGATCAAATTCAAGGCCAGCGCGAAGTCCGCAATCACACCGGAGAGCCGGTAATAGGTCACCATGAAAAGCACCACCATGGTGCCTGCAACCAATGTCGACCGGATCCCTTTCTCGATCGAGTCCCGGCCCAGCGACGGGCCGACCGTCATGTCCTGGATGATCTTCAGGGGCGCCGGCAGCGCGCCGGCCCGCAGCACGATCGCCAGATCGTTCGCTTCCTGCATGGTAAAGGACCCTGTAATCTGTGCTCGACCGCCGCTGATCCGTTCCTGAATGACAGGAGCGGAATAGACCGTGTTGTCCAGCACGATAGCCATCCGCTTCTTGACGTTCTCGGCCGTGATGCGGTCGAACTCACGGCTCCCTTTGGCATCGAACGTCACTAAGACGTATGGATCATTGAACTGTCCGATCGAGACGCGTGCGTCGCTTAACACATCGCCCGCGAGCATCACCCGCTTCTTGACCAGATAAGGGACGCGAAACTCGCGGCCGGTGTCGTTCTCCACCACCTTCTCAAACAGAATCTCGTCGCCCTCTGGCAATTTGTCTTGGAAGGGCTTCAGCAGCTCTTCTTCTTTGCCTTTCGGGATGCGTTGCGGCAGGTCCAGCGCCAGCTTGCTGGACTCATCGAGCATTTTGAATTCCAAGAGCGCCGTTTCTTTTATCAGTTCTTTTGCCCTCTTCGGCTCCTTGATGCCAGGCAGTTGCACGACGATCTGCCTCAACCCTTGCCGCTGGATCAGCGGCTCTGCCACACCGAACTGATCGATTCGGTTCCGGATCGTTTCCAGGGCCTGATTGATTGCGGAGTCCTTGATCCGTTTAACCTCCCCCTCCCGCAGCTCGTACACGAGACTATTGGCAGTGCCGGAGGCCTGCACTTCAAAGAAGGATGGAAACTCCTCGAGCACGGTCTGAATCTGGGACTTCAAGTCTCCATTCTGGAATGCAACCGCGATTTGGAAATGTCCTGTGCGCTTGACGGATTCGACCGCAATCTTTTTCTCCATCAGTGAGTCCTGAATTGCGTTGACAGCCCGATCCACCGCGATCTCAACGGCACGATCCTCTTCCACCTCCAGGACCAAGTGAATCCCTCCCTGGAGGTCCAACCCGAGCGCGATGCCCCTCGTCGGGAGCACTTTTTTCAACCAGTCCGGAAGCGAGTTGTAGAGCGGGGGATAGGAAGGGAGAAAAAATGCGATCGAAAGAACCAGAACCACACCAAGCAGCGTGAGGCGTCCGCCGAGTCTCTTCATCCTTACTCCGACACGTTCATGATCTGATGCATCCGCTAGTCCTCCTCATCAGTCCGGAGCCGCGCAATGTGATCGCGCTGAATCTTCACCTTCGCGTTGTCGGCGATCTGCAGGGTGACCGAATCCTTTCCTAAATTGGTGACGGTGCCCCACAGCCCGGAGGATGTGATCACTTTGTCTCCCTTTTTCAACGCATCCAGCATGACCCGAAGCTTTTTCTGGCGCTTCTGTTGGGGGAGGATCAGCAGGAAATAAAAGATGATAAAGATCAGCACAAACGGCACCAACGAGAGGAGCGTGTTTCCTCCACCGATCCCCCCTGAAGTTCCTTGCGCCCAGGCAATTGAGGTCAACACTGTCACAAAAGTTCCTCCTGCGATGATGCCTGTGCCCGAAGCCTGTCGGACCCAGCAGCAGACACATCCTCACAGACCATGTCCAGACTCTCACGCTGGGCTTGAAACTCTGCCCGGAACGATGCAAACGACCGTTCCTCAATGGCCAACTGGATCTGCCGCATTAACTCCGAGAAATAGTGCAGGTTATGCAACGTATTCAGGCGTGCACCAAGCATATCTCCGACCGTGAACAGGTGGTGAAGATACGCGCGCGAGTGTCTGGCGCACACAGGGCAACGGCACTCAGGGTCAATCGGCTGCTCATCTCGTGCGTACCGCGCCTGTTTGATCAGGACCCGACCAAAGGACGTGAAGAGCCAGCCGGTCCGTCCATGCCTGGTCGGCACGACGCAGTCGAACAGGTCGACACCCCTCGCCACTCCCTCCACAAGATCCTCCGGCATACCGACCCCCATCAAGTAACGAGGGCGGGTGGTGGGAAGCTCTGGAACGACAGCCTCCAGCATGGCGTGCATGACCGACTTCTCCTCCCCAACAGAGAGGCCACCTATCGCGTACCCATCAAAACCCACTGCGACCAGGTCTCGCGCGGCTTGGACCCGAAGATCGGCATCCTGCCCGCCTTGCACGATCCCGAACAAAGCCTGGTCCGTCCGTCGACGGGAGGACTGACAGCGCCGCGCCCAGCGGTTCGTTCGCAGCATTGCCTTCTGTACCCTCTCGCGCGAAGAAGGAAGCGCGACACACTCGTCAAGCGTCATGATGATGTCCGCCCCGAGCGCTTCCTGAATTTCCATCGCTCGCTCCGGCGTGATGTGGTGCAAGGAGCCATCCACATGCGACTGAAACGTTACTCCCTCATCGGTCACCTTGCGCAGTTTCGCCAAGCTGAAGACCTGAAACCCACCGCTGTCCGTCAGGATGGCACCAGGCCAGGAGATAAAGGCATGAAGCCCTCCCATCGCGGCGACGACTTCATGGCCGGGACGCAAATAGAGATGATAGGCGTTATTGAGGATGAGCCGAATGCCGAGCGCTTGCAAATCGCTCGTATCGATTCCCTTCACTGCGCCGAGCGAGCCCACGGGCATGAAGGCCGGCGTCTCAATTTCCCCATGCGCCGTGGCGAGCGTTCCCAGACGGGCCTGCCCTGCCAGATCGATCTGCCGCACCGAAAATTCGAACATGTGTTGTCGCTCCGTTTGTGTGACCGGCTACATCCGCTCCGGCGCAGAAATCCCCAGGAGATCCAAGCCGTTTTTGATCACCTGTTGAACTTCCCGCATCAACGCCAGCCTGGCAGCCGTGAGGCCCGGCGTGATCTGCTCCCGAGACCGGACGGGTGGAGCCCCACCAACCTTCACGAACCTTTCAGCGTCGGCCGACTCGACTTGGCCAGTCAACGGCATAATCCGGTGCTTATAGTAAAAGGTGTGCAGGAGCGCGGCCAGCTCCTGCAGATAAAAGGTCAGGCGGTGCGGCTCCAGCGCCGCTGCGCTCGCCTCGACCACCGAAGGGTATCTCGACAGGGTTCGGATCAACCCCAGTTCGTCCGGGTCCGTCAACAGGCCAAGCTCCGTCTCGCTTGGCTTCGGGACCGGGATCCTGCGCGCCTCGGCAACCCGAAAGAGGCTCGCCGCCCGTGCGTGCGCATACTGCACATAATAGACCGGGTTCTCGGCCGATTGCTGCTTGGCCAGTTCCAGGTCGAAATCCAGAGGCGTATCGGACCGCCGCATCAGAAAAAAGAACTTGGCCGCATCAGTTCTGACCTCATCCATCACCTCGCGCAGGGTAGTGAATTCACCGGCACGTTTTGACATTTCAATTTTCCGGCCTCCCCTCATTAAATTCACCATCTGGACAAGGACGACCCTGAGGCGGTCCTTCGGATGGCCGCAGGCCTGAACCGCCGCTTCCATCCTGGGAATGTACCCGTGATGGTCCGCTCCCCAGACGTCAACCAGGAGGTCATAGCCGCGCAGGAGTTTGTCGCGATGGTAGGCAATATCCGAGGCCAGATAGGTGTATTCCCCTTCCTGTTTGCGGACCACACGATCCTTTTCATCCCCAAACGCGGATGCACGGAACCACAGCGCGCCATCCTGTTCGAACAGCAGGTCTCGTCTCCTCAGGTCCTCCAAGATCTGTTCCACTGACCCTGACGACAACAGCGAGGCCTCGCTAAACCACGAATCAAACTCGATCCCGAATGACTGAAGATCCTGCCGGATTCCATCGAGGAGCTCATGGTAGGCCAGGTCCTGGCACCGTTGCTGACCCTGTTCGACGGGCAGGTCGAGCAGCGTCGAGCCGACACGATCCCGCACATGAGCCGCGACCGTTTCAATGTAAGAGCCTCGATATCCGTCCTCCGGAAATGGGACCACACGGCCATGCAGTTCCTGATAGCGCGCATAGACCGAGGCGCCGAGGAGCTTGACCTGTCGCCCGGCGTCGTTGATGTAGTATTCGCTCACCACATCGTGGCCGGTCACCGTCAGCAGATTGGCAATCGCCTGGCCGACCGCGGCCCCACGACCATGACCGACATGCAACGGACCGGTGGGATTGGCGCTCACATATTCCACCAGCACCCGTCGGCCCTTGCCGAGATCTATCCTCCCGTACGCTTGGCCCTGCTCCTCGATCTCGTTGAGGACTTCCAGCCAGAGTTCCCGCTTGACCGTCATATTCAAAAAACCGGGGCGAGCGATCTCGACCCGATCGAAGATCGCCTCGGGCTGATCCATGTTTTCCAGAATGATCTGAGCGACGTCTTGAGGTGAGCGCTGCTCCGACGAGGCCAGACTCATGGCAACGGTGGAAGCCAAGTCACCCCACTCAGGCCGCTTGGGGAGATCCAAGGTCACCATGGGGAATGCCTTAGTTTTCAGTTGCCCCTTGCGTCTCGCCTTCTGAAGAGCGCCTTCCAGCGCACCCACAACCTTCTCTCTCACAATGTCTTGGGACACGCATCACTCCTGAACTCGCGCTGTCCGGCAACGAAAAAAGCAACTGGGCAATCTAGCACAACTCAGTTGACCTGACAAGGCAACCAGTTGCCTTGTCCTGCATTCCACAGAGAACCCTTTCTTGTCGGCGAAGCCCCCGTCCACAAGCTTGGATCAGTCTCTCGACTGGAATCTGTAAACAGGGTTGGTCAAAACAGGCCTGAACTGCATCCCATCCCTGACATCGGCAACCTTCCCCTGTCAGAACCGTCACATGGGAACCTCGTGGAGCCCAGCGTCGAGGATCAGTCGGCCCAAACAGCGCGACCGTAGGCAGATGGAGGGCGGCAGCCAGATGGGTCAGCCCGGAATCGTGCCCGATAAAGAGGTCTCCATGAGCCAGGACCCCGGCTACCGAGAGGAGATCCACCTGCTGAAGTACTGGTGGAGGCTTCTCGCAAGCCTTGCAAAGCCTCGCAACCAAGGCGTCGTCTGCAGGTCCACCCAGCACAAGTGGATACGCATCGTTGGCCTGGAGCCATGAGACGACCCTCGCCAACAAGGTTGGAGCGCAACACTTGTGGCGACTGCCACTGCCGGGATGGACGATCACGATCGGCTGATTCTCACGTATTCTCAAATCGGCCAGTCGAGCCTTGCCTGCCGCAACCACCCGGTCTGGAACGAGCAGCCTCCAACCATAGTCCCCAGTCGGTACCACATCCCGCAGCGTTTCCATGACTCTGTCGGTCCGATGGATTGTTCCACACACAGACGAGAGAGGAGATCGCTGGATCACCCGGGAAACGCCCAGTTCTCGGAGTACAGAGCACAGTCGATGGTCAGAATCAGTCATCCAGCAGACGGCTAGGTCACACCGAGTAAGCCAAGCACGAAGTGGCGGATTGACCGACTCCGGTCCGGCTAAGAGAGAGGCGAAGGCATCTGATTCGAGCGGAAAGACTTCCTCCACTTCGTCGCACGCCCGAAGCAGGCTTCCTGCCTGTCCGCCTGTCACGACGCCAACTTCATGGCTCGGATACTGACCTCGCAATCCCCGGAGAGCCGGCAGGGAGAGGAGGACGTCTCCTAAGGCGCCAGGATGGATGACCAGTAGGGTGCGTCGCATTGGGGTTAGGCACTCCGACCGTCGTGGGTGCGTCGCTCTGCGAGAAGCTTGCGCGCCAACTCCAGATCCGCAGGGGTATTGACGTTCAGGAAGGACAAGAACTGAGGATCGATTCCACGGATCTCGTCCTCGGACACCAGCCGCGCCGACAGGCCCGACGCCTGGCAGAGTTCCTGAACTGTCAGGTTGTGAGCCGCAGCCATGCGCTCGAGGTCCGGCAGACAGGCTTTGGAGTAAATGGCATGCATGGGTTGTAACCCGCTGGTCAGTTGCACCATCACAATATCCGAGTGCTGATCGAGCCCGATCATCCATTTAATGACAGCCGGATCAAGAAATGGCATGTCGCACCCGGCAGCAAACACGCGCGGCTGCCCCGCGCACGACAGCCCTGTGTAGAGTCCGCCAAGAGCCGCGCAGTTTGGGATCAGATCGGTCACCACGCGGTGACGCAGCCCCGCGAGCTGCGGGGCAGGCTCGGCGACCACCACGATCACTTCGGAAAACAGCGTCTCCAAGATGGAAAGCGCCCGTTCGAGCAGGGTGCGTCCCTCCAGCTCGAGAAACCGCTTGTCGCGGCCCATCCGACGGCTCTTGCCACCGGCCAACAAGACACCGGTCATGTTTGCCGTGCTCTGGTTCATCACACCGCGCTCGCCATCTCAGGCCTCCTGATGCCGAAGATAAAAAAAGGGGGTGGGCGCTGCCCACCCCCTTTCGCATGCCTTCACGAAAGAAAGAGTTAAACCTTCCCTTTCTTCTTGTTCGCACGTCGCGTGAGGACCCAGCCTTCGAGGACCACGATACCCACCGCGATCAAGGTCGGGTAGATGTACGTCTCCTTGGGAATCGGCGGTGCCAGGATGGTGTAATAGAATGCCGACACAGCCATCTTCCGACCAACATCACCGTTGTGTCCATCCCACGCGAAGAACACCGTCGGAATATAATTCCCCATGTCAAACTTGGTGTCTTCGTCGTAATCACCCTTTAGGGGCCTCTGGATCATAACCGTCCACAGGCCGTCCTTCCATTCCCCCTTGAGCAGCTTCATCTTCTCGGCGAAGTCGTCACGCCCCTCAAAGTCCTGATCCCAGCCGGTCCCTGTAAAGGCTCGAAGGGAGCCGTCGGCTTCCCACTTGACAATATCCACCGGATACTTGTCGTCTCCCCACAGGAACCGCGGCTTCTCAGGCGGCGGGAGCTCCTGCCACTTGACGGGGAACTGGAAGGCAAAGGCGTCGTTGTACAACGTGTACTTGTTCTGGTTTGCCGCAATGGAGTCTGGCTCTCCAGTCTTCGGGGGCTGCTCCTTGATCCCATAGGCGTCCAGATTGACCTCGGTCGGCTGGAAAGGCAACTCTTTCTCAGCGACGCTCTTCGACCGGTCCTCCCACTGGAACAGGAACGCAATGTTCTTGTCGTTGTAGATCGAGCGAACCCAGACGTCGTCAATGCGGTTCACAAAATTTCTTGGTTTGTGCGTGATTTGTCCCCCCAACGCCACAATCCGCCGCTCCTGCTTCTGCCACAGTTCATGCTCCGGATCGTCAGGGATCTCGCCCTCGATCGGGCCGGACCGGATCACGAAGTTGATCTTCGGTTTGTCGGTCAGGGGATCGATGGGAAGCGGATCGCCGTTGGCATCCCGTTCGCAGAGCGACTGCACGAAGTTCGCAATGTGCCACCGCTCCTCGACCGTGGTATTGTCCGCAAACGAGGGCATCGGCGTTCCGTTGACACCGGTGGAGAAGGTCCGGAAGATGTTCTTCACATTATAGGCGTCCTGCCGGCTTCCTCTGAAATTCCAGCATTTGTGCCAGCTCGCGGGCTGGATCGGAAAGCCCCAGTCGTCCTTCAGGTTGAACGCGTTCCCGTCTCCACGCCCATTGATGCCGTGGCACTCGATGCATTTCTTGTCCACCACGAGCTGGGCGCCCTTTTCGATGCTTTCCTTGCTCGGCGGTATCGGCTTAATACTATCGAGTTGGAGCACGGTCAGGGTTTCGGTCTCCTTATCGTCATACCTTCGATCCTTCACAAGCTGGGTCGTGACAAAGGACAACACCTGAAGGCGTTGTTCTTCGGTCAAAATGCCTTCCCAGGACGGCATGGCGGACCCAGGCAAGCCATGGGTCACAGTTTCAAACAGATCATTCTGACCCGGAATCGGCTTCTTTGAATCAAAGAGCGGCAACTCACCGCTGGCGGTGTGTCGGATCTTAAATGTCCCCTGATTGAAATTTCGAGGTCGGGGCCACAGCCGGTCGGCTGCTGGGCCATCTCCCGCTCCATCTACACCGTGACACCAGACACATTTGGTAAAATAGACCCGCTTCCCGGCCTCGACCATCTCTGCAGATGGCAGTTGTGGGAGATCCCCCTTCTTAAATCCCTCGGGTACCCCACCACCGCCCTCCTGCGCGAAGATTGAGACCCCCGCACTGCCGGAGACCATCGTGACCCCCAGAGCGGCGATCAGAATCAGAATCAATTTACTCCTCTTTCGAAGATGCCTCATAGGGTACCTCTTCACCAACATGCAGGATTAATCCCAGGTCCTTGGATAATAGCCAGTATGCCAATACTCAAACAGGACCACTTTCCAAATCTCGTCTGTGGTGAGGTGCTGTTCCCAGGGCGGCATCACTGATGCCCAGGGGAATCCCTCGCGAGGCAAACCAATCCCTCCCTTCGAGACACGCCAGAAGATGAAGGTCTCCTGAAGCTGCGCAATGGTCCCGGGATCGGTGAAATTCGCGGGAATCGGATTAAACGCAAAGGCGTGCAGCCCTCTCCCGTTCAAATTATCCCCATGACAGAAGTGGCAATTCTGAAAGAAGATTTCTCCACCTTCTCTGACATACTTAAGATACCCTTCCGCCTTGGGATCCCAGGGGTTGGAGCTGGGCTTCAGCAGCCGACCCATGCTTTGCTCGACAATTTGAGCGTTTGTATACTCTTGGTCGTATTTTCCTTCTGCGTTGACGCGGTAGGGGTTCTGTGAGGTCTGCAGCACGAACGTCTTCCCATGCACCTTGGTACTAGCCGGCGGGGCCGGATGCACCGTTCTCAGCTCAATAGGCTCTTCGACATCGCTGCCGGCACCTTGGGGTATGAACGACGTGTATGCGAACCCCCACAAGCCGATCGGAATCGCGATCAGGTAGAAGGTCCTGAGAGCCTTGTGGAACGGTGTCCCGGCATCCAGCACATTCAGAATCGGCTGCCTGAACTTCTTCCAGTCCTCCTCGTTCGCAGACATCCACATGAAAATACCGACCAGCGCCACGGTGCCATAGATCGCGCGCACGCTGAATGGAATCGGCGGATAGATCCTGTACTTTAGGTAAAGCAGAATGAAGACCCAGAACAGGATCCCCTGCCAAAATCTGGGAATGCCAAGGCCGCTTTTACTGAGGAAGTAGCTCAGCAGAGCAAACACCCCCACGCAGAAGGCCAGCTCAAAGAGCATCTGCATGGGCATGTACCCTTCAATTAATTTAAGCCACGTCATTTTTGACTCTCCTTCTTACGCTCCGACTGACCGAGATGGTCGTATTAGATCTTAGGAGGTGCCTTGCCCTCTTCAAGCTGAGAGAGATAATCCACTATTTTGTTCAACGCTCCAGCGCTCAGCTTCTGGCCAAAGACCTTGGGCATGACGCCGTCCGGGAAGGGCTTGACCACATACGTGCTTGGTGAGATGACCGACTCCGTGATGTACTCGCGGACTGTTTTTGCGCCGCCTTTGTACGCCGGGTCCTTAATCCGATTTGGCGCATTGGTCTTCTCCACCAGCTTAGGCCCTACTGTGCCCATCGCACCGGGAATACCTGGGATGGTGTGGCAGACCACGCACTGAGCCTTGGCAAAAATCTGGTCTAGCGGTTCCGAACCGTCCGCCAGCAGCCCTCCTGCACCTGCCGCAGGCTTATCTTCCTGGGGCTTCGGTCGATCTGCCTCGGGAATAAACTTCTCGTAGGCCTTGGTAATCTCTTCGAACGATGGCGCTTCTTTCCCCTCACGAATATACAGCCAGGTATCCACTGCGGCCAATTCTCCGAGCGTCAAGGAGATCGGCGGCTTATGGATCGCCGGCATCGGACTCTCTTTGTCGTTCGTACCCTTGACACCGAAGCCGGAGACCACATAGCAGCTCGGACAGGCGTGGGATTCGGAAATGTACTCCTGCCCAATTTCCGCAGTGCCAGCCCCAGGGAACGATTCCTTTTGAACCGTATCACGGTCGCCAGGCTTCCCCTTGTGATAGCGAGGGTCCTCAAGCTGCTTCTTGGCCCGCTCCGGGATTCCAAACAGGTTTGGCGCTCGTTCGCTCAGGAACCCCTCGTTGAACCCGTGGCATAAGGGACACTGTCCTTTCCCAATGGCCCCCTGGACTTTACTTTGCCCGATCCCGCCAAAGATAATTTTTTCGCCCTCGTCAGCCAACTGCTGGGGAGACATGCTCCCGAAGTCCAGCTTCACCTCAGGCGGAGGGAAACCGCCTTCGACCTGGGGCAACCAATTGCCATAGCCCGAGAGTGCTGCCGCCACAAAGAACATAGTTCCGCCAATCTTGAAAAGTGCGCTAACCTTGTAGAAGTACAAGGCCATCATGAACGAGAGGGCAGTGATCATGACAAGGGAAACCGGCAGGAGACGCGAATTGCCAAAGAAGTTCAGCTTATAGTTGGCGATCGCAATGAACGCCATGACGGCAGCAATCATTGCGATGAAGGTCTTGAATTGCGCCCGACGCTTTTTCTCGGGATCCGGGATGCTGACCTGAAAATAAATGAGCAGGCCGGCCAGGAGAGCAAGGACAGGCCAGCCTATACCTAATGCCGCCTCTAGTAATTCCACCACCTGAGAAACCTCCTTGGCCTCATCCTCGGAACACGAGGATGAGGCCATTCAATCTTTGGTTTTATATGGGATTAATGTCCTACGGCAGGCTCAGGAGCCCTTCCGGGGACCGGCGCCCTTGCCTCTACCGGTGCCTTCTTCACACCAAGCGTCCCAAGCCAGAAGACGAACAGGATGGTCAGCCAGAAGAACAACACATTAAACGAAATCATATTCGCCGCGAACCCGGTCGTGTGCGTATAGGCCCATGGAGAGTTGTCCCGCATAATCTCATTCACGTGCCAGAACAAACGGACCGAGGACCGAATGTACCCCATCAGCCCCATCATCCAGGTGAAGGCCGTGGCAAGCATGATCAGCGCATACTGAGATCGCACCGAGATCTTGCCCCATTCAATCGGCCCCATCTGCTTGGCGCCCTTCAGCATGACCAGGTTCAGGGCAGTCATGAAGAACAAGCAAGACAGCGTTGTCGCCACCTGTGGAACGGAAAGGCCGACGCGGACGTTTGCGGGAATGTAATACCCGTAAATAGCCAGCCAGATAATGTTCACATAGGCACAGGCGAAGAAGACTCCCATGAAAATGTTTCCGAACTTCGCCCAGGACACCATCGACACCTTATTTCCGCGCTGATACCAGATAAAGGTCAGCACGGTCGTCGTGATGATCACGTTAATGCCCCCGTTTTTGGCCGACATCACGCCATAGTTACCCAGTACAGGGTGCTGCTGCCCTCCCATCGCTTTCAGCTCGGCTGGCGTCATCACTATCGTGTGGGGCGTGATGAAGATCAAGAAACCGACAACCAGCACAAAGACCATATACTTGATATACCGCTGGTACTTTTCGGCCCCTCGCATCCGCCCCAGCGCTTGCCACAGGTAATAGTTCGAGCTCAGGAACAGAATCCCGATCATCGTGGCCTGGATAATAAAGAGCCAGGCAAGCAGCCCGCCCATCAGCGTGATCCCCATCTGCTGCCGATACGCGTACACCTCGCGCATCAGCCAGTAGCCTGCAAACGGCAGCGGGATCAGGAACGCGACGCCGATGGCCATCGCGATGTAGCCCATCCAGTCGTAATGCGCCCGCTCCTCGTCGGTCTTGGCCGCCAGGAAGCGGTACGCGGCATAGGCAGCTACCACACCGCCGCCAAAGGCCATGTTGCCGAGAATTCGGTGGACGTTGAGCGGGTTCCACAGCGCAGTATGGATCACGTGCCAAATGTTCCCCAGATAGCGGCCCTGTTCATCGACACCAGCGGGGGACATCATGAACCCAATCCAGGAGTTCGCCAGCATCATCAAGACCGTCCCGATCACATTCAAAACCACCGACATGCTCACGTGGATCCACTTGAGCAATCCTTCCTTCATCTTGTCCCAGCCATAGTAATAGATGTAAATCGTGCCGCTCTCCGCCACGAACATCAAGGCGTAGACATGCATCACAGGGCGAAAGATGCTGGACAGATAGCCGAAGAAGGCGGGATAGAGAGTCAGGAAGGTGAAGATCAGGATTCCACCCAGGATCGCGGTCAGCGAGTAGGCGGTCAGGCTGATCTTGATGAAGTCGTAGGCGAGTTGATCATACTTTTTTGCCATCGCCCTGTCCTTCGTCACGATCCCCATGAACTCAATGATCATGCAGAAGATCGGGACGGCGAGGACGAAACTTCCATAATAGAGGTGCTGTTGGTTGGCGAACCAGAGAAGCACGCGGCTTTCAAAATTGTAGCGCGGATAAAACTGGGCATTGTCCGCAGTCTTGGGAGCAGGAGCTCCCGAGACGATGCCCTCAGTCTTGTAATAGACGTCCCGCCCCTTCTCCACTTTTGACGCGGCGTCTTTCCCCGCTGCCGCGTCAGGCGGCTTCGCCACATCGGGCGGGGGCCCACCGGCTGCCGGCGCCCCTCCGCCACCGGCAAGAGCAGGAAGCGACATGACAATCGGCAAGAGAAGGAGGCCAATCATTGCGCCCAACGTCATGATCGACAACAACTTCTTTCTGGCTAAACCGCCCATGGCTTACCTCCTTAAACAGTCAACTTGTGGTTCTTTAGAGGCCTCAGTAATTTTTTAAAAACTAATTACCAGCAACCGTTTACTTCCTGAACAGATACCAGTAATCCAATCCCTGCATATCCATCAGGTAATGGTCCACCAAATGGAAATAGGCGACCGCGATGAGTAATGAAACAGCGACCGCGACATAGGTATTATTCAAAAGCTCCTGTTTCTTCAAAATAACCGCAAAAATGACCACGCCTACAACCAGAAGAGCGAACCAGAAAAGTGGGTTCGTGACAATCATCTCGCAATCTCCCCCTTCCGACTCTCGCTTCTCTCAACGAACGTGACGCCCGCCACACCTCGTGACGATCAGCAAGGACAATTGATGCCATTAAACCAGTAAAAGAACCAGACACCGATCGCGCACGTCAGATAAAAAATCGTCTTGCCAATTTTAGTCGTGATGTCATCCTGCGCAGCTGCCATACTCAATCATCCTCTCATCATTAAATTTATCAAAAAAGTGACCGATGATCCTGGCCCCCATTCATCCTTGACAGGCTGCTAGGTCTATGTTAAATGGATTTTGCACACTTTCCAGCAGAGGACACACAATGGCTAAGCACGGAAAATTGTTCGATATTATAGTGTTGGCCGGAATGGTTGTCAATATCATTTTGGCGGTCTTCCTTATCCTTTATTATTTTGATTTCCTGTGACTTTTGCGCCACCGGTCACTGTGACCGATCCTCCCTTTCGATCTCCCGACACAGCACAGCGAAATCCAATCGTTTCATCGCGAAAATCCCGTACCATCTTGCTCCGGCTCGTGATCCGGATGTCGGACCCTTGCGAGGTATAACCGCCTCCCCGCAAGACTTTGAACGTGCCGAATTCCGGCCCCTTGGGATTGCGCAAGTCCGGTAGTCGATAGGCATCTTCCGCGTACCGATCTGCTACCCATTCCATGACATTCCCAGCCCCATCGGCAACGCCGTAAGGGCTGACGTCCTTTTTGAAGGTCCCGACCGGAGCGGTCACTTCAAAGCCGTCCTTAGAGAGTCCCTGGTTTGAGGCGAGGGGATCCTGGTCATTTCCCCACGGAAACAACCGCCCGTCGGTACCTCGCATGGCTTTTTCCCACTCCGCCTCGGTCGGAAGTCGCTTCCCCTTCCACCGGCAATAGGCATCCGCGTCATCCCACGACACATACACGACTGGCTGGTTCACACCGGACATGCGCGTGAGGTTCCGGGCATACCGAGCCGGAGGCGCCGCCCTACGGTGTCCGGTGGCTTCGATGAATTGCTGATACTGATAATTCGTCACCTCAGAACGATCAATCATAAAGGAATCAAGGTATACCGTGCTCACGGGTCGCTCATCAAATCCTCCGGCAGTCGTACCTCGAATGAACGGACCGGCTGGAATCAGGACCATTTCTTCTTTGACAGGTTGATCGGACCGTGGAGAAGAGGCTTCCACAGGCACCAGGGTGGTTGGCAAATTGGGGTCTTCCGGAGGAGGAGCGACCCCCTTGAAAAACACTCGGAGGGCTGGCACCGCCGCAAAACTCGTAAAAACGATCACGGCCACCAACAGTGCGATCTTAAACCTCGTCTCGAGCATGGCCTAGCATCTCTGGCAGGATACTGTTGTCAACTTGTCCTATGACCTTTTGAAGCCTGGGCCTGACATCATAACGCGCGTCGAGGCTCCTCCGCGTCGCGTGCGCACCGGATCCCGATGGTGCTGTCGGTTCGCCACATCTTTGCCTGAAAGCGCTTGGAGAGCCGCGCGCCCTGCGGAGTTTCCCGCCACGAGCCGCCACGAATCACCTTATGCTGCCCGTCTTCAGGGCCCGTCGGGTCACGATAGGGTGACTTCTGATAATACTGCTCGTCATAGGTATCCGCCACCCACTCGGCGACATTTCCGGTCATGTCGTGAAGCCCGTATGGACTCCTTCCGGACTCGAAGGAGCCAGGCGGCGCCAGGTACGGGAACCCCTCCGTATCTCCATCAAGGTTCGCGTGGCCCGTTCCGAATTCGTCGCCCCATGGATACCGACGTTCGCTCTCACCGCGGCCAGCCTTTTCCCATTCGGCCTCGGTGGGCAGACGCTTGCCGGCCCACTTACAGTAGGCCACTGCGTCGCTCC
>JBOHOI010000047.1:0-15024 GCA_050731155.1 Nitrospiraceae bacterium | reverse complement strand
GGTATATCCATCCGAACACGCAGGAGGGCGGCCGGCAGTTCCACAGTTACAGCAATGATCGTGAATTGACGGTCATGGGTCTCTTCGGCACGTTCGTCGTGGAGCCCAAGGGGTCTGAATACCTCGATCCGCTGGGGACTGGGGATCCGACGCCGATGAAGAGCGGCTGGCAGGCGATCATCAAGAACGGGACCGGCCCGGACTTCCGCGAGTTCGTGATCATCTATCACGAGGTGGGCGATGAGGCCTTTCGTCCTGTGAACAAGAAGGGCGATTTCCTCCCGCAGCGCGATCCGCTGACTGATAGCTACCGGCCTGGTGGTCGCGCGCTGAACTACCGCAGCGAGCCCTTCGGCATCAACAACATGCACGTGCAACACGAGTACTTCGGCTTCGAAGACGAGTCCATGGGGTACAGCTCCTATTCCTTCGGCGATGCCCCGACGACGATTCCGCGCTCCTACATGGGCGATCCGGCGAAGTACCGTCTGGTCCATGGCGGTTCAGAGGTCTTTCATTCCCATCACCCACACGGGGGCGCGATCCGCTGGCCGCGGAGTCCTCGCGCCATTGACGACATGAACCTCTGGTACACGGCTATGAACGGCCCAGTGAAATATCCCGTGATCCGGGCCAAGACGGACCGGGTCGATGTCGAAGTGATCGGGCCGTCTGAGGCCTTGGATCTGGAGACGGAGTGCGGCTCCGGCCTCTGCCAGCAACTGGCCGGCGACTTCCTCTTCCACTGCCACGTGGCGCATCACTATGTGTCCGGGATGTGGGGGTATTGGCGGGTCTACAACACGCTCCAGGTCGGTGACTCTCGGAACGATGTGATGCCGGACCTGCGCGAATTACCGGACCGCAAAGGCCGCATGAAGGCCGGCGTGACCTCCGATCAGCTCGTCGGCAAGACGGTGGATTGGTTCGGCAAAACCTTCCAGATCGTTGAGAAGGGGAAGACCAACTGGAAGTCGAATCCGGCCGTCGTGACGATCAAGGATTGGGTGGAGATCCAGCTCCCGACCCAGGGAAAGCCTGGACACAAGGATGATGAGAAAGGCCAGATCGTCTCCTATGACGCGACTGTGCTGGACTGGGCGTGGCAGGGCAACCGGGCCATGTCCGAGAAGGAAAGCACGATTGACAATCCGAAATACAAATCTCCAATTCCGGGGAAGCGGCGGCCCCTTCTCTTTGAGCCGACGACCGGGAAGGTGGCCTGGCCGCATCTGACCCCGCATTTTGGGAAGCGGGTCATGTTCTCCCCCAATCACAACGGGGCGCCTTGGCTGGAAATGATTCATCAGGACGAAGATGGATCGCGAAGCCTTGATCCTGCCAAGCCAGGTGAAAATGGACGGTGGAGCATGTGTCCGGAAAACGCAGGACGCAAGTATTACAACGTTCATTTCATCAAGCTGCCGATCAAGATCGCCAAAGGGCAGGGTAAGGAACCGCCCGTCATAGACAAGAACGGGTTGATCTACGTGCTCCATGAGGAAGAGGCCGCGATCCGGGCCAATGACGATCTGAAGTATCCGCTTGTGGTCCGCGCCAATATCTATGATTGCGTGGATTGGATGCTGACCAGCGAGTGGGAGGATGACGACTATACGAATTTCCAGTCGTCCAAGATTAACACCCATTTCCATTTCTTCCAGTTCGATAACCAGTCGTCGGACGGCGTGATCACGGGCATGTCATACGAACAATCGGTGCGGCCGTTCACCATGCTGGAGAAGAAGAACAAGAAGGGTCTCCCGTTGCCGATGAACACGGCGCTGACCGCGGCGGCGAAGAAGGGCGCCACGAGCATCACGGTGAAGAACGCGGCTCAGTACCATGTGAATACGGAGATTCTGGTCGGCGCTGATAACGTGAAGGGAAACGAGATCGCCCGGATCAAGGAGATCAAGGGCAATACGATCACCCTCACGAAGCCTCTCAGGAACGATCACCCGGCGAACGACATCGTGACCGTGGAGTTTGTCCGGCAGCGGTTCTGGGTGGACTCCGATGTCGGCACCGTGTTCTGGCACGACCATGCCTTCGGCGCCACGACCTGGCCGCATGGTGGCTTCGGCACCATCATCGCCGAGCCGGTCGGCTCCACCTATCATGATCCCAAGACCGGCAAAGAAATTCGGAGCGGTCCGGTTGCGGACATCCGGACGGTCGAGCCGGTCGGCTATGGGGTCAACGGCAGCTTCCGCGAGCTGACGGTGCAGGTGCATGACACCGTGCCGCACACAGTCAACATCGTGACAAGCGGGAACCCACCGGGGCAGCCGGTGGAGGTCGCGCTGGAAGCAGGCAAGACCGTGTCGTTCATGATGCCGGACAAGATCTACATGACGCCGATGCCGTTCCTGAACGGCGGGACACACACGACCGGCAGCGGGCTGAATTTCAGGGCCGGGCCGATCGCGCAACGGTTGACCACCAATCCGGAGGCGTCGCAGATTTTTAATAGCACCATCCATGGAGACCCCTATACGCCGCTGCTGCGAGCCTACGTGGGTGACACCATGGTCTTCAGGCTGCTCCATACCCTCATGAACGAGACGATGACCTGGACCCTGTCCGGCCATACGTTCCTGACCGAGCGGTATGCGGGCGATGCCAACCGCAAGAATTCGATCCATATCGGGATCGCCGAGCGGTACGATCTGGTTGTGCCACAGGCGGGAGGACCGAGACTGCAACCGGGCGACTACATTCACTTCAACGGACGGTCCTCGAAGTTCTCCGAGGGAGCATGGGGTATCGTTCGGGTGCTGGACAAGGAAGTGCCGGATCTGCAGAAGCTTCCAGCCGGCTACTCGGCTCGGAATGAGATTCCGAAGCAGCAGCCGGTCTGCCCGGCCGGGGCGCCGGTAAAGAGCTTTAATGTGGTGGCCATGGATTATCCATCCATGAAGTTCAACCCGAAGGCACCGGAGGCCATCGAGGTGGACTTTGAACGGAAGATCCAAGTCGCCAACCCCGACGCGAAGATCTACACCTTGGAAGAGGAAGCGTCGAAGGTGGCAGGCGGGCTCCAGCCGATGCCGCTGACGCTGCGTGCCAACGTCGGAGACTGCGTCAAGATCAATCTCAAGAACAAGATGAAAGCCAGCCGCGCGTCGTTCTCGGCGATTTCCTTGGCGTTCAATCCGAAAGACTCGTTGGGGGCGAACGTCGGGAACAATCCGGGCGATCAGACGATCGCTCCGGGGGAGAGCCGCACCTACACCTACTATGCGGATCCGTTTATCGGCGAGATTACGTCACTGGTGTGGGACTGGGGCAACGTCATGATGAACCCGCGCAACGGCTTGTTCGGAGCAGTCGTCATCGGACCGAGTGGGTCGCAGTACCGTGATCCCAAGACCGGCGCGGATATCTCGCTCAAGAACAGTTGGACGGCGGATGTGATTATCGACCGCACGATTCAGGGGAACGAACGTCGGGCCAATTACCGGGACGTCGCGCTGTACTTCCAGGATGAGGACAACATCATCGGGACCAGCTTCATGCCCTACGTGCAGAACGTGGCGGGCTTAACCGGCATCAACTACCGGTCGGAGCCTTACAAATACCGGGAGGAGACCGGTTGCTCGCTGGGCAAGATGTTCCAGCCCTGCGTGGCGGACAAGCCGGAGGATCCGGTGACGCCGCTCATCGAGGCGCATGCGGGCGACCCGGTCCGAATCCATGTGCTCGGCGCGAACAATGAGCAGAATCAGATGTTCAGCGTCGAGAAACATGAGTGGCCGATCGAGCCCTACATGCGGGGAGCCGACCAGATCAGCGTGGTCGAGTTCTCCGGCTCGGAGGTGATTGACGCTTTCATCTCCTCCGCGGGCGGGCCCTACAGATTGCCGGGCGATTATGTGTATAGCAACCAGCGGTTACCGTACTCGCAGTCGGGACAGTGGGGCTATCTCCGCGTGCTCCCGACCGGTGATCAGCGCGTCATGCCTCTGTCCGGCGCTGTGCCTGGCGTGAAGAAGACCGAAGCTGAGCCACCTGCGACGGCGACGGTCATGCCGGTGTCCTCAGCGGGAAGGTAAAAGTGAAAAGGCAAAAGTAACAGCTCCCACAAACTTTTGCCTTTCAACTTTTGACTTGTTCTCTGGGGGGAGCCGTCGCGGCTCCCCCTTTTTCTATCAAGACAGTCGTGGTACGAGTGAGCATGCATGGACCGAAGTTAGTGGAGACGGGAGTCGGAGGGGTTTGATGAAGTCTGTGACTGTCGTGGCTTGGATATCTGTGCTGGCGATCGCCTCGCCGGTCTGGTCCTATGAGGAAATCAAGGTGAAAGATGGCGGGACGGTGTCGGGCAGGGTGACGATCGCGGGCGACAAGCCGACTACCAAAGGATTCAATCTTGTGACGTTCCCGGACCCAGTCTATTGCGGGCGTATCTCGACCGGCACCGGCTGGAGGTTGCTGAACGAATTCACGATCGCTCCGGACGGCGGGCTCAAAGATGTCGTGGTCATGCTGGTGGACGTCCCGAAGGGCAAGGCCTTTACCTTTACGCCGCCCTCCATTGAGGCGCGGGACTGTCGCTTCATGCCGTTCGTGAGCTTAGTGCGGGACCAGCAGGACGTGACGGTGGTCAATATGGATCCAGTCATGCACGACATTCAGGCCTATGAAACCTCGCACCTGGGACCACGGGTGCTGTTCAACACGCCGCTCCCTATGAACCCGCATCATCGCCGCAACGTGGGGCCGGACAGTCACGAGCACCTGGCAGGGCAACCGATGACGGAGACGATCCACCTCACCAAGGGTCGGAGGATCTTCGTCATGCAGTGCGGGTTCCACGCCTATATGGAAAGCTGGGGGATGGCAGTCGAGAATCCATACTACGCGGTGACCGCGAGTGACGGCTCGTTCACCCTTACGGACGTGCCCCCGGGGGACTACACTCTGGTCGCCTGGCATCCACAGGCTGGACCGGCCCTGGAGCGGAAGGTCACGGTGACGGCCAAGGGGACTGTCACGACCGGCTTTGAGTTCAAGGCGCCGACCGGCCGTCGAAGCGCCCACGAGATGATGGAGAACCCTCACTTTGGACTGGAAGCGCTTGGCAGATCGCTGGACATTCGACCCACACTGGAACTCCAAAGGCCGTGATGCGTGAAGCGTGCAACGTGAAGCGTGAGAAGAAAGAGATGGGGTGTGGCCGTAGCATCCTGTCCGCGTCGCTGGCGGCGCTGGTAGGCCTGGGTGTCCTGCTTGTAGGGGGCGTCTCGGTCGCGTACGAGGTGGTTGAGGTGCGCAATGGCGGGGTGTTGGCCGGCACCGTCACGCTAGATGGTCCGACCCCTGCGCCGAAGGGCTACAACCTAGTCATGTACCCCGATCCCGAATACTGCGGGCGGATCTCCAACGGTAACGGGTGGCGACTGCTGTACGACTTTGTGGTCGATCAGGCTGGTGGACTGAAAGACGCCGTGGTGATGCTGGACGGTGTCGAGGCGGGCAAGGCGTTCGAAATGTCAGTTCCGCAGGTGGAAGCTCGGGATTGCAGGTTTCTGCCGTTCATGACGGTCGTCCGCGATGGCCACGCCATCGAGGTCACGAACATGGACCCGGTCATGCACGACATCCAGGCCTACGAAACCTCGTCCCACCTTGGCGCGCGCGTCCTCTTCAACTCGCCGCTTCCGATGAACTTCCTTCACAATCGCGGCGACCTGCATGCCACTCACAACCACAAGCCTGGCAAGTCCATGTTGGGGCCGATCTACCTCAGCAAGGGGCGCCGGACTTTCTTCATGCAGTGCGGGTTTCACGCTTATATGGAAAGCTGGGCCCTTGCCATAGACAACCCGTACTATTCCATCACCGATGCCTCGGGGAGATTTACGATCACCGACGTGCCGCCGGGCACCTATCGTCTGGTGGTCTGGCATCCGCAAGTGGGGACCATGCGGGAGCAGATGCTCACTGTCGAGCCGGGCGGGCGGGTGACCGCTGATCTCTCTCTCCACGCGCCGACGGGGCACCGTACCGCTCATGAAGTGGTAGACAATCCCCGGTTCGGGCTTGGGGCGTTGGGCCGACCGATCGAAATCGTTCCACTCGTCGAACATCAGCAGTAGCCACGATACCACCCCCACATCGTGAGTCTCCGAATTCATCAATTCGTTCTCCTCATCGGTCTCGCTTCAGTCTTGTGCAGGATTCCCGCGTCAGCCGCCGAGCCGCCCTCGTCGCGGAGTCAGCCCTCTGACACAGTTTCCCAGAACAATCTGGAATTTTCCGCGAAGGTGGTCCAACGGTCCGACGGCCGGTCGCGCGAGGCCCAGCTCTTCGTTAAGGGAGACCGCTATCGGCTCGAGCACCGGGGCGGAGTCCGGACCGACTTGGGCTATGCGGGAGTCTCCATCGTCCGGCTGGACAAACAAGAGGTGTGGTTCCTTCTCTCGCAGCGCCGGCAATTTCTCGTGGTGCCGATCAGGCCCGATCACCGGCTTCCACTGACCTCACACCTGGAAGGTGAGACCGGCCGTCTTCTGATCGGTGATGCCTCATCCGCTGGTCGTCCGGCTCGTCTTTACGAGGTGACCATCGCTCGTGCAGGGGGTGCGGAACGGTACTATGAATGGGTGGATGTCGAGCAAGACCTGCCGCTCAAGCTGATGAGCCTGGACCGGGACTGGTCGGTCGAATATCAACACGTCGTGTTTTCGAAGCAAGCGGATTACTTTTTTGAGCCTCCGCTGGGCTACAGACGTTGGGAGCAGCCGCCGGTTCCTCAGGAGGAGGGATAGTTCAGTGGGGAGGCTTGTTGCCAGTTTGCTGACCTGGGTGCTTGTTTGGAGTGGGTCTCCTCTGGTGGTGGCCAGCAGCGCCAACCAAACTGAGGTCTTGAAGCAGGCCCAGACTGCTTTTGATCAGAAGCAATATGCACGAACCTTGGAGTTGGTTGAGCCTCTCACAAAGGACAGATCCGGGCCGCTTGACGCCGGACGACTCAAGGTCAAGAGCCTTGTCCAGCTTGGCCGTCCTGCCGAGGCCCTGATCCACTATGAGCTGCTAGAAGCCAGGCAAGGACAAGACGACGCTCCGCTGCTGCGCGAGGTCGCCGTGGGGTTTATCACTCCCTTGTTAAAAGACATGCGTGAACAGATGCGGGGGGCTGCCTACACGGCCCTCAAAGAGCTCGACTCCGAGGAGACGATCCCGTATTTTGAAGATGGGCTCAGTGATGGGTCAGGCCTGGTCCGTGCGCTTGCCATGGAAGGCCTCGGACGACTCAAGGCAGGCCGGCGATCCCCTCGACTCCGGAAGGCTCTTGAAGATCCGGCTGCTCTCGTGCGGGCTGCTGCCCTGAAGGCGCTGGGACGATCGGGCGATCGCTCGGTGATAGCCCTGGTCGAGCGATTATTGAATGATGAACAGTCGGTGGTGCGCGTCGCGGCGTCCGGTGCGCTGGTTATGCTGGGCAGAAACGAGCTGTGGGCCAAAATCAGTCAGGCAGCCTCGGCGCCGAATCCTGAGGAGCGTAGCGCGGCCCTACGGATGCTGGGAGATCTTCGCGACCGCAGGGCGCTTCAGATTCTTGAGAGAGCGCTCGGCGATGGGCAGCCTTCTGTGCGTGGGGCGGCGGCAGCTTCGCTGGGTGATCTGGGACTTGTCGAAGCTGTGCCGGCGCTGGTCAAAACTCTCAATGATCCGATTCCCGCAGTCCGGGCTGCCGCGGCAGTCAGTTTGGGTGAGTTGCGGGGATTGGAGTCGGCTTCCGCGTTAAAGAAGGCCTTGGCTGACGCCAACCCGGCCGTGCGGGCTGCTGCAGCTTCCGCCCTCCCACACCTTAGGGTGCCGTACAGCGAAGCTGCCGAAGTGATCCGGGAACTGACCCAGAATGCCGATCCCGGCATCAGAGCCGCGGCAGCGAGGGCTCTGGCCGGCAGCCGGGCAGAGGAAGCGATTGAAGTGCTGCGCTTGCTCTTAGACGATCCCCTGCCACGGCCCCGCATCGCCGCGGCCCGGGCGCTGGGCCGCATTGGGGGCGGAAAGCAAGTGTCGATTCTGAAAAAAGCCTTGCGGGATCAGGATGAGGCGGTCCGAGCTACTGCTGGAGGGGCTCTTGGACGAGTGCTGTTCTCGACGGCTAGTCGAGACAACTAGGTTGGGGAAAAAACTAAACTTTCCCTCGGGGAAGTTTTGGGCTTGACACCATTGTCAATGGCTGTATAAAATTCTGTTCCTGGCGTCTCAAGAACGACCCTCCACACTGTCGCACACAGCGCCGGGCAGGGTGCGGTAGAAAAAGTGGTTTTCACACCCCTACTAAGACGTGATGTGAGGAAGTTCTCATCTGGTCTAGGCTTTCAATCATAAGGAGGCAGTATTATGAGGAAGGCGGTGTTTGTCATATTTGCTCTGGCGGTGGTGGCGTTCTTGGCGGCGCCCCTCACCTCCTTAGCCGGGGGGACGGTGACCGGCAAGGTCACCTATAGCGGCAAGTCGGAGGAGAAGGAATTCCTCTTCTCGAAGTTCCCGAACCCGAAGTTCTGTCCGAAGAATCCGAATAAGGACCTCGTGAAGGGCGAAAAGAGGATTTTGCCCACGATTGAGGTTGGGAAAGACGGCGCGCTGAAGCATGCTGTCGTGGCCGTGACCGGCGTGGAGGACAAGGCCTTCGTGGATGGCTACAAAGGCACCGATATTGTGGCCGAGTTCTGCGAGTTCCTGCCGTTTACCGGCGTGGTGGTGAAGCAGAAGAACTTCCATGTGGAGAACCACGATGCCGACCCTGACGACCCAGGACCGAAAGGGGATTTTCCAGGGAAGAAAGGTGTGCTGCACAACCCGCACACGTTTGAGGTATTGGGCCCCAGCTCCTCCACTGTCTTCAACATCGCTTTGGCGGAGAAAGGCTCGAAGCTGGACAAGCCGGTGGTGCTTCGCAAGGATAAGCAGGGTTCCATTTTGCGGCTGCAGTGCGATCAGCACGAGTTCATGCAGGGGTTCTTCCTGCCAGTGACGAACCCGCACTATACAGTTGTCAAGGATGACGGCACGTTTGAGATCAAGGATGTTCCGGCCGGCAAGCACAAGCTGGTGGCCTGGCATCCGTTCGCGGGCAAGGTCGAAGCCGAGGTGGATGTGCCGGAGGGAGGCACCGCCCAGGCCAAGTTCGAGATCAAGAAGAAGTAATCGTTCTCGTCTGAGCGAAGATTTCGTCGCCGCCTTTAACAAGGGCAGTGGCCATCACAAGCCACTGCCCTTGTTGCTTGTGAATATGCTGCAGACTTGGTGTGGCACGGTCCAACTGCTCCCGCGCCTCCCGGAGTGGTACGGGATAGCCAGGCCTGCCCTGCTCAGGCGCTACGGCTCGACCGCACTAAGCCTCGCTTCTGCTCGGCTGCGGAACTCGCCCCGGCACTAAGCTCGCTTAGACGGGGCTCAAACAGTCCTCGCCGTCCGCTTTCGGCGGACCGCATCGGCTCGGCAAGTGCGGTGACCCGATCCTCCGCGCGATTCGCGATGCAGGCCCGGCCATCCCGCTGGCGAAATTGCCCAATATTTGAAGGAAGTGCCTGATCCGGCGGACGTTCGCTCCTGACCGCTTACCACCTTCGACTGAGAACTTGCTCTTTCATTTTCATCGCAACACTCCATTCAATGCGTGAGGCTGGGCTGGAGTTTTGTCGCGTATCGCCGGAGGAGTCAGTGAAAGGCCGGGCCGGTGGAGCGTGCAAGAGGGCCGCTCTTTGCTCCGATCAGTGGCGACCCTTCTTCCTACCTCTCATAGTGCCTCGGATAGAGGGATGGGCATGGAGGCTTGGTAGTCACTTCATTTTACAAGGGCGGCTTGGTTGATCCCCAACTGCGCGCATCGAGGGAGCACCTTCTGAGCGTGCGCACTCTGCGAGCACAGGGAATTGCCAGGCCACCCTCTCAGTCCTTCACCAGCCGAGGCCACCTTCCGCTGCTTGCCTTTCGGCTGATGATATGGGTAAGATTGCACGCCTTTTTTGTCGATTCGGTAAATAGCAAAACTGCTTGTTTATCGAGGGCATTGGTGCCACGAGAACTCTCGCTCGCCGAAATTTTTCAACTCGGGTACTACTGGGAGACAAAGATCCTCCTGGCTGCGGTGAAGCTGGATCTCTTCTCGCTGTTGGCCGAGAAACAACTCACCGCCCTGGAGATTGCTCAGCGGATCCAGGCTGACGAACGAGCCCTCGGATTGCTGATGAACGCCTTGGTGGCGATACGGGTGCTGACCAAAGAGGACGACCGGTTTGCGAATACCGAGGTGGCGCGCACCTATCTTGTGAGAGCCTCTCCACAGTACGTTGGCCATCTGCTCCTGCTCCATGATGCGGAGTGGGACAATTGGGGCAAGCTGGAAGAGACGATCCGGACCGGGCGCTCGCCGGTGAAGCGCCACATATTTGAAACGGATCCTGAGCTTGGGGCCAATGTGCTCTCCGTGCTGCACCGTATCGGGCAACAGAGCGGGCCGGCCTTGGCCAAGCGTCTGGAACTCGGAGGCACGAAGACGCTGCTCGACCTCGGCGGAGGCGCCGGCACGAACGCCATCGCCTTTTGTCAGGTTTATCCTGATCTGGTCGCCACAGTGTTTGACCTGCCCCAGACCCTGAAGACCGCAGAGAGAGCGGTGAAAGAAGCAGGCCTGGAGGGAAGGATCACCCTGCTTCCGGGAGACTTCAATAGAGATCCATTAGGCGGGCCCTATGATGTGGTGCTGATGGCAGACATCCTGCATTACCAGGATTCTGGCGCAAATGCAGCGCTTGTGAAAAAAACCTTTGTGCATCTCAACGCCGGTGGGCGCCTGATTATTAAGGACCGCTTTCTTGATGAATCGGGAACCAGCCCGGCTTGGACAACGGCTTTCGCGGTACACATCTTGGTCAACACCGAACGGGGTCGTTGCTACAGGGTGCTCGACGCCCAATGCTGGCTAGCTGAAGTCGGCTTTCGGTCCGTCGTCGAGTTCGAGCAAACCGCGGTGATCCAGGGCATAAAGCCTCGTGAAGCGTGAAACGGAATCAAAGCAACGCGCCTCGTTCCTCGTGAAGCGTATCTCGTTTTAGGCATAACGAACTACACAGGACGAACCACGAGATACGAGCGACGAACGACGCTTCACGAGCGCGAGCGACGAGGAGAGTCATGCTTGAGTGGTTAAAGCAGCCAGGGTTCTTCGGGACTCACGCGACCATCGGGGCGGATCTGAGCCAGTTCATGGCGACCTTGTTCACCACATTGTTCGTGATCGGGTGGTTTCAGGCCAAGCACCAGCGTGGAAATCACCATCACTGGTTGATGCTGGGCGGGATGATCGCGATGCTGGGGTTCTTCACCAGCTATTACCTGTTCCGTCAATTGGGTGTCCTGGCCTTCGAAGGGAAGGAAGGATTCGGCGGTTCGGACTTCATGTATCATAAGGTCTTCATCCCCCTCTTGACGTTTCATATAACTTTAGTGATCATCGGGCTGATCATGGCCATCTATATGATTATTCTTGGCTTCCGTGCGCAACAGGTCACCTCTGGCAATCGGGAACTGCGGTCCGGCGAGCTGAAGGTTCGGAAAGAAAAATTGGCGAAGATTTTCCTGGTGAGCGGGCTCGTTCTCCTCGGGCTGTATGCGATCTTTGGAACGAGGTTTGGGACGGATTTCTCCCTGCGACGCTTTATCGTATACCTCTCCGGTCTTCTCGTCGTCGGACTGGTATTGGGTGTGGAGAAGACTATCGAGCGATTCTGGCCCAACGGCGAGCAACGGCACCGGGCGCTGGGCCGATTCACGATGATCATCTATTGCACTCTATTTGTGACGGGGAGCGTCACCTATACCATGCTGTACGTCCTATATCCTGGGAAGATAGGGTAATCCCATGCTCGTCTGTGGCTGCGGCCGGTGGATACACACGGAAGGAGTGGACGAACGGCTGGATGAGAGCGGTGCGCAGATCTGGCTCGTGCGATCTGAATGCCGTGGGTGCGGGCTTCGAGTGGGTGTGGATGCGTCACCTGATCAAGCAATGGCATTGGTGGATCGGCTGATCTGGACGGCCGAAGCCCGTCATGTCCTGGACCGGATGCCTCCCTACGTTGAACCACTGGTCAGGCATGAGGTCGAGGACTATGCCAGATCGCAGGGGCATCGGGTGATCACCTTTGCGCTATTGGCCCAAGCCCGCCATGGAGGAGCTATTGTCTGGGAGCCGGAAGCCGAGCGCCGGCTCGAGAACATCCCTGCGCCGGTGCGAGCGATGGCGCGGGTGGAACTCGAGAGGACGGCTGTCGAAAAAGGGCAATCCGAAGTGACCGTTTCCTTGCTGGAGGAAGTGAAGGCGAAGTATTTCGGGCTCAGTGGCGTGAAGCGTGAAGCGTAATCGAAGAAACGTGACTCGTCCCTCGTGAAGTGTATCTCGCGAGATACGACACACGAGATACGAGCGACGAACCACGACCGACGCTTCACGAGCGACGAGGTAGCGTATGTTACATCGGCTGGCCCTCCGCGTCCTGCCGCGGCTGACCCTGGCGGCGACGGAGGAGTCGGTTCGGAAGCGAAAGCGTCTCGTGATGCTGGTGCCAGGCCTGGTCGCATTCGCCGTCTACCGAATCATCAAGCATCTTACTCCGCTGTCCGAGCCTCTGGCCTTGCTGGGGCTGAGCGGGCTGATTTCGGCAGCCACGGCAGCCTGGGCCTATCGGATCGGACGCAACGCGGGCTGGGCGACAATATGGAAGGAGGATGGGCGCCGGACAATAGGTTGGCTGGTCCGCTGGATCGGATTCGCTTACGGCCTTCAGCTTTCCTTGATGGTCTTGGCCTTGCTGAAGATCCTCGTGGATTATGATTTTTTCCGCCACCCTGACGGTCCCTCGATGATGGCCATCATCATCGCCTGTACCTCTGTTGCCAGGGACGCGTTCGAAATCGGCCATATTCAACGGTTGAAGCAGCAGGGCAACCAGATTGTGACATTTCCGGATGGGGCTGCCCTCAGGGCTCTGCTCAGGGAACAGCCAGGACGGCTCGCGCAGTTAGGGATTCCAGTGGTGCTGGCATGCGCGATGCTATCGTTCGGGCTGGCCAATCTTGGTGAGGCTGGTCGAACTGAGCTTGGTCAACTGGTAGTCGTCAGCCTGTTCGCTGGAACGGTGGCGGTGTGGGCCTATCTGGCCGGTGAACAACGTTTACGCCTGCCTACTCCAGACACGCCAGGATTCGTCCATTCCCATGCCGGTAGATGGCGAGCAATATTGGGCACAGTCGGCTGGTCCGAGTTGTTTCGGTTCTGGTGGTGGCCGGGGCTGGCTTTTGCAGCCACCTATTATCTGACGCTTGCAGGAGCTGCCACATTCCTGTTCAGGTTAGATGTCAGGAGTGGAGTCGTTCAGAGTTTGATTGCCGGGGCAGTCGCGGGCGTGATGGCGCTCTATTGTTACTATCTGGGATATCGGCGGCATCTGGAAAATCAGATTCAGCAGACGGTCCCACCATCCCTGTTGCGTTGTCCGTTTGTGATGGGCATCCTGTCGAAGCCAAAAGTCATACAGAGCGAGGCGTCCATTTCGCCGGCCGGTATGGCTCTGAGAGAAACCGGGAGACGAGGCTGAATGCCACGCTTGGTCACACAGAACGCGCCTCTGTTCCGGCCGCTCAGGCCAGTGCTGATCGTCGGTCTTTTTCTGCTGATGGCTGGCCTTGTGACCGTGGTGGATCTGGCCCATGGGCAGGCGGCTCCTCAACCGGCACAGGACATCTATTACAAGACCGAAGGTGTGCCGGTCGGCCCTCCCGTTCCATCGTCCGTGACGACTGTCTATCCCCGTTATGGTTCCCTGGACAATAGGGTCCTCGTGTGGTTTGTGACGCAGCAGCACACCTATTTCGGCGGCTTTGTGCTGGCGCTTCCGATTTTCTGTGTGATCATGGAGTTCGTGGGGCTCAAGATGCGAAATCGAGCCTCTGCGGTCCGCTATGATCAACTGGCTCGCGACGTCCTGCAGGTTGCGCTCCTGGCTCTTTCCCTGACCGCTGTGGTCGGGAGTTTCATGCTCGGACTGTTCATCTGGTTCTACCCGAGCTTCATGAGTTACATGGGCGGAACCTTCAAGACGATGATGCCGGTCTATGCCTTCGTCTTTCTCGCGGAGTCCATCTTCCTGGTGGTCTACTACTACAGTTGGGGCCGCATGGCGACGCCTGCGTTGAAATGGGTGCATGCCGCTATCGGCATCGTGGCCAACGGGCTGGGTGCGGTCCTCCTGTTGCTGGCGAATGCCTGGATTGCCTTCATGATGTCGCCGGCCGGCGTGGATGAGCAAGGCCGCTATCTCGGTAATGTCTGGCACCTCCTGCGTTCGCCCTTGTGGAATCCGCTCAATGTGCACCGTTTCCTAGCCGACCTGATGTCCGGCGGCGCGGTGGTTATCGCCTATGCGGCCTACCGATTCCTGACGAGCAAATCCGCTGAGGAGCGTGCCTACTACGACTGGGTGGGGTCTGTCTTCCTGTTCGTGACCGTCTGCGCGTTGCTGCCGATGCCTTTTGCCGGCTACTGGCTGATGCGGTCGGTCTATGCCTTCCGGCAGAGCATGGGCGTCACCATGATGGGCGGGTTGCTCACGTGGCTCTTTGTCGTGCAAGCCTTGCTGATCGGGGTCTTGTTTCTCGGCATCAACTATTATCTCTGGCAGAGCACGGGCCGTTTCAGAGGCGGCGAGAGATACCAGCGCGCCTTCAAGGTGCTTGTCTTGGGCCTGACGGCCTGTCTCTTCGTCTGGCTCACGCCCCACACGCTCGCGATGTCGCCGAGCGAGCTCAAGGCGATGGGCGGAGCGCAACATCCGGTGATCGGCAATTACGGGGTCATGTCTGCCAAGAACGGGGCGATCAATGTCATGATCTGCCTCACCATGTTGAGCTACATCCTCTACAGGCGGGCGAACCGGACCATGGTCGTGCCATGGGTCAGGGCCGGGAACATCGGCCTGGCCATGCTCTTTGCGGTGGGAATGC
>JBOHOI010000046.1:0-15516 GCA_050731155.1 Nitrospiraceae bacterium | reverse complement strand
CTTCCTGACAACCCTGCCTGCTTGCGGCAAGCAAAGCGATTCCGTCGTCGCGATCGCACTCCATCCGACCAAATCCAACATTGTCTATGTGGCGACGAACGAAGCCGTCTATAAAACACGGGACGGCGGCGCCACCTGGTACCGGTTGCCGACATTCAGCGCCCGGCGCGTGACCACCCTGTCGATTGATCCGCAATTCCCCGCCACGGTCTATAGCGGCACCATGGGGGACGCGGTGTACAAAAGCCCCGATGGCGGTCAACGGTGGCTTCCGCACAACGTCGGTCTTAAAGAACATGTGTCCTATGTCAATCAGTTTGTGTTTCACCCCGAGAACAGCCAAACCATCTTGGCCGCCACCACTGTCGGTGCCTTTCTCACGCGCAACGGGGGGCGAACCTGGGAAGAGCAGATGGCGGGCATGAAAGAAGTCCATATCGTGGTGACGCTGGCGATGACTCCCCGCAATCCACAAGTCATCTATGCCGGCACGACCGGCGGCGTCTATAAAAGCACAGACGGTGCAGCCAGTTGGCTCAAAGTCAATAACGGTCTGATTCCGGCCGAAATTCTCGATGCGTCCCTGTCGTTGGGGGTGAACACCCTCGTCGTGGACCCCGTGGTGCCCCACACGGTCTATGCCGGAACCACCAAGGGCCTGTTCAAGACCACCAACGGGGCGGAATCATGGGTGCGCATCGGAGAATCCCTGCCTGATCAATTCATCAGCAGCCTCGTGCTGGACCCGACCAATCCCCAGGTCCTCTATGCAGCGGGACGGGCCGGCATCCACAAGAGCCTCGACGGCGGAACACAGTGGCAGGCGATGAACAAGAGGCTGGATACGCTGAATGTTCGCACGATCGTCATGAACCCACTCGACACTCGCATCCTCTACACAGGCACCAACGGGAGCGGACTCTATCGTTCAACTGACGGAGGGGAATCTTGGACCCCTGTGCCCCTGGTCTTGGCACCGTCTGAACAGTCCGCACAGACGAGTTAACGAAATGGCAGGGACCTCAATGCCCACGATCCTGTTGGTGAGACACGGCGAGACGGACTGGAACCGCAGCGGCCAGATCATGGGCGAGCAACCGGTCCCGCTGAACCGGAACGGCGAGGCCCAGGCGAAACGGCTCGCTTCGTTTCTCAAGAGCCGTTCAATCCGCGCGCTCTATTCCAGCCCAGTTGCCCGGGCGCTTCAGACAGCCGAGATCCTCGCATCGGTCCTGCATGTGCCGGTCACGGCGGATCGGGGGCTGACCGAGATTAACGTGGGGGAATGGGAGGGACAGTATTGGAAGGACCTGACAGACGAGTTCGCGCGGCAACAGTTCTACACCAGGCCGGAGGAAGCTCGTCCCCCTGGCGGAGAAACGCTCAGGGAGGTGCAAGCACGGGCCATCGCCGTCGTCGAGCGAGCCCGCGCCCGACAGGGAGCCGACAGGCTGCTGTTCGTCTCCCACGCCGACGTGGTCCGCGCGATTTTAGCGTACTACCTCCGATTTGACCTGAAGACCGTTCGCCAGATGCGGATTGACCATGCGTCGCTGACGGCCCTCGAACTCAATGGAACGCTGGCCGATCTGCTGTTCCTGAACTACACCACCAACCCAAGCAGCCTGAGCTGAACCAGAAACCCACCGCCCCGAGCCCTCAGGTCCCGTGCCGGTACCGGCTCCGGGACAGAGCCATGCCCTCGGACAAGGCCTTCCATTCCTGCGCCGTCAGCATGGCTTTCATCTTGAATCGCAGTCCAAGGATCTTCGTCGCCGCTCTCATCCTGTCGTTGTTGAGGTCATCCAGAGTCTTCGTGAACTCCTCAGGCGTCGCCTCGTAGTTCGCATTCAGCTCGTAGAGCTTCTGGTGGAACTGCTGATTCTGCTGGATCGATTGCTTGACCTCGGCAATAATTTCTTCCACGATCCCCTGCGCTCGCTTTGCCTTCTCGGGATCCTGGACTGATTTCTCGATCAAGGCCGTCATTTCCTTGAGCCCCCTCTCGAGGGCGGAGGCACTAGGCTCTCCGCCACCGTGATACCTCATCCCCGGGTGTGTGGCACAGCCGATGGTCGCCAGGATTGCCAGCGCGAGCGACATGGCCAGTTTCACGGTATGCATGTGAACCTCCTGCCTATCATTGTTCATTCATCGAGGGGCGAGAACTGTACCACAGGCCTGGCCATTTTTCGAGCAGACCAGCCCGTCTTGCCAGCGCGGTCGCAATGCATTATCCTGCTCCACCACGGAGGCTCGGGAAGGCACCCCGTGAGCAAGGCGCGTGAGACGCCCGATGCAATCCAGGTCCTGCGTGACGATTTTCGCAGCCGCCTGGAAGTCTTTTACGCGCGCCTGAAACTGGCCCCTCCGTACCATAGCGTAGAGAAGGCAATCGTCCACCTCACCGCCGCGCTCAAGGCACTGACCCCTGAAGAACGGCAACGAATTGCTACCGATCCATCTCGGCAATGGGCCCTCTACCGCCAGGCCTTTGTCGAGTCAGGCCTGAACCAGAAGCACCGCGGCATCATTGCAGGATTGATCCGATCTAGACAGACTGGCGACCTGACCAGCGAATATGAGCATTTTCTCGATGCATTCAGATCTTGATTCCCATACACACTCTTTCAACGTCGTCGAAAGGAGTCGAAGGCCATGAGTGGCATCACGCACCGGCAGCTGGCGGGTCTCCTCTGTCTGGCTGTCCTGACCCTCATCAGCTGTGGTCCCGCACAGCCCGGCGTGCATACGCCGACCCTTCCCCCAGGCACCCTCTGGAAAACCTATACGGATGCCGGCAACAAGGCCTATCACCAAGGTCGTTATGCGGAGGCCGAGGCCCAATTTGTGGCTGCCCTTAATGAGGCTGAAAACCTCAGGCGTCTGGACCCGGAAAATCCAAATAAGCTTGGCCCTGAAGATCCAAGCATCGCCACGAGTCTTGTCAACCTAGGCGACCTGTATGTGACTCGTGGCCGGTACGCCGAGGCGGAACCGCTCTTGCGACGAGCACGAACATACTCCGAGACGAACCTTGGACCGGACCACCCCTTTCTTGCCACGACCCTCTTCAGCCTCGCGTCCCTCTATCGAGCCCAAGGCAGAGTGGCCGAGGCTGAGACACTCTTACGGCAGGCTTTGACCATCGATGAGAAAGCGCTTGGCTCGTCGCACCCAAAGCTTGCCGCCAGCCTGACCAGTCTGGCAGAGATCTACGCGGATCAGGGTAAACCAAGCGAGGCGGAGCCGCTGTTCAAGCGTGGACTCGCCATCAGAGAGGCTGCTCTAGATCCCGATTCCCCGGACATCGCAGCCAGCCTCGACAGCTTGGCCCGCTTCTATGCCGCCCAAGGTAGGGACGACCAGGCTGAACCTCTCTACAAGCGGTCGCTCGCAATCAGGTCAAAGACCCTGGGGCCAGACCATTTGAGCGTCGCAACCAGCCTGGAGCACTACGCCGCTCTGCTCAGGAAGGGCGGACGCAAGGAAGAGGCAGATCAACTGGATCTTCGCGCGAAGGCGATCAGAGACAAGCACGCACGGGAAAACCCATCGCGCTGACAGTACAACGCGAACGGCCAACTGAGCCGATTCTCACCTTAAAGGGGACGAGGACCACCGGATGCCAAGGCAGCGCGCAGTTCTTGGTAGGCCTCCGTCAGACGCTGGTTCTCGAGGCGGTAGGCAAGCGAAACCGTGGTGAGGCCGAACGCGAGCACCAGGAGTCCTAGCCCGGTGATCCCAAGCCCCATCAGGACGCCGCTGAGGGATGTGAGCCCTCCGCTGGCCAGGAAGGAGATGATGAAGCCGACCGTCCCCACTCCCACGACAGCAAACCACAGGAGGGTGAAGAGCGCCGATGACCAAGGGATCCGCTTCACGCAGGTCAATTTGGTGGCGTCGCCTTCCGGCTCCAACTCAATCGAGCCTTTCATCGGCCAGGCGGTCCGAAACTTCAGCGAAAGGAGCCGGTACTGCGGCCGCAGAACAATCCGCTTCTCCTCCCGGAAAAATCGCGCGAGCCCATGCGGCAGAGCCAGCAGTCCATTGCTGTCGAATCGATCCATCACAACAGCCAAGGGTGCAAGGGGCAGCCGATCCTCCACGCGCGCAATCCCGCATCCATAGCGGCTTGAAGGGGCCGTCAGGCTTGTGAAGTGAAACCAGTCCCCCAAAATAAGTGCGGCGAAGAGAATCGCCCCGAAGAAGCCCGCCAGCAACATGAGGCGTACGATACCACATCGAGGATCCGCATTGAAGATTCGTGCGCCCGTCGCGGGCATATCGGGAGGCCCTTCGAGGCGATTACGCAGAGACTGTTGACTCGGTGACCGGACTTCGCTAGAGTAGGCCGGCTTTTTTCGGGCGGGCCTTTCCGACACAGCACCACGATCCGGGTTTCCCGCCTTTTTGAATCTCCCCACTCACAGAGGTTGGCAGAGTGGCCGGGGGAGATGCCTGGGCACGCAAGGAGAGAAGGGTGCGGGGGAACGGAGGGCGTATGGATCTACAGAAAGTCGAGCGGGTGTATTCAAACTACGCCGCGGTATACGACCATATTTTCGGAAGAATTTTTCACGAATCGCGAGAGTCAGCAGTCCGTCGTCTGCAGATCCTGCCGGATGAGCAGATCCTTGAGGTGGGTGTCGGAACCGGCCTCACCCTCCCCCTGTATCCTCCGCATTGTAAAGTCGTGGGCATCGACTTATCCCCTGGCATGCTCGTCAAAGCACGGGAGCGAATGCGCACTCACCGGCTGGAGAACGTTGTCCTGCTCCGCATGGATGCCGGCCAGATGGAGTTTCCCGACAACAGTTTCGACACCGTCATGGCCGCTTACGTGGTCACGGCGGTCCCGGACTACCGAAAAGTCGTCACCGAGATGATCCGGGTGTGCCGTCCAGGTGGGCGGATTATCATGCTCAATCACTTCAGCAACGGAAACAAGCTGATCGCCGCCGTCGAGAAGGTGATCTCTCCCCTCTGCAAGCACATCGGATTTCGGACCGATCTCGCACTGAGCACGGTTCTGGAGGGCACTTCGCTACAGGTCGCTCGGAAGGAGAAAGTCAATCCGTTGCGGTTCTGGCACCTGGTTGAGTGCGTCAACAAGAAAACCGGCTCGGCAGCTCCTTCTCATTGGGGGTGACACTCCGTCCCTTCCTGCTTCTCATTCAGACGATTCGTCTTGCCACACCCCACGCCCTAGGTGCTGTCCGGCCAGCCATTCGTCCCGTTCCATGACCTGAGTGCCAGCCATGCACGTACCGGCAAAGCTACGAGCGGTAATGTCGGCTAGGGCAACCAACAGCCGAGCGGTTCCACTGCCGTGGGGATCCGAGGTGCGGAGCGTGATTCCAAAGCCGGAACCGTCCAGAGGACCATAGGCCTGCACGTGCACCCCCGCCCGAGGCGTGTCGTGGGCCGCGGTGGGGATCAAATGTCCTTCCCAGCGGAGTGCCGGGTGGGCGGGGGTGGAGCGTTTGTGTGTACGCCACGCACAGGGAATTCCTACCTGGTCGAGTTGGTCCAGAAACCACGCGACCGGCGGCAGGTCACCGGTCTCCGCCTGAAAGGTCCACTCCGTCATCCCGGCCGGAATCAGACTGCTTGTGCCTGGCCTGGACACTTCCTCGATCTCCGCTTCGTCGCAGATCACGTAGAGTTCCCCGCGAGGATCGAACCAGAAGCGCAGTCGTCCGTCAGAGGCTTCGGCATGGGTCACGCCGATCTCCGAAAAATCAGCTCCCTCCTGCTCGAAGATCGAAAAATCCGTCACGCCCATCATGGTGAGTTTTGCCACTCGGGTCACGGCATGAAGACCGCGGCTCTCCTGAATCGGAAGTTCGTACCGAATGACAGCGGTAATGATGGTCCCGGCGGTCACTTCCCGTCCCGCGAACTCATCCAACAGCCGACGCTTGTGGACATGTACGTCCGTCACTTGGCCGCCCTGGAACCCGTGCGTGTGAGCCAGTAGCCAGGCTAAATCCTCGGCTGTCTTGATCGCATGTTTCATATATTGCATTCTAGCGCAGTTAGAGGTGCTTGTGCCAGAGCGTTGTTGCGTGGGAAGGAGGGGGTTCTGCATTGAAGTGACTGGTCCTGCTCACGTTCTTCTGGTCAACCCTTCACGTTGATTGCCACCCTCCTTCTGAAGTAACCTAGGTACCGATGTAAAAATGTCTGAAGGTCGAAAGTCCAGAAGTCCTTTGGGGAGACTTAGAGACCTTAAGACTTGATGACTTTATGACTTTACTTATTAGCTGAAAGGAGTCAACCCGCATGGCCGGATTTCCGATAGAGTTCGCGAGCCGAATCAAGACGCTTCCCCCATATTTGTTCGCCGCGATCGATGAGATGAAACAGAAGGCGATTGCCCGCGGGGTGGATATCATCAACCTGGGGATCGGCGACCCGGATCTGCCGACCCCCGCGCCAATCATCGAGCGGCTGAAACAGGCAGCGGCTGACCCCAAGAACCACCAATATCCCTCCTATGAAGGACTGCTCTCCTTCCGGCAAGCGGTGGCCAACTGGTATCAACGCCGCTTCGGGGTGACGTTGGACCCAGTGTCCGACGTGCTTGGACTGATCGGCTCTAAGGAAGGCATCGGCCACGTCCCTCTGGCTTTTGTCGATCCCGGCGACATCGTCTTGGTCCCAAGCCCTGGTTATCCCGTATTTCCGGTGGGGACCACCTTTGCGGGAGGCATCCCGCACCTCATGCCTCTGCTGAAGCAAAACGGCTTCCTGCCGGACCTCAACGCCATCCCTACGGATGTGGCCAAGCGGGCCAAGCTCATGTTCCTGAATTCGCCGAATAACCCGACCTCGGTTGTGGCCGGCAAGGATTTTTTCAAACGCGTCGTAGCATTTGCCCTTGAGCATCAGATTATTGTCTGCCATGACGCGGCCTATTCCGAAATCTATTACGACGGCCGTCGCCCCCCCAGCTTCCTGGAAGTCGAGGGAGCCAAAGACGTCGGGATCGAGTTCCACTCCCTGTCAAAAACCTTCAATATGACCGGCTGGCGGATCGGGTTCGCCGTGGGCCACAAGCAGATCCTCGCGGGACTCGGCAAGGTGAAGAGCAACCTTGATTCCGGCATCTTCCAGGCCGTGCAGGAAGCGGGGATCACGGCCATTCAGTCCGACGACCAACTGACTGATGGACTTCGAAAACTCTACCAAGAGCGACGAGACGTGCTGGTGCCCGGACTCAAGAAACTCGGGCTGGATGTGGATATGCCCCCCGCTGCCTTCTATGCGTGGATCGCCGTTCCTAAGGGCTACACCTCGACCGCTTTCACCGCGCACCTATTGGAAAAGGCCGGTATCGTGACCACGCCGGGGAACGGATTTGGCGCGGCAGGCGAAGGGTATATCCGCATGACGTTGACCACGCCCAAAGAACGCTTGGCGGAGGTGGTCGAACGGATCAGAAAAGCGGGATTCTGAATTTCGTTAACCGTTAAACGTTAACCGCAGCTTAGGCTCTGTGACGCAACTCAAGCGATTCACGATTAACGAATGACGTTCAACATCCAAAACATGCCTCGTGAGACTGTCTTCATCGGGTTCGGGTCGAATCTGGGCGATCGGCTGGATTTCTGCGATCGTGCTATGACGCTGTTGAGCCTCCTGCCTGCCACCCAGGTGACTGCCGTGTCATCTCTCTACGAAACTGAGCCGGTCAACGACCCAGGCAATCCGGGAAGCGGGTGGTTTCTGAACGGAGTCGTGCAACTCGAAACAGAGGTGACTCCGCAAAGCCTACTCGAGTTGTGCTGCGAGGTCGAGCGGGCGCTGGGTCGCAACCAGGAACGGCGTGATGGCCCGCGAACGCTGGACCTGGACATCCTGTTCTACGGGACCCGCATTATCAACGATCCGTGCCTCGTGATCCCCCACCCTCGCCTGCACCTGAGGCGGTTCGTCCTGACACCGATGGTCGAGCTGGATCCGGACTGGCGCCATCCTATCTTGGAACGGACGGTCAAAGATCTCCTCGAGGACCTTGCCGATGAAGCCCAGGTTCGCCGGCTCGTTCCTCCCCCCAACTCCCGGTATGGCTCTCGCCCGACATGCAAGACGTCCAGCGCTCGAGCCCCGGAGAACAACCAAGCTTGATGCGAATCATTCGATCGGTCGCAACCCTTGCGGCGTGGAGTCGCACGCTCCATCGAGATGGAGTGGTGATTGGGATGGTGCCGACGATGGGAGCGCTTCACGCCGGGCACCGTTCCCTCATCAGGAGAGCGCGTCTGTCGTGCGATGCGGTCGTCGTGAGTCTTTTTGTGAACCCGCGTCAGTTCGGCCGTGGAGAAGATTTTTCGCGGTATCCAACACGATTTCGGTCCGATACCGCGCTATGTCGCCGGGAAGGAGTGGATGTGCTCTTTGCGCCGCTACTGGCCAGCATATACCCGCCAGGGTTTCAAACGTCGGTGGAGGTTCGCAGCCTGTCGCAGCGGTGGGAAGGCAAAGTCCGGACTCACCACTTTGAAGGGGTGGCCACCGTCCTGACGAAGCTGCTCAGCCTCGCAAGACCACAGCTCGCCTTCTTTGGCCAAAAGGACTTTCAGCAGGCTGCGCTTGTACGACGGCTGGTTGAAGATTTGAATCTCGGCGTACGAATCGTGCTTTGCTCAACCGTGAGAGAGCGAGACGGCCTGGCTTTGAGTTCCAGGAACCAGTATCTCGCGCCCGCTCAACGCCGCGCTGCGCCGGTGCTGTATGCTGCCCTACGAGCAGGACAGGCTGCGGTCCGGGCTGGAATTCGTTCCGCGGCCCGGATCCGCCGAGTCATGTTCGACGCGATCTCAGCTCAGCCCTTGCCTCGTGTTGAATACCTGGCCGTCTGCGACCCGCGGACCCTTGGACCGCTCAACCGCGTCACCGACCGCGCTCTTTTGCTTGGGGCCATCAGGCTGGGTCGTACCCGCCTGATCGACAACCTGCTTGTGAGGAGTCCACAGCGCAGAACGCGCCCATAGGAAGGTGCCCCCGAGGTCACACCTCAGGGGCCGTGCGGTAACTGACTAAATTCGAGTACACAAACTGGCTAAGGCGGTCTTTCTCTCCGGCTGGAAATTCAAGGAATTGCAGGCCGACAGACCTCGCACGAACGGACCGGACAATCGCGGTATCGACCCGGATCGGCGGTTCGCGGTCGAAAGCTCGCAGCAGCAGTTGCAAGAACGCCCCTTCTGATAACGGAGTCTCAGCCTGCAGCGTACAGCCTCCCATTGACAGGTCCGTTACCTGTTCTTCTCGCTTCTGCTGCCCTTCCAAAAACGCTGAGAACCCAGCCGCAATGCGCTGGTACTGACGTCGATCAGGCACTTGTGTCGAGTGCAGCATGCCGAACTGGAGAGCCCTAAACCGGTATGTACAGACCTGACAGCGGAAGGGGTAGAGGTACACAGCGCCCAAGAGGTGATCGAACACCCCTTCGAGATAGGTGCGTCGGACAAATCCTTTGCCGCAACGCGGACAGTTGGGCCAGGTCATGGCGAAGCTCCTTTCCCGTTTGCCAATAATCGTTCGGAAGTCGTGTTCCTAGGGGCGTCATCATTGCCCGCCTCACACTGCGCGGCCAGGATCGGCTGGATACAGGCGGAATCTGATGTATACGGTAGAATCTGTGGGTCTTCAAGCACCTTAAGGGCGATTTGGGACCAGGTCTCCAGTTCAGCGACACGAGTTTTGAGCTCGTCAAGGGTTAGGAAACCGGACTGAGTGATGAGCCCCTCCTTCTTGGTCGCATTCGGCTCGGCTAAGTCCCAAATATGGAGAATTCCAAAATGGACTTTACCAACATCGGTGGAGTCATCGTTGATCAAAGCTACGATGTGTTCAACATAAGGTGAGTCAAGCTTCACCTCCTCGCTCACTTCTCGCTTTGCGGCTTCGAGGTACATGTCACGATCAGATGAGTAAAGGCTGTGATCTGTCGGCTCTATGTGACCACCCACGCCTATGGACCTCATTGCAACTAGACGCGACTCGCTCGACTTCTTCCCACGCACATAACTGAACACTGAATCTCTATAGCGAAGAGCAACATAGGGAATCAACTGCTTGTAGCCGAAATCATGCTCAGCTGACCTACGGTCTACAAAGCGATTGTTCAAAGGATGGAGCAGAACATTTAAATACTCCTCGGTCTTCAGGGTATAGCCCTGAAATTCCCCGAGGGCGCTCAATGACGACACTTCAAAGGCGAGTACCATTTGTCCCATTTCTGACTCTGTTCACTCTAGACCGCCCTTTTGATTTTCATGGGCCAGAGCATGGGCTAGTCGCCTCAGCACAATTGCCAGCCGACATACCAGATGATCATACCAATTCCCAAACGCAACAAGGACTGCTCCAGGCACTATCCTAGGCCATGTCGCTTTTAGGCTAAGTGGATGGATCATGCCGAACGGGTCTCGTTCTATGGGCAAAAGGGCAAACAGGCGATACCCCAAAAAGATAGCCATTGTAGCTACAGCAAGTACCAAAAAGTGGTCCGCCAGTTTCAACGCGATGACCCTGGCCAAGGAAGTTTCATCCACGAAAACAATCTCATTTCTGGTTAATGAAACCTGCGCTGCGAAACTGGGGCTGAGCAATCAAGAGCTGCGCGTGAGGTGCCATGTGTCTGGTTAACGCTGTGTCTTCTGACCTTCTTGCAGTGGCTTTTGTTTCGGGGTGGGGCCCTCCGGTGAGCTACGCTGCGCTGATTGGTACCGACTCAGTATCTCCTCAAGGATGCGCGCTTGGTCCTTCTCCCGCTCTATGTGAGAGTGTAACTGCTGCTGGACGTCAGCAACCGCTTTCCAGGCATCCTGAATCAGCGTCCACGTCGCGTAGCCAAGGCCTCCTAATGTCAACAGCAGAACAACTCCTCCTGCAAGTTGTAGCGTCTGCACATGATCGTGTGCTCTCTTGGCGAGTACCCTGGCCTCTCTAGCGTCTTCTTTGCTTTCGGGTATTGAACTTCGAATAGGCTTGTGGGGAGAAGCCTTCCGAAGATAGTCCTCCGGTGGAAGATCGTGTTTGGGTTCTGGAAAGGGATGGAAACTTCCTTTTCGGGTAAGCCCTACTGCAGTTTCTTTGTCTTGTACCCATTCTGGGAAAACGCTCGTCTTCGTGAACTCGATCCAAATCAATCCGTCCCCGTACCGAAAACGATAAGGGTTCGTCGTTAAGTTGTGCAGGGGGATAAGCAATCTTCCTACAAAACCTGGATCAACGAGAGGCCCTGTACCCAAAAGTATTCCGCGATGAACATGGGTTATTTTCAGATTAAACCGGAGAGCAATGTAGTTGGGCAACCTGAAATACGGCTCAACCTGCACAAAGGCAATCGAGTTGGCTTCTAACCGAAACTCATCTCCCTCCTTTTGCAATTGCACCTCGCATTGTTCACCCTTGGCATCCCACCAGATACACCGACCGCGAATCGCAGCCTCGTACGAGGCCGATTTCAATTTTCCCCGGTTGAAGGGATGAAGCATCCCCGTCATGCGGACATAGTCCTCAATATCGGCCGAATTCAGAAGCGATGGCCCGATTCTTGGGAAAGGGTCGTCTTGCTTTGCTATCTGAAAGCGGCCCTGGGCATCGGTATCGCTACTCGCAAGACCTGGATAGTCTACAAAAGGCACGGCTGCTCCCCGTCAGCTAAAGAGGCTTTCCCGTGAGGTTTGGCCAAATCAATTCGACAATGTTCATGTTCTATCTACAAGTTCCTCATTCGCAGGACCCGCCCCTATTAATCCGACTGGAACATCTAGATTCTGTTCGAGCATCTCGATGAAGGCTCTTGTGCCCTCCTCCAGTTCATGGAACGAGCGGACTGACTTGTTTCTATAGGAAAGATAATCTGCCCCGTGGAGAGCAATCTGTGTCGGCCGGTTCACCGTAGCAGCCTTTTGCACTAAGGCAAGATTGAATAGACCGACCCGCCTGAGTTTCTTGGTCGTCGTCGTGAACTCCCTGATATCGGTTGGATACCCGCTCCGCCGCCGAACTTCTTCCCACGTAATTTCATTTTCAAGAGGACCAGAGTTGCCCGCAACTCGGATTGGATAGGTTCGTATCGCCATGACGATCTCCGTAACAAGGCGCGGGCTCACACCGACCTCGCTGAGAAAGCCACTCGCTGTGGTATCTCGACTGGTTGCGTAAGGGTAGTGCGGCGAATGATACACTGACAATCCAAATCCTTGCGTCCCCTCGATGATCACCTTTCCGCCCTTGTCGAGGGTGGCATTTACCTCGGCTGAAACATCCGTTAGGAAGCTCCGCAGTTCAGGAACGTCCTTAGCCAGTTTGAACTCGGATTTTCTCAGGGCTCGATTCGCAACGACAGCGCCGGTTCCCGATAGGGTCGACCCAAGGCGATCTCTGAGGAGTAGCTTACTTTCCTCTTCGCCGTCTGAAGAGGAGATGATCCCTGCATGGCGGTCAACCCCCACCCTTTTCGGATCAATCCCCGCAATTTTGATCTCCGTTAGAAGAATCTCAGGATTAATTGCCGAGCCTGTAGCGAGGAGAAGACGAGTCTGCTGGTTGAGGAATCCAGCCGGTAGACTACGAAGTTCGTGTCGCTGTCCGCCGAAATCAACGGTGTGCCCTGAATTGGGACCACCACAGCGAACCACGATATCCACATCATCCCGAAGAGCAAGATGAGAAGTGATCTTCCCTTTGCCCTCGGACCCGTATTGCCCACCAACCACAACCGAAAGAGGCATGTAAGCTCTTGCAGAAGGCTTATTTCGAGAGAAGTTGATCGAGCTTGGGAATGATCAAGTAGTCTTCGCGCTCATTGCCGAGCGCTTCGTAGTAGCCGGTGAGGTAGAAATAGCCGACTACGGCTGATGTGATCGCGTCCAATTCGTCGTGGTTGGTTTGTTCTGAGAGGAATTTCCCTTTGATTCCAAAAGCCGCGAGCCCTCGTGCTAAATCGTCCAGGCTCGACTTCTTTCTGGGAATCCGCATGATATCTTGCGCGGCGCCCGGATAACTTTCAATAACTGTATAGCCCCGCTTCCTGAAGGCTTTGGCGAGGCGTATTCCACGTTCTGTCAGCTTCTGCATGCTTGGGAGCAAGCATGGGAAGACTCGAACCCCTCGTCGCCAAAGCGTGCGCTCACACTCTCTTAAGATGCCCTTGGTTCGGCATTCACATGTATCTTGTGTGCAGCAACGTCCAGTTGGGAGAGTTAGTGGGGAATCAATGGAAATGATGTCCGGGTCGTGGCTGATCGTCTCCTGGATGATCTCTTCATCAGTCTTGACCAACCTCGTCTTCGCACTGTCGCCAGCAAGGAGCGCCCAACCTGTTGGTCGAATCTCCGACGCACGTAGATCGATTCCAACAACTTTGGGATTCTTCGACCGAGACGAGATTTTGGTCAAGAGATTGCTGATGGTCACCAATGGGCGCTCGACCGGACGTGTCTTTAATAAGATCGACTCACGGTCAATGATCAGATTGACCCCTGATCCATTTATCCATCTGACTTGGACCGAAATGCTCTTCGGGCGTTGTAATGGGGGGTGTGGAATCCCTGAATGCCTGCCGTGCAAAAGGCGTTCGGTTAGCTGTTGGTAGCAAAATCGCATCAGGGTCGGGAGGCTTGTTATATCGGCGGCATTGTATTGGATGAGTTGTTCTAAGGCCGCAATATTTCCTTTGACATAACGAGCCCATAGCACTGTTGCCATTAGCCCATCAATTGCTTCAGTCTCTTTGCTACGCTTAATGCCGAGCTTCTGCTCTATCTGCTTCAACCCTCCGGAAAAACCCAGCCTTTTTAGAAGATATCGCAGATCGAGGTGAATTGGAGGAAGACGGAGTAGGGGGAACTTAGTTCTCAGAAACGGTATGTCAAATAATGTTCCGTTAAAGGTGACGATGATATCGTACGGCTGGAGCAGTTCGGACAGCCTTTCAAGATTGTGCCCGGCAAGTAGGGTCTTTACTCGCTGGCCGTCATAGAGTCCAACAAGTGTAATTTCGTCATAGTAGTGAGAGAGTCCGGTAGTCTCGATATCGAGAAAGACAGCCTTTGACTCGAAGTTCGGATAGAGTCTCCACCATTCTCCGTGCGGGAGATGCCTCCTAAAAAAGGCCGCATCGGCTTTGCGAAGAGCTTCGGCCGACTGTTCTATGAACCGATGGACTTGAGTTCGGGAGCGAAGGGGAGCGGGGACTCTAGGTGATAATCTCAGGAACTTCTGCCAGGAGGTAATTCCGTTCTCCCAAAGCGACCTCTCTGTACCGAGGCCAATCCCCGGGACATGCACGAAGGTCCTTGGGAGAATTTCAGTGGTCGTCGACACTATCTTTTCTCCACTACGTGGCGGGGTTGGAGTAGAGTCTACGGCCTCTGAGTCGAGGTACTTTAGACCAAGTTCACGACTAAAGTAAAGACTCTTTGGCGGTTGAGAAGAATATTTGCTGGTTGACCCAACTTTTGAACAGTAAGAGAGATGTGTTCCTTGCATTCATAGTGAACTGGTGGCACATGAAACTAGCTAGTTGATTTTTTATCGGCTAGGGTCCATCCTTCTACGAAATGTCCGACTTCTGAAGGATTGTATGAACTGGACAGGTGTGCTTCTGCTGCTTCTGGCTGGACTCGTCATCGGTCTCTTGGCCGCGTTTGTGTTGAGACTCGTTCACGCGAAGACAGCCAGGGAGCTGGCGGAGGAAATGAAAGCCAGCTTCGGGAACCTGTCGCTGGAGGCCCTTTCGAAGTTCCTGGACATCGCCAAGGCCAGGCTGGACTCCGAACGAGCAGCGAGTGCCCAAGAGCTGGACGCCAAGAAAGGCCTGATTGATCAGCAACTAGAGCGCATGACGTCCGAGCTCGAGAAGGTCTCAGCCCTGATGAAGGACCTGGAGAAGGACCGAGTCGAGAAGTTCGGTCAACTGGCCAGCCAATTAAGGACCACCACGGAGCAGACCGCCGCTCTCGTGCAGACCACCAGCACCTTGCGCGAGGCGCTGGCCAGCACTAAAGCCAGGGGACAATGGGGTGAGCGGATGGCGGAAGATGTCTTGCGACTCGCCGGCTTTGTGGAGAACGTGAATTATGTGAAGCAGAAAGCGATCGCTGGAGGCGGCACTCGCCCGGATTTTACCTTTTTGTTGCCTCGCAAGCTCAGGCTGAACATGGATGTCAAGTTTCCCTTAGACAACTATCTGAGGTTCCTGGAAGCGAAGTCTGAGCCGGAGAAGGCCAAGTACCGGGCGGATTTCATGAGAGATGTGAAAGCCCGGATCAAAGAGGTCGCGACTCGCGATTATATCAATCCTGAGCAGAACACCGTGGATTCCGTGCTCCTGTTTATTCCCAATGAACAGATTTACGCCTTTATTCATGAGCAGGACGGCTCCATTCTCGACGATGGGATCAAGAACGGTGTCGTCTTCTGCTCACCGCTCACGCTCTTTGCCATTCTGGCGGTCATTCGAAAGGCGGTTGATAATTTTGCGCTGGAGCA
>JBOHOI010000045.1:0-15570 GCA_050731155.1 Nitrospiraceae bacterium | reverse complement strand
GGGCAAGACGGTCGGCTCGGGCGTGGTGACGGAAATTCTGGCGTGATGGTGTCGGAAACGGGACGGCTAGGCGGCCTCTCTGCTCACAGCGCGCGCCCACGAAGACGGTGCCCGCTCGACGGGCGCAGGAGGAATCACCCCAGCTGTCCCTGCAGACAACGGCTCGATCACGGCCGAGTGTAAAAGGGAAGGGGTAGGAGATGCGGGACATTATCGCGATGGCCTGTTCGGTCTGCAAACAGCGAAATTATTCCACCATGAAGAATAAGAAAAACGATCCGGACCGCCTCGAGCGGAACAAATATTGTCGCTTTTGCCGGAAACACACGCCGCATAAAGAGGTGAAATAACCGTAAGGCGTGAGAGGTAAGGCGTGACAGGGGAAAACAGTGTCCGGGTTTGGTTGCCGGGCATCCCCCTCACCCCTTACACCTCACGCCTCACGGCATTTGGGAAGAGGGGCATGGTGTTCAACGGCTAGCACGTCGGTCTCCAAAACCGAAGGTCCGGGTTCGATTCCTGGTGCCCCTGCCACGGTGGACCTGTGAGCTGTTCGGCCACACATTGATAGTGATCAAGGAAGGGATCGTTCCGTGTTCAAGAAACTATGGTCCTTCGTCGTTGAATTTCTGGCCGACGTCAAAAGCGAATTCAAGAAGGTGTCGTTTCCCACCAGGAGTGAAACGACTGGGTCCACAACAGTTGTGATCGTGTTCTGTGTGATCATGTCGATTTATCTCTCGTTCGTGGATTCGTTCCTGGTCTGGTTGGTCAGCAAGGTGATATGAGCATCGCCGGTGAGCCAGGAGGTTCGTTAGGGATGGAGCCGGGCAAGCATTGGTATGTGATCCATACCTACGCTGGGTTTGAGGGGCGGGTCAGGACCAGTATTGTAGAACGAGCGAATCAGATGGGGCTGACCGAAAAGCTGGGTCAGGTGCTTGTCCCGACGGAAGAGGTCATCGAGATCAAGGATGGAAAGCGCCGGACGTCCAAGCGCAAGTTCTTCCCGGGCTACGTCTTGGTGGAGCTGGAAACCCCGCTGACCGATGAGACGCTCCTGATGATTAAGGAAACGCCCAAAGTGACTGGTTTCGTCGGAGGCGGCGCGCAACCGATCCCGCTGACTCTGGATGAGGTGGAATCCCTGCTCAAGCAGGTGGATTCTGGAACCGCCGGGCCTCGGGAACAGGTCCGGTTTATCAAAGGAGACAACGTCCGCATCATCGACGGTCCGTTTCTGGGATTCAATGGTCTGGTGGACGACGTGGATGCTGATCACAACCGGGTCAAAGTGTTGGTGAGCATTTTTGGTCGATCAACGCCGGTGGAGTTGGGTTTTCTGCAAGTCGAGCGGATCTAATAGTTCGGTGTTCAGCAGTCAGCTTTCCACGGTCTGTTGAGGTCTGACGGTTGAGCGCGTTCCGGCTAAGGTAAGGAGCAAGCATGGCAAAGGAAGTTACAGGGCAGATCAAATTGCAGATTCCGGCGGGGAAGGCCAATCCCGCTCCTCCTGTCGGCCCCTCTCTCGGGCAGCATGGCGTGAACATCATGGAATTCTGCAAACAATTCAATGCCAGGACCCAGAAAGACGAAGGCAGCATCATCCCGGTCGTGATCACAATCTATAAGGACCGCACGTTCACGTTTGTGACGCGCACACCGCCGGCGTCCGATCTTCTGAAGAAAGCCTCCGGAATCATCAAGGGATCGGGAGTCCCCAACAAGGATAAGGTCGGGAAAATTTCCAAAGCTCAATTACGAGACATCGCGAAGCTGAAAATGGCCGACCTGAACGCGGCGGATCTGGAGGGCGCCATCAACATCATCGAGGGAACCGCCCGGAGTATGGGGATTGTGATCCAGGGTTAGCGGGCGGCCTTGCGTGGCGAGGCGAAGGAGTTCCACATGGGCAAGAACATGAAGGCGGCTGGGAGCAAAGTTGAGCCTCGACTCTATGGACTGAAGGAGGCCGTCGATCTCGTGAAACGGACCGCCTACGCGAAATTCGATGAGTCCGTGGATGTGGCTATCCGACTGGGGGTGGATCCCAAGCGGTCGGATCAAATGGTGCGAGGCACGACGGTGCTTCCTCATGGGACCGGGAAGAAACTCCGCGTGCTCGTGTTCGCAAAAGGGGAGAAAGAACAGGAGGCCAGACAGGCCGGTGCGGATTACGTGGGTGCCGAGGACCTCATGGAGAAGATCAAGGGCGGGTGGATGGAGTTTGATCAAGCAATCGCGACTCCCGACCTGATGGGCGCAGTCGGCAAACTTGGCAAGGTGCTCGGGCCTCGCGGGCTGATGCCGAACCCGAAGGCGGGCACCGTCACGTTCGAAGTGGCGAAGGCCATCGCGGAGATCAGGAAGGGGAGAGTTGAATATAAAGTCGAGAAGGCCGGCATCGTGCAGGTGCCGATCGGGAAGGTTTCGTTCGATTCGGAACGGTTGTATGAGAATGCCCATGCGATCTTCGAATCGGTGGTCAAGGCCAGGCCGGCTTCCTGTAAGGGGCGGTACCTGAAAACCGCGACGCTCTCCAGCACGATGGGTCCCGGGGTCAAACTGGACACGGTGGCTATTACCAAGCTCTGGAGCTGAGAAGACGTTAAACGTGAATCGTGAATCGTGAACCGTGAAGCGTCGCACGCTCTTGCGTTTAACGAATAACGATTAACGGTTAACGAGGAAGCAAATGAAAAAAGAAGAAAAAGCGGCGGCGGTGGCCGAATTAAATGAGAAGTTCTCAAGGGCCCGGATCGCGATTTTGACCGAGTGCACCGGGCTGCCCGTGAATCAGGTCACCGAGCTGCGCAAGCAACTGCGGGGAGCCAAGGCGGAATACAGGGTCCTCAAGAATAGGATCGCCGCGCGCGCCATCGAAGGGACCACACTGGTTGGCGTGAAAGCGCACCTTCAGGGTCCCCTGGCTCTGATGATCGGGTATGACGATCCCGTGCTCCCGACGAAGCTTCTTCGCGATTTTATCCAGGCCGAAAAGCGAGACGAAAAAATAAAAATTCGACTCGGGGTGTTGGAGGGGAAGCTGCTCCAGCCCCCCCAGGTAAGCGCTGTGGCCAGCCTCCCCGCTCGGGGCGTATTGCTCGCCATGCTCCTCTCGGGGCTGCAGGGACCGATTCGCGGCCTGGTCTTTGCGCTGAGCGGACTGTTGAGAGGACTGGTGGGTGTGATCAGTGCCATTCAGGAGAAAAAGAAAGGAGAAGGAGAGATGCCAACGACTGAGGGAAAGCTGTCGCAGGAAGAATTCGTCAGAGCGATCGAGAGCATGAGCGTGCTCGAACTGTCGGAGTTGGTCAAGGGGCTGGAAGCTCGTTTTGGCGTGACGGCGGCTGTGCCGGTGGCGGTCGCGGCTGCTCCGGCCGGTGGTGGGCCAGCGGCTGCCGCAGAAGAGAAAACGGCCTTTGACGTGATCCTGGTCAGTGCGGCGGCGGACAAAAAGATCCAGGTGATCAAGGTCGTCCGGGAGCTCACGAGTCTCGGTCTGAAGGAGGCCAAGGATCTCGTGGAGGGCGCCCCCAAGCCGGTGAAGACCGGGGTGACGAAGGAAGAAGCGGAGACAATGAAGAAGAAGCTGGAGGAGAACGGCGCCAAGGTCGAGGTGAAATAGGGACGCCCGTCATTTGTCAACCGTCATCGGTCAATCATGCTATTAAGTCGAAAGGTCTGTGACCATTCTGACCGATGGCCTTCATCGAGGGAACCTGACGATCTAGCGGGAGGAGCGTGGACATGTCGGAACCGACTGTCAACGGGTTAATTGAGCGGAAAGATTTCTCACGAATCTTTGCCAGCATCGACATCCCTGACCTGATTGAAATCCAGAAGCGGTCGTACGAACAGTTTCTGCAAATGGAGGGTAATCCCGAGCGGCGGGAGGACAAGGGGCTCCAGGCGGCGCTGACAGGCGTCTTTCCGATCGCCGACTACAACAACACGGCGGTGCTCGAGTTCTCCAGTTATTCATTGGGGACCCCGAAATACGAGGTGCGTGAGTGCCTCGAGCAGGGGATGACCTATGCCGTTCCGCTCAAAGTCAGGGTCCGGCTGGTGGTCTTTGACAAAGAAGACAAGGGACCGAAGAAGAAAGTGCTCGACGTGCGTGAGCAGGAGGTCTATGTCGGTGAACTTCCGCTCATGACCGAGCGGGGCACGTTTATCGTGAACGGGACGGAACGGGTGGTAGTGAGTCAGCTCCACCGCTCACCCGGTGCCTCTTTCACCCATGACAAGGGACGGACGCACGCGAGCGGGAAAGTCCTCTATTCCGCCCGTATCATTCCCTATCGGGGATCATGGCTGGATTTCGAGTTTGATGCGCGGGACATTCTGTACGTTCGGATCGATCGACGCCGGAAGATGCCAGCCACGATTCTGCTCAAAGCCTTCGGCTATTCCAGCGATGACCTGCTCAAGATGTATTACCCGGTCGAAGAGATCAGGGTGGTCAAGGGTAAGCTCCTTCGCAAACTGGATCCGGAGATTCATCATGGCCTCAAATGTTCCAGTGAGGTCACGGAGAAGGGGAGCAAGGAGCCGCTGGTCCGCGAAGGGGCGAAACTGACCAAAGTCCTGATCACTCGCCTTCGCGCGGCGGGGGTCAAGGAAATTCCTGTCACCGCCGCCGAGTTGGTCGGCCGGGCTGTTCTGACGGAGTTGGTGGATCCGGTCACTAAGGAAAAGATTCTCGACAAGAACCAACGGCTGACGCCGGGGGTAGTCGAGAAGATTCTCGGCAGCCACGTCGAAAGTTTCAAGGTCATCTATTTGGACACCGCCACGGCGACGCCGGTGATTCTGGATACCTTAGAGACGGAGCGGACCGGTTCAAAGGAAGAGGCGATGGTGGAGATCTACAAGCGCCTGAGGCCGGGAGAGACGCCGTCCGTCGAAACCGCGAAAGTGCTCTTCGACAACCTGTTCAACAATCCCAAACGGTATGACCTCTCGCCGGTGGGCCGGCTCAAGCTGAATAAAAAGCTTGGGCTGGATCTTCCGCTCGAACAGCGGACGCTGATGTCTCAAGATATCGTCGAGGTCATTCGATATCTGGTGAACCTCAAGATGGGCAAGGGCGAGATTGACGACATTGATCATTTGGGAAATCGACGAGTTCGGTCGGTCGGCGAGTTGCTTGAGAACCAGTTCCGGCTGGGCCTGGTGCGGATGGAGCGGAGCATCAAGGAGCGGATGAATCTCCTGGACATGGAAACGGTGTTGCCGCACGATCTCATCAATGCGAAGCCGGTCGTGGCGGCGATCAAGGAATTCTTCAGCAGCAGCCAGCTCTCCCAGTTCATGGACCAGACGAATCCGCTGGCGGAGATCACGCACAAGCGTCGGCTGTCCGCGCTGGGTCCTGGGGGGTTGACCCGCGAGCGTGCGGGGTTCGAGGTGCGCGATGTACATCCGTCGCATTACAGCCGCATCTGTCCGATCGAGACCCCCGAAGGGCCGAACATCGGACTCATCACCTCGCTGGCCACCTATGCGCGCATCAACGATTTCGGGTTCATCGAGGCCCCATACCGGAAGGTTCGGAAAGGACGGGTGACGGACGAAATCGAGTTCCTATCCGCCATTGAAGGCGAGCGGTACGTCATTGCGCAGGCCAACTCGAAGCTGGATGCGTCGGGTCGCCTCGTCTCGGAAACCGTGTCGGCCCGGTTCGCGGGTGATTTTATCACGGCGACGCCGGACAAGGTTGAGTATCTGGACGTCTCGCCCAAACAGGTCGTCAGCGTCGCCACGGCCCTCGTGCCATTCCTCGAGCACGACGATGCCAATCGGGCGCTGATGGGTTCGAACATGCAGCGGCAGGCGGTGCCTTTGATCAAGACGGAGGCTCCCCTGGTCGGGCCGGGAATGGAGGCTGTAGTCGCGCGGGACTCCGGATATGTGGTGCAGGCAAAACGGGCCGGTGTGGTTGAGAGCGTGGACGCCAGGCGGGTCGTCGTCCGGGCGGAGTCTGGGAAGAAGGAGGAGGGGAGACGACGGAGCGACATCAACTTGGACGTGTATGACCTGATCAAGTTCCAGCGTTCCAACCAGAATACCTGCATCACGCAGACGCCGGTTGTCCGGATAGGGCAACCGGTGAGAAAAGGGCAGGTGCTGGCGGATGGTCCGGCCATTGATCATGGCGAACTGGCGCTCGGGAAGAATGTGTTGGTGGCCTTCATGCCTTGGGGCGGGTTTAATTTCGAGGACGCAATTCTGCTGAGCGAGAAGCTCGTGCGGGAGGATGCCTTCACCTCGATCCACGTCGAAGAGTTCGAGGTGGAAGCGCGTGACACGAAGTTGGGGAAGGAAGAGATCACCCGCGACATCCCCAACGTTGGAGAAGAGGCGCTCAGGAACCTGGACGAGAGCGGTATCATTCGCATCGGGGCCGAGGTCAAGCCGGGAGATATTCTGGTCGGCAAGGTGACGCCCAAAGGCGAAACGCAATTGACGCCGGAGGAGAAGTTGCTCCGAGCGATCTTTGGAGAAAAGGCGGGCGATGTCAAGGATACGTCGCTGCAAGTGCCCCCGGGCGTGGAGGGCATTATCGTCGATGTCAAAATCTTTTCACGCAAAGGGATGGACAAGGACGAGCGGTCCAAGAGCATTGAGAGCGAGGATGTGCTCAAGCTGCAACGGGATCATCAGGATGAGCGGCGCATCATCGATGAAGAAAAGAACAAGAAGATTCGCAAACTCCTGTTAGGGAAGATCGTGGGACGGGATCTGATGGATCCTGAGAGCGGCGACGTGATTCTGAAAAAGAAGGGCAAGTTGACCGCCGAGATCCTGAAGAAACTCTCCGACGAGAACATCCGACACATCATTCTGAGCGATCCTGACGAGCAAAAACAGCTCGAAGAGATTGAGCGGCGGGCCAAGGAGCAGGGCGAGATCCTCCAAACGTTGTATGACGGGAAAGTGGGGCGGCTGAAACGCGGCGATGAGCTTCCACCCGGCGTCATCAAGCTGGTCAAGGTCTATATCGCGATGAAGCGGAAGGTGTCCGTCGGGGACAAGATGGCCGGTCGGCATGGGAATAAAGGAGTGGTGTCCAGGATTCTCCCCGAGGAGGATATGCCGTACCTGCCGGACGGCACACCGGTCCAAATCGTCCTGAACCCGCTGGGAGTCCCGTCGCGCATGAACGTGGGGCAGATCCTCGAGACCCACTTAGGGTGGGCTGCGAAAGCTCTTGGCCTGCACGTCTCCAGTCCGGTGTTTGACGGGGCGTCTGAGAAAGAGATCAAGGAGCTGTTGAAGAAAGGCAAGCTGCCGTCCAGCGGGCAAACTGCCTTGCACGATGGACGGACCGGCGAGCCATTCGGGAGCCCTGTCACGGTGGGGTACATGTACATGATGAAACTGCACCACCTCGTGGATGACAAAATCCACGCCCGGTCGATCGGACCCTATTCGCTCGTGACCCAGCAGCCGCTGGGAGGCAAGGCCCAATTCGGCGGGCAACGACTGGGCGAGATGGAGGTGTGGGCGTTGCAGGCCTACGGAGCCGCCTCCACGCTCCAGGAGTTTCTGACCGTGAAATCGGATGACGTGCCGGGCCGTTCGCGGATGTATGAGGCTATCGTGAAGGGCGAGCCCTTTTTGGAGCCGGGTCTGCCGGAATCGTTTAATGTGCTGGTGAAGGAACTGCAAAGCCTCGGTCTAGATGTCGAGCTGATCAAGGCGAAGGACTGAGGAAGGGTGTGATCGGACTGTCCTCCGTGCTCGCGCACCGCGCACGCTCAGAAGGTGCTCGGTGGACACGCGCAATAGAGGACAGTCCGATCCACCCTATGGTGAGTGGGAACGTATTAAGGACTAACAGCCGTTAAGGAGGGACCAACCTTGGAAGGCATCTACACCCTGTTTGAGAAGCCGCGCGATTCCGTGTCGTTTGATGCCATGCGCATTCGGGTTGCCTCGCCGGAGAAGATCCGGTCGTGGTCCTACGGCGAGGTGAAAAAGCCGGAGACGATCAACTACCGGTCCTTTAAACCTGAACGGGATGGGCTGTTCTGTGCCAAGATCTTTGGACCCATTAAGGACTGGGAATGCAACTGTGGAAAATACAAGCGGATGAAGCACCGCGGCATTGTCTGCGATAAGTGCGGTGTCGAAGTCATCCAGTCCAAGGTGCGCCGGGAACGGATGGGGCATATCGAATTGGCGGCGCCAGTAGCGCACATCTGGTTCCTGAAGGGAGTTCCGAGCCGGATCGGCACGCTGTTGGATATGAGCCTGAAGCACTTGGAGAAAATCCTCTACTTTGAAGCCTATGTGGTGGTTGATCCGGGTGAGACGGACCTAAACGAGAAACAGCTCCTGACGGAGGAAGATCTCCGCAAACGTCAGAATCAGCATGGTTCTGGAGCATTCAAGGCCGGCATTGGCGCCGAGGCGATCCGTGACTTGCTCAAGAAGATCGACATCAGCGCGCTGTGGGACGAGCTGCAGGCGAAGGCCAAAAGCTCCACGTCGGCCGCGCTCAAGAAGAAATACGCGAAGCGGTTGAAGGTCATTGAAGCCTTCCGAAAGTCGGGCAACAAGCCCGAGTGGATGATCATGGACGTGATCCCGGTCCTTCCCCCCGAGTTGCGTCCCCTCGTGCCGCTCGACGGAGGACGGTTCGCCACGTCGGATCTGAACGATCTGTACCGGCGTGTCATCAATCGGAACAATCGCTTGAAGCGCCTGATTGAGCTCAAGGCGCCGGGTGTCATCATCCGGAACGAGATGCGCATGCTCCAAGAGGCGGTCGATGCGCTCTTCGACAACGGCCGGAGAGGACGGGCCATTCGTGGCCCCAACAAACGTCCCCTGAAGTCGCTGAGCGACATGTTGAAGGGGAAGCAAGGTCGCTTCCGCCAGAACTTGCTGGGGAAGCGCGTCGATTACTCAGGGCGTTCGGTGATCGTGGTGGGCCCGGAACTTCGTCTCCACCAGTGCGGTCTGCCCAAAAAGATGGCGCTGGAGCTCTTCAAGCCCTTCATCTTTCATAAGTTGGAGGAACGCGGAGCAGCTACGACCATCAAGAGCGCCAAACGGCTGGTCGAGAAGGAGCGCCCGGAAGTCTGGGACGTGTTGGACGAGGTGATCCGTGAACACCCGGTCCTCTTGAACCGTGCGCCGACGCTGCACCGGCTCGGTATTCAAGCCTTTGATCCAGTGCTGGTGGAGGGCAAGGCGATCCGTCTGCACCCGCTCGTGTGCGCCGCGTTCAATGCCGACTTCGACGGCGATCAGATGGCAGTCCACGTGCCGCTCTCGGTCGAAGCTCAGATCGAGAGTAGGGTGTTGTTGATGTCCATCAACAACATTCTGTCCCCCGCGAACGGAAAACCGATCGCCGTTCCATCGCAAGACATGGTGCTGGGTTGCTATTGGCTGACGAAAGAACGGGCCGGTGCGAAGGGTGAAGGCAAGGTGTTTGCTTCGCCGGAGGAAGTCCGAATCGCGTATGACGCGCAGGAGGGCGAGGAACACGCGAAAATCAAGGTGCGGATCGACGGGGCGTTGGTTGACACGACGGTCGGGAGGGTCCTGCTGCGGGAAATTCTGCCACCGTCGATGCCGTTTGCGCACGCCAATCAGGTGATGACCAAGAAGGAGATGACGAAGCTGATTGACGCGGTCTATCGACAAGCGGGGCATCGAGAGACGGTCGTGTTCCTGGACAAGATCAAGGACATCGGATTCCACTACGCCACGAAAGCAGGAGTGTCGATCTGCATCGACAACATGCACATTCCGACGAAGAAGGAGGAATTGATCACCAAAGCTCAGCGGGAGGTCAACGAGATCGAGAAGCAGTACGCCGAAGGACTCATCACCAACGGCGAGCGGTACAACAAGGTCATCGATATCTGGGCACATGTGACCGAACAGGTCGCCAACGAGATGATGAAGGAGCTCGGGACTGGCGGCGACGCGCGGACCCAGGGGATCTTTAACCCTATTTTCATGATGGCGGACTCAGGTGCCCGCGGAAGTTCGCAGCAGATCAGGCAGTTGGGCGGCATGCGGGGCTTGATGGCCAAACCGTCCGGCGAGATCATCGAGACCCCCATCACGGCCAATTTCCGCGAAGGTCTCACGGTGCTCCAGTACTTCATCTCGACCCACGGGGCCAGAAAAGGGCTGGCCGACACCGCGTTAAAGACCGCGAATTCCGGGTATCTGACTCGGCGGCTCGTGGATATCGCGCAGGATGTCATCGTCAGCGGGTTGGATTGCGGGACGACCGATGGGATTGTTGTGGCAGCGTTGGTCGAGGGGGGCGAGGTGATTCAGCCGATCGAGGAGCGTATCCTGGGGCGGCTCGCTGCCGAAGATATTCGGGATCCCTTGACCGGAGAGATCATCGTCAAGGTCGACGAGGAGATCGACGAGGAGCGGGCGAAGAGCGTCGTGGAGGCCGGGGTGGATCGGGTGAAGATCCGGTCCGTCTTGACCTGCCAATCCAGACGGGGCGTCTGCGTCAAATGTTACGGACGTGATCTGGCGCGGGGCCGACTCGTTGAGAGGGGGGAGCCGGTCGGCGTGATCGCGGCCCAATCGATTGGGGAGCCCGGCACCCAGTTGACCATGCGAACCTTCCACATCGGCGGAACGGCGAGCAAGGTGGTCGAGCAAACGGTGCTCGAGGCGAAGCACGCGGGCGTTCTCCGGTTTATGTGCTTCGACGCTAAGAAAAATGCGGATGTCCACAATAGCGGGATCGCGGTCAGGAATAAAGAGGGCGAATGGGTGGTGATGAACCGCAATGGCAAGATCGCCATCTATGACGAGACAGGCCGCGAGCGCGAGAAGTATCCAGTGATGTACGGTGCAAAGATCAAACTCAAAGATGGGGAGCGGGCCGAGATCGGCCAGAAGCTGGTGGAGTGGGACCCCTACTCGCTCCTGATCCTGACGGATGTGGGCGGGAGAGTGGCCTATGGCGACATCCTCGAAGGCGTGACCATGAAAGAGGAGTTTGATGAAGTCACCGGCCTTTCACGGAAGGTCGTCATTGAGCAAACGGGCGCCACGCTTCGGCCGCGCATCTCGATTAAGGATGAAGGCGGCAAGACCACGAAGGCCTCGAGCGCCACGACGACGGCGCGGTACCTGCTGCCGGTCGGCGCGCATATTTTCGTGGAGAAGGGCGCGACGGTGCACCCGGGCGACGTGCTGGCCAAGATTCCTCGTGAAACCACGAAAACGAAAGACATTACGGGGGGGTTGCCCCGTGTCGCCGAGCTGTTCGAAGCCAGAAAACCCAAGGAGCAAGCGGTGATCAGTGAAATCGACGGCGAGGTCTCGTACGGGGGATTCGTGAAGGGCATGCGGAAGGTGCTGGTGGACAACAAGGTGGGCGACGTGAAGGAGTATTTCATTCCCAAGGGCAAGCACGTGAATGTCCACGAGGGTGATTGGGTCCGCGCGGGCGAACCCTTGATGGACGGATCGGCTAATCCGCACGATATCCTGGACGTGCTGGGCCCCAAGGAACTACAGAAGTACTTGGTCGATGAAGTGCAGGATGTCTATCGGCTCCAAGGGGTGTCGATCAACGACAAGCATATCGAGATCATCGTTCGACAGATGCTTCGGAAGGTGCGCATCGAAGATCCAGGGGATACCGAATTTCTCCCGGGCAGTCAGGTGAGTAAATTCGTGTTCGAGGATGAGAATGAACGGGTGCTGGCCAACGGAGGTCGGCCCGCGCTGGGGAAACCGGTTCTCCTCGGGATTACCAAGGCGGCGCTTACGACCGATAGTTTTGTGTCGGCGGCCTCGTTCCAAGAGACGACTCGTGTGCTCACCGAAGCTGCGATTAACGGCCGAGAAGATACGCTCCTGGGTCTGAAGGAAAACGTGATCGTGGGGCGACTCATTCCGGCTGGCACCGGATTCGGGGAGTATCGAGACACATTTGTGATCAGCCCCAAACAAGAAGCTGCTCCTCCTGCGCTGGTGAACGAGCCTGTGGGGATCGGACAGGAGGGAGACTCCCAGGCAGGAGTGGGTGGGTGAGGTGCTTCAGGTACGCGAAGCAGCGGAACTCCTTGACAGCATAGAAGTGCTTCACTATAATCCGTCGGCTTTGGGCCGGCGAGGCCGGCAACACGTGCGAGTTGATCGGAAAGGAACGTATGCCAACCATTAATCAGTTGGTGCGGCACGGTAGAACGCTGGCGAAGGGCAAGACGAAAAGCCCTGCACTGAAACGCTGTCCGCAAAAGCGAGGAGTCTGTCTCAGGGTCTATACGTCGACTCCGAAGAAGCCGAACTCAGCGCTCCGCAAAGTCGCGCGTGTGCGCCTGACCAACGGCATGGAAGTCACCACGTATATTCCGGGAGTGGGGCACAATCTGCAGGAACACTCCATCGTACTGGTCCGTGGCGGTCGCGTCAAAGATCTCCCTGGTGTCCGCTACCATATTATTAGAGGGACCCTGGATGCAGTGGGCGTCGCGGATCGCAAGCAGGGACGATCAAAATATGGAGCCAAGCGGCCCAAGTGACGCGTGAAACGTGAAACGTAAGACGAAAGACGAGAGACGAAAGACGAGGGAAGATGCCAAGAAGTCGGTTGTTTGGGCAGCGAGAGGTCACGCCTGATCCTCGCCATCGCGACAAGTTGGTCGGCAAGTTCATCAATATCCTGATGTCGCGCGGCAAGAAGAGCAATGCGGAGAGGGTGTGCTACGGAGCCTTCGACCTCATCCAACAAAAAACCGGCAACGATCCCCTCAAGATTTTCAAGGCCGCGATCGACAACGTGAAACCCGTTGTGGAGGTGAAGTCGCGTCGGGTCGGCGGGGCGTCTTACCAGGTACCGGTTGAGATTCGGCCGAGCCGACGACTGTCGCTGGCCTTGCGCTGGATTTCGGAGTACGCGAGAGCGAGGGGGGGAAAGAGTATGCCGGAGAGGCTGGCCGGCGAACTGCTCGATGCGGCCAACAATACTGGGGCCTCGGTGAAGAAACGGGAGGACATGCATCGGATGGCCGAGGCGAACAAGGCCTTCGCCCATTATCGCTGGTAAATCGGATTCTCGTGCTGCAGAGTGGGCCGCGCTGCGAGTCGCAGGCAGTTGCCCTGGATCGCAGCCTTGTGTGGTGGGCCGACGCTGCGGCACCTTTGTTTTCGGAGGACGACTTGGCGAGGCAGGTTCCCCTGGATCGGACGCGGAATATCGGCATCATGGCGCACATTGATGCAGGGAAAACCACGACCACGGAACGGATTCTGTTCTATACCGGCGTGTCCCACCGCATGGGTGAGGTGCATGACGGAGCCGCGACGATGGACTGGATGGAACAAGAGCGCGAGCGCGGGATCACGATCACGGCTGCCGCGACGACCTGTTTCTGGCGCGACTGCCGGATCAATATCATTGATACGCCAGGCCACGTCGATTTTACGATCGAAGTGGAGCGCTCGCTGCGGGTTCTGGATGGAGCGGTAGCAGTGTTCGATTCCGTCCAAGGCGTGGAGCCTCAATCGGAAACGGTCTGGCGTCAGGCAGACAAATACCGGGTGCCTCGGATCGCGTTCATGAACAAGATGGACCGGATCGGCGCCGATTTCTATGGCAGCGTGCAGTCTCTGGTGGATCGCTTGGGGGCGAACCCCGTTCCGATCCAACTGCCGATCGGCCGTGAAGCAGAGTTCCGAGGGTCGGTGGATTTGGTGTCGATGAAGGCCTACCTCTATGACGACGAATCCTTGGGTGCCAAGTACAGGATCGAAGAGGTGCCCGCTGAGCTGGCCGACCTTGCCAAGGAATATCGGGAAAAGATGCTGGAATCCGTGGCCGAGCATGACGAGCAGGTGCTTGAACGGTACTTGAACGGCCACTCGCTGACTCCGGAGGAGATCAGACGAGCCATCAGAGCCGGAGCGATCTCCATGAAGGTGACGCCGGTCCTCTGCGGGTCCGCGTTCAAGAACAAAGGCGTGCAGCAGATCCTTGACGCGGTGGTGGACTATCTGCCCTCACCTCTGGACGTTCCGCCGGTGGTGGGGGTCGATCCCTCGAGCGGCAAGGAAGTCACACGACAGGCCAGCGACGACGAGCCCTTCGCTGCGCTGGCCTTCAAGATCATGACCGATCCGTTTGCCGGCCAATTGACCTATTTTCGTGTCTATTCAGGCACTCTCAAAACCGGTGTTCCCCTCTATAACCTCACCAAGGACACCAAGGAGCGGATCGGGCGGCTGTTGAAAATGCATGCCAACAAACGCGAGGATATCGACGCGGTCTATGCCGGTGACATTGCGGCTGCCGTTGGCCTGAAAGGAGCGTCCACAGGCGACACGCTGTGCGATCCCAAGCATCCTGTCCTCCTCGAGGTCATGAAATTTCCTGAGCCGGTCATCGCCATGGCCATCGAACCGAAGACGAAACAGGATCAGGAAAAGCTTGGCTTCTCTCTCCAAAAGCTGGCCCAGGAGGATCCGTCCTTCCGGGTGCGCACCGACGAGGAAACCGGCGAGACGATCATCGCGGGCATGGGCGAATTGCATCTTGAGATCATCGTGGACCGGCTGCTTCGGGAGTTCAAGGTCGAGGCCAATGTCGGCAAGCCGGAAGTGGCGTTCAGGGAGACGATTCGGAGATCGGCCGAAGCAGAGGCGAAGTACATCAAACAGACAGGCGGGCGTGGTCAGTATGGCCATGTCGTGCTCACGGTAGAGCCCGGCGAGCGGGGAACTGGGGTTGAGTTTGTGAATGAAATCATCGGCGGCGTGATTCCCAGGGAGTACATTCCGGCCGTTGAGAAGGGGATCAGGGAGCGGATGGAAACGGGCGTCCTGGCGGGGTACCCTGTGCGCGACGTTCGCGTCACCCTGACGGATGGGTCCTACCATGAAGTCGATTCGAACGAGATGGCCTTCAAGATTGCTGGCTCGATGGCCTTTCAGGATGGCTGTAGAAAGGCCGATCCTGTTCTGCTCGAGCCGATTATGAAGGTCGAGGTCTTGGTCCCGCAGGAATATATGGGGGATGTCATCGGCAACCTCAACGGGCGGCGCGGCAAGATTCAGGGCATCAAGGTGCGGGCTGGCTCGCAAGCCGTTGAAGCGGCGGTTCCATTGAGCGAGATGTTTGGCTATGCGACGGACCTGCGCTCGCGTACGCAAGGTCGCGCCACGTACAGCATGGAGTTTGATCGATACGAACCGGTCCCCAAGCAGATTGCCGAGGGGATCATCGCCAAGAACCGAGGGGAATGAGGGCAGGATTTTACAGTTGTGTAATAGGCAGCCGGGCTAACTCCAGTCCTCGCAGAGCGCGCACACGAAGGCGGTGCTCGCTCGATGCGCGCAGTTAGAGTTAGCCCGGCCGCCCTGGACGATAGGCCTGGCTTGTATCAAGTCGGGTCGGGCCGGCTCAAGATGTAAGAATCTAAGGAGGGAGGAGGCAGCGATGGCGAAGGCGAAATTTGAGCGGCGCAAGCCCCACGTGAACATCGGGACGATCGGGCACGTGGACCATGGGAAGACGACGCTGACGTCCGCCTTGACGAAGGTGATGGGGGAGAAGGGGATGGC
>JBOHOI010000044.1:0-15671 GCA_050731155.1 Nitrospiraceae bacterium | reverse complement strand
GCGCACAATGCCCTTGTGTAGGATCAGGTCCGGCGCCAGTTTGGTCGTCTCCTGAATCTCAACCCGGCCTTCCGGTCCGATCAGCAGGCCTTGGTCGCCAACTTGCCCTCCCCCTTCTGCATAGAACGGCGTGACGTCGAGCGTCAGTTCGACTTCGTCTCCTTCCGCTGCTTCCTTGACCAGCCGATCCCCCTTGAGAATCGCCTGGACCATCCCTTCCGCCTCGAGCTGTTCGTATCCGACAAATCGAGTGGGCGTGATGCGGGCTCCAGCTAGTATTAGTTTAAACTGATCCACCTTACTGTCCTTAAAGTCAGCGCCTTTCCGAGCCCGTTCTCTCTGCTCTGCCAAAGCCGCCTGAAAGCCTTCGAGGTCTAGGGTCAATCCCTTGTCCCTAGCTGAATCCGCGGCAAGATCTAGAGGATACCCATAGGTGTCATACAGCTCGAAAAGCTTCTGACCCGGAATCGTCTTCTGGTTGGCCCTCAATACAGCCGAGATGGCTGCTGCCAGCAGGGGTTCTCCTTTTTCAAGCGTGGCCATGAACCGTTCTTCCTCGGCCTCTACGACCTCTTGAACCTCGCCCCTTGTCTGTTCCAGTTCTGGGTAGGCTTGTTTCATTTCGGCAATCACTGAATCGGTCAAGCGATGGAGAAATGGCCCATCGAGCCCCAGCCCGAGCAATCGCCCGTACCGCCCGCCCCGCCTGATAATCCGCCGCAGCACATAGCCTCGGCCTTCATTCGAGGGGAGGATCCCATCCGTTACTATGAACACCATGCCCCGCAGATGATCCGCGATGACCCTCATTGACCGGTCATCGTCCGGCGACACACCATAGCGCTTGCCCGCCGCTTCCTCGATTGCCAAGAGAATTGGTCGAAAGAGGTCGCTGTCATAGTTGCTGTGCGCTCCCTGCGCCAAGGCTGCCAGACGCTCCAGCCCCATGCCGGTATCAATGCTCGGCTTCGGGAGCGGCCTGAGCGTCCCGCTGCTGTCACGGTCAGACTGCATGAACACCAGGTTCCAGATCTCCAGATACCGGTCGCAGTCGCACCCGACCGCGCAAGTCGGCTTGCCGCAGCTCAGCGCTGCTCCCTGGTCAATCAGGATCTCGGAACAGGGGCCGCAAGGACCGGTGTCGCCCATCTGCCAGAAGTTATCGTTCTCCCCGAGCCGAACAATCCGAGAAGGCGGCAGGCCGATCATCCGTTCCCACAGACCATACGCCTCATCGTCCTCCCGAAACACCGTGACCCAGAGCTTGTCCTTCGGCAACCCGACCACGCGTGTCAGAAAGTCCCATCCGAACCGGATGGCGTCCTCCTTGAAATAGTCTCCGAACGAAAAGTTCCCAAGCATCTCGAAAAACGTATGGTGGCGGGCGGTATAGCCTACGTTCTCGAGGTCATTGTGCTTGCCTCCAGCCCGTAGGCACTTCTGCACCGTCACCGCCCGCTTGTAGGGGCGGGTCTGCTCGCCTAGAAACACGCCCTTGAACTGGTTCATGCCGGCATTGGTGAACAAGAGAGTAGGATCAGCCTGCGGAATCAACGGAGAACTGGGCACAGACGTGTGCCCGTGCTCGACAAAATACCTGGTGAAGGCTTGACGAAGCTCCTGTGCGCTCTGATTCATGATTCTCCGTTCCGTAGCACCGCTTCGATCGTCTCCTCTGTAAATCCGTACCGCCTCAGCAGGCTCGATCCGCCGGAGCGGCTCACTGGATTCCGCACGTCGTATTTCCGTCTCAACAGCGCCAGAGCCAAGTCGCGCTCGCTCCGTCCGCCATACGCTTGCTCCAGCGCACGCTCCGTCTTGTCACGGTCAAGCCCCTGCCCTATCAGCTCTGCCTCGAGCCGTTCTCGACCCATGGGGTGTCGTGCAAGCCGCGCGCTCGCCCATCGGAGCGCGTACCGCTCATCGTCCAGATAGCCTTGTTCAACAAGCCGCTTGATCACGCTCCCGACGTGAGCCGATGATACGCCCAGTCTGGTCAAGTAGGCTCTCATCTGGGCTTCGGTTCTGTCCCGACGGGCCAGATACCGAAGAGCCGCCTGCTCGGTCGGATCAACGACGGAAGAAAGGGACCGAAGTGTCTGACGGTGTGGCACACCCTTCGCGGCGGGAATGCGCTTCGCGACCATGTTTTAGATGAACGCCTACGTTGTCGGTCCTCCATTCAGGACACGGCACGTCCTGCATGGGGCCGTTTCTCATCCGTGCGCGATTCCGGACGTTTCTCCTCCGGCCGACTCTCAAGCCGTTTTTCGGCCAGCCGTGCCGACAGGCCTGCCATCTCTCGCAAGCGGGCCTCGATCTCCCTCGCCAACGCCTGGTTCGCCTTCAGATAGTCTCTCACCGCCTCTCGTCCCTGACCAAGCCGTTCATGCTTATAGGAGTACCACGCTCCGGATTTCTCCAATACCCGCTTCTCCACGCCAAGATCCACCAGCTCGCCGGCCTTGGAAATCCCTTCAGCAAACAAGATGTCGAACTCCGCCTGCTTGAAGGGGGGAGCCATTTTGTTCTTGACCACCTTCACCCGCACGCGGCTTCCGACTACCTCCTGCCCTTCTTTAATTGACTCGATACGGCGGATGTCCAGCCGGACTGAGGAATAGAACTTCAGCGCGTTGCCGCCGGTCGTCGTCTCCGGATTTCCGAACATCACGCCCAACTTCATCCGGATCTGGTTGATGAAGACCACGGTGGTCTGAGATTTGGAGATCGCCGCGGTGAGTTTGCGGAGCGCTTGCGACATCAGCCGTGCCTGAAGCCCCATATGCTGGTCTCCCATCTCGCCCTCGATTTCGGCCCTCGGCACCAGCGCCGCCACAGAGTCCACCACAATGATCTCCACGGCGCCGCTGCGGACCAGCGTTTCGGCGATTTCGAGCGCCTGTTCCCCGGTATCAGGCTGGGAGACCAAAAGCTCGTCGGTATTAACGCCGAGTTTCTTCGCGTAGCCGAGGTCCAGGGCATGCTCTGCATCTATAAACGCCGCAACCCCCCCTGCTCTCTGAGCCTCCGCGATCGCGTGCAACGTCAGCGTCGTCTTGCCGGACGCTTCTGGGCCAAAGATTTCCACGACCCTCCCACGTGGAACCCCGCCCACTCCGAGCGCAATGTCCAAACCCAATGACCCAGTCGAGATGACCGGCACGTCTGCCGGCAACTCAGCCGTGCCAAGTTTCATGATGGCCCCCTTCCCATATTGCTTTTCGATCTGGGAAAGCGCCAAGTCCAGCGCCCGTTTTTTTTCATCCTTTTCAATAGTCCGCTCGATCATTGGGGCCTCCTTTTGGGCTTTGCAATTTGCCCATTATACTCAACTCATGCTGGTAAGCATAGTCTCTGAAAACGATGCATCGATGAATTGCTAAATGATGAGTGCTGAATGTAAGAAATCGTGATCTCTGCCTTTCATCATTCAGCATTCATCGCCCCTTACTCCAGCGGGGCCTGGACAAGTCTTGTGTAGACAGCGCCTGACGGCTTCAGGTCGCTTTTCATGAGACAGACCGCGTCTACCGCGAGACTCCCTACTCGGAAAGCTTGGGTCATCAGCCCGCTGTCCGCCAATCCCTTGCCTACCTCCCAAGACCGCTCTTTGATTCTGGCCAATGTGAGGTGTGGACTCAGCTGTCTGGGCTCCGGCGGAAATCCCACGCCAGTCAGCGCGGCCTCAACTTCCGCGGCGACGCGCATAAGCGCGTCAACCTGGCCGAACAATCCTGTCCAAAGCACCCGCGGCGCCCTGAGGTCTGGAAACACTCCAAGCCCTCCAACTTCTACCGCAAACCGAGACTGCGTCCGCACGGCAGGGAGAAGCGCTGCTCGAATGTCTTCGACACGCGCCTCATCAATGTCTCCCAGAAACTTCAGGGTGAGATGGATCGAATCCGGTCGGACCCATTGAACACGGATACCCGGTATCCTGTGGCGCAGTTGCCGCATGAGCTGTTCTTGAACCTGCCCCTGGGTCCCGGCAATCGCCTGCCGGATCTCCTCATCCAACTCAATTGCGACAAAGGTTCTGATCATGATCGTGCGAGCAGCCCATATCTGACCAACCACTGCCGCAACATCTCCAACGCGGCCTGCGACGCCCGTAGCTTGATGGAGTGGCGGTCCCCATGAAATCGAAACTCTCGGATCAGGCTGGACTGACTGTTCCTTCCTGCGTTCAGGCCGACATAGACTAACCCGACCGGCTTCTGGGCTGTGGCACCGCTGGGGCCGGCGATCCCTGTGACACTCAGCCCCACTCCGGTACGACTTCGCAGACGTATGCCTCTGGCCATCGACCCAGCAACCTCCGCGCTCACCGCTCCGTGGCGAAGAATGAGGCGTTTCGGGACGTCAAGTAGCTCGATCTTGGCTTGATCGCTATAACAGACCACGACACGATCAAGGTAGGTGGAACTGCCCGGCACCTGGGTGAGTCGGTGCCCGATTAAGCCCCCAGTGCAGGACTCAGCCACCGCGAGCGTCAATTGGTTCGACACCAGATGCCGGCCGACCACTTCTTCCATCGTCTCGTCGCCTTCAGCATAGACATACGCCGCGATCCGTTTTCGAACAGCTTTCACCAACCGATCCAGGGTACTTTCCACCTTCTTGTTCGCTTTTAACCCGATCCCGCAGCCAGTCAGGGAAACCAGCACGCCCAGAGGAGAAGCCATCAATCCCAGCCGTACGCCGCTGCCTGCGCGCACCAGCCCCCTCAGCCGCAGATCCAGGTCGGATTCAGCCAGTCCGAATGTCTGCAGCATCCGCCGCTCGATTCGTTCTTGCCCTCCCTGAGCAGCCGCCTCTCGGGCCAGCCTCGGTGCGACCGTGACAGCAAACATCTGCTTTGCTTCGGACGGCACGCCGGGTAAGGCCACAAGCACGCAGCCCTTCCACTTCAGGTAAAAGCCCGGCGCCGACCCGATCGGATTGGCAAGCACCTCCGCTCCAGACGGGATGAGGACCTGGCGCAGTTGCGCGGCGGTGGGAGTCCGTCCCCACACGGCCAGTCGCCGGCGCATCCCCTCGAACGCCTCAGCCCGCCGACGCAACGGACGTCCGGTTGCGCGAGCCACCGCCTGCCTGGTCCTGTCATCCAGAGTGGGTCCCAATCCACCGGTGAGCACGATGATGTCGGCACGGCCGGAAGCGGCCCTGATAGCCTCAACAATATCAGCCTCCTCATCCCCCACCACCGACTTGAATCGAACTTCGATCCCGACTGAGGCAAGCCCGTCAGTCAGAAACAACGAGTTGGTATCCAGCCGTCCTCCCAGCAGCAACTCAGTTCCCACCGCGATGATTTCCGCCCGCTGCATCCTGGCCACGCTTCCTTTACCTCGGTACGGAACGATTCCTGGGAATCAGTCTAGCCCGGATTATTCATGACGATTCGTCGCGAAATTGCGCAGTCGCGTGGCGAGCCCGCCCGCCTGGCCGCCGAGAGCTAGCGGCCAGGCCGGGACCCTTTGCTCCCAGATTGCAATGGGTGCCCAGCAGCGAATCCGCGATTGCAGCAGAAGCGTTCATGAATAATCCGGGCTAATCACTCGATCTGCGAAAAATCAATCTCGAAAGAGACTTCCCCTCCGCCAGCTGGAAAGACCGAGACTTTGGTCTTGGCGCGAGGGTTCAGCTCATCATAAGGGAACGACGCCACCACTTTGGCCCGATAGGCGGGAGCCTGCGGCCAGACAAAAGTGCGGCTGGCCTGGCCGTCGAAGCGCACCTTGATTGGTTTGATCGTACGCCCTCCTTGCTCGACTACGATGTAGCTGTCCACGGCGAAATTCGGGCGGTCGCCAAAAATTATGACGTTGATCAACAGCGCCCGGTCCTCGAGGATCCGCGCGATCTCGGATTCAGTAGGAGTTGCCGACCGCAGTGCAAAATGTGCGGCCATCACGGTGAGCCCCACCATCTTGGTCATCAGAAACCCGCGCGGTTCCAGTTCGTTGGGGGTGCCGAACCAGGCATACAGACGATCCGGAGGGATTCTCGCAACAGCAGCGGTTCGTCCTCGTTCCAGTGCAGCCTCAATTTGAGCACGAGTGGGCTGGACTTCTATCGCCTCAGCAGCCACAGAACAGGCCAGAACAAGAACCAGCGGCACACCACTTCGAAATGTTCCATGCCGAACGCACAACCCATCCATGAGCGGGAGGCAGTATCAGATCGCCTGGCCGCTGTCAACGGCTTCTGCCAGTAATTCCGGTGAGTTGACAAACGGGGGCCAAGTGATAGAAAATTCCTGCCTCGCCCGGTTCAAAGCCGTTGGAGTTGTAAGGAGGAAGGCAATGGGGAGCCCTGAGCAGAGCAGCAAGCGTCAGTACGTCAACTTCGCGTTCTACAAGGTCGATCCTGCCTGGCGTAGGCTGCCGGACGATGAACGGAGCCGGGGCAAGCAGGAGTTTATCCGGGTCATCGAAGAATATTCAGGCAAAGTCATGGTCATCCCCTACACCTTGGTGGGAATTCGAGGCGACTGTGACTTCATGCTGTGGCGGATCGGCTACGAACTGGAACTCTTCCAGGAAATGACGTCGAAACTGCTGGCCACGGGATTAGGGAAATACCTCACAACGCCTTACTCCTATCTCTCGATGACGAAGCGCTCCATCTATGTTGACCACCATGTCCACGAAGGCCAGGAGAGCAAGCGCCTGACGATCGTCCCCGGGAAGAGCAAGTACATCTTCGTCTATCCGTTCCTGAAAACCCGCGAGTGGTTCCTGCTGACGAAGGCGGCGCGCCAAGGAATGATGGACGAGCATATCGAAGTCGGGCACAGGTTTCCATCTGTGAAACTGAACACCACCTACTCCTTCGGCCTGGACGATCAGGAATGGGTGGTAGCCTTCGAGAGCGACAAACCTGAGGACTTCCTGGACTTGGTGATGGCGCTGCGCGAAACAGAGGGTAGCCGATATACACTGCGCGACACCCCGATCTTTACCTGCATCATGAAGAGCCTGAAGGAGGCCCTCGACACATTGGGCGGATAAACCCCAGCCTCAGCCCTCCTGGGGCACCGGCGTGCGGCCTTCCGACTACCATGCCGGCCGCGTTGCGTGAACCACTGAGACCTGAGACACTCCACAGGAAACCACCGATGACTTGCCCGAAGTGCACAGGCCTGCTGATCCAGGAAGAAGTATGGGAACACGGGGGACAGTTTCAGGGATGGCGTTGCGTTCAGTGCGGGCTCCGGCTTGACGAGACGATTGTCCAGAACCGCCTCACTGCTCCCTCCGAGGACGATCCAGCCGACCTCGACGCATCGGCCTCCACCTATTCGGTCAACTTGGCCAGACCATCAGGCCGGCAGAAGCGCTCGGCCCGCGTTTTCTAGTTCACTCGCCGTCGAACCAGGTCCGTACGTCCTGCCGTAGAGGCATGGCAACTGACTCTCCGATCTCAGCCCGTTCCCATCATCCTCTGGCCGCCCTGCTCTCGGCGCTCCTGCCGGGATTAGGCCACGTCATCAGGCGAAGACCCGATCAGGCCGCTACCACGTTTGTCATCACCGCGGCATTGCTGGGTTGTGCATGGGGTACCGGCCACCTTGCAGGAAGTGGGGCAGCGATCTTCTTCCTCATGCTCCTTGTCTTGCCCTGGTGGGCGTTCCAGAGTTACGATGCCTTTCTTCCCCATGTGCCAGCACAGGCAGGGCTGGCGAGACTAGGGACCACGCTCAAGGTGGTCTGGGCACGCGCCCACGACGTTCGGTATTTAGGAGCGCTGTTCTTTCTCACCGCATTCACGGACCTGTATATCATCATCGCCAACCCTGAATACGCGCTGACCGTCTTCTGTACCAAGCCAACTGGTCTCTGGGGAGGCCTGGCGAAAGCGCAGTCGCCTACCCTCCACACGCTGATCGGCTACGGATTCATGCGCCTGCGCCGTTGGTCCTTGCTGCTCTACCTGGCTTATGCGGCCTTTGGTCTCCTCAACGCGACCGCAAACTATGCCTGCTTTGGGTACGGGCGCGTGAGGACCATCTTTTTGCTGACCCTGATTGCCTTCACGGCCTATGTGCTCTGGCGCCGGCAGTGCTTCGACGCGACAGCGGCCGGCAGCCCACGGCTTTGACAGGGAGAGGGCTGCTGTGTTATCAGCAAAGCTGGGTCTCAGCTTTCTCAGGGCTCCCAAGCCCGCCGCACGGTAGGGGACATGGAAGAGTCAACGGCACTCTGTGCGATCAGGTACCCGGACGGGTCAGTCAGCCTGTACGTGGACGAAGCCTACGCCATCGAGCGCGGCGTCGATCCTGCCAACCTCGTTCGCGTCGAAATACCGAGAGATCTCTATGCCAGCGGTACAGTCCAGCAAATCCGTGAATACGTGGCCACCTACCTGGAGTCAAGAGAGAATGGCGCTGCCTAATTCTCCTGTCCCTGTCGTAAGGAAGGGCACCCCCACCGCCACCGTGCTCTCTGCAGAGCAGGTCGAGGCCGTCGTCAATGACCTGCCGGTCCAGGGGCGCATCGTGCTGCGCCTGCTATTCCTCCAGTACCTCGACGTCACGCAGGAGGATATTGAGTACATGGCTGCGGACCGTCCAGATCCGCGCTTTCAGGCCGGGAACCAGCCCAAAACCCCGATCATCTCTCGCGAAGCTATTCAGGCGATCGCGGATCGAGTCGAGCAATACCGATCTCGGGTTCGCCGGAAACGGGAACGCACATGGCTTCAAATGGAATGTTTGCGAAAGCAGATCGCGCTGAGTGAATCGTTCTGCCCGCTGGCGGAACAACTCCTTGTCTCGCGGTTCGGGTTGGATTCAGACAGGGTCCAGGAGCTCAAGAAACAAGCGCGCACGGCCATTTCCAAACCAGTGCTTCGGGCACTGGAGCAGAAATGGGAAAAGGACGAGATCGAGGAAGAGGACTACCGCAGAGAACGCCTGTCCATTGAGTACCAGACAAGACTCAGGAAGCTGGAGCGGGAGCGTAGACGTCTCGAAACCATTGAGCGGGAGCACGCGATAGCGGGGGGAGTGACACTCCAGGATCACGAGATCGCGCACATCTGGGGGATTCCAGCAAGCAGCCTCGCTGGACGCAAGCTCAAATTTCTCCACCAGTATCTGCAGAGCCTCCAGGCCAAAGTCCAGGCTTCCAAATCAGCCGCTGAGCAGGCAGCCCTGCCGCCGGTTGATCTGTGGAAAGACACCTTTGCTGCCCTCTCAGCCCACCCCATCGAACGCTCCGTGGCTGCCTACGACGGCCTTGAGCGGACCGAGGAGACCCTACTGGAGAAGCTGAGGGCCTTCGCAGACGGCACACTCCCTGAGGAAATCGAAACCCGCTTCTGGCTCACGATCGTCCAGGAATCCAGCCAACTCACCGAATATGGCAGCAAGTTACAATCGCTCTTTGCCCTCCAGCGACTGGCCGCCATCCTGGCCGAGATGGACACCACACCGGATATGCTAGAACAAGAGTTGCTCAGTCGGATTTCCCCGAAGCCGAAAGCGGCTGCTCGTGAACCGTTGGAAGAAAAGAAAACGGAAGCACCCCAACTTAGTGAGATGGGAGAGCATGTTCTGAAAAGCTTCACGGGCGAGGAGCACCCCCATCTACGCTAGAAAAGCCGCGTCTTGTTTCGATCCAGCCCGGGTCTTACCATCATCGTCGGACCTCCGAGTTGACCGTCCGCCTGTCTAGATATGCATCTTGAAATTCATCGTAATGGCGGTAGTATAATGGGCCTGTTTATAGGGAATCTTCTGCGATGACTGCTCGGCCCCTGCGCGCTCTTTTCATAGCTTCCCGAGCTGCTTCCCTGGCGACAGCCTTCCTGCTCGCATTGGCGCCAACCAGGCTTTCCACGGCGGGCATGCTGGAGATCACCGAATTGCTCTCCCACCCAGACCAGTACGATAAGCAATTGGTGGTGGTGGTAGGGCGGGTCACCAATTTTCAGATCGCCACCAACAGACAAGGGCAGCCGGCGTACGGATTCCTGCTCAAGGACGTCAGTGGTTCAGTGAAGGTGGTGGGGTTGGGCAAGGCAGACGTGCACAACGGAGACCAGGTTATTGTGGAAGGAGTCTTCAGCCGTCTTCGGCAAGTCGGACGAGCCATCATCTACAATGAAATTAAAGCCAGTGTGATCCGTTCGTTGGACAGACTCAATCCTGATTTGATCGGCTGACGATCTTTCCGTTCATCCTCTTTCTCTATCCTTACTCCATTTAGATCGAAGACCTGGCTCGCTGTAACGGCACCAGCATACCTCTTGACGCAGAACGCACCACTTGGTACAAACTCCATCTGTGGCGGTGTAGCTCAGTTGGTAGAGCAGCGGACTCATAAGCCGCGGGTCGGCGGTTCGATCCCGCCCACCGCCACCAAAGTTCCTGTCATCTAAGGCTTTTTAATCCGATACCCCTGCCAAGCCATATCCGCTGTTGGCGTTTGTAAGGCGGATTCTCTCCAAGGTGATATGTTGAGCTTCTGCTTGCTAGGACGGTGACTGTTGCAATATAAATTACTTGTTAACAATATGTATTAACTTAGTCTATATGGCACAACAATCATGATCGGAATAGTAGGAATATAATGATTGCTCTGCTGCTACAACCGATCTACCTCACCACTGGCTTAATTGTGGGGTGCACCTTGCTCGGTCTGGCCATCATCCAGATCACCGACCCATTTGCTCTCTCTGCTTCGGACTGGGTGCCATCAGAACAAGAGATTCAGAACTACCGCAAGAGTTGGAATCCGTTCTCACACGGACCGCTGCTCATCCAGGCGGTAGATATTCATCCTAAGGGACATTTCAGCATTCGCCCATTCATCTTTTCTCAGATTGGAGAAAAACGATACGGCAATCGTATGACGCTGCTAACAGAAAGAAAAGACGGTAACTTCCATTTGTATTCCGTTCAGCACCCTTTCATCAATGTCGCCTACGGATTAACTAATCACGTGGAGATCGGTCTTGGCACCTCCATCGGCACGTTTTGGGCCAAAGACTCCGAGAGCTTCAACCAGGGAAGAGGAGGTCCGACCACTACCAATACTGGCCTCGGCGATACGACGCTCACCGTCAAATATCGCCCAATTGTCCAGGATCCAGATACCCGGAGACCTTCCATTACCCTCACTTCCCAGTTGGTGCTGCCGACCGGGGTCTGGTTTACCGGAACAGAAGCACCTCCGGGTGGATTTGCCCCGGAAGGGCGTTTCCCGGTGACGCAATTCGGATCATTGGGTCTCACGCAGGGAGTGACGTTTCGGAAAAACCTCAAGCCATTTCGCGTCAGCGGGGGCGCGTACTACACGTATCAGATACCCGGAAGCAATGCCGGACAGACAACCTACACGCCAGACCTCGTGAACACCCGCCTGATCTTTGAACATATTCTGGATGACAAGACCGGCCTAGGATACAACATCGAGCTCGTCGGGCTTCATGGAACCACATGGCGCGCTGATGGACATTCGATCAACCGGGGACAAAAAAGCGGTTCCCAGGTCTTCGGGGTGGAGCCGGCGATCCAGTGGCGGTTTGGCCAATCCAACTTTGTTGGGGCAGCAGGGGTCCTCTTTACCGTCGCGGGACAAAATTCGATTGACGCAATTTATCCGAATTTTTCGGTCTTCTGGTTTTGGAGTGAGGCCGGCAAGGAAGTCATCATGCGGTAGCAGCCCACAACGCGCACAGGAGAAGCATAGCTATGAAACCAATTGGTCGCATCTTTAACGAAGCAGAACCTAGGCAGGTCGACATCCAAGATAAGACTGATCCACAAGGGGACCAGGACATCGAGCGCAAGATTCTCCTTGCCCTCAAGGGTATCCGCTATGGGTCTGTGGAGATTGTCATTCACGATTCCAGGTTGGTCCAGATCGAGCGTAAAGAGAAAATCAGATTCGACACCGACGGCGGAGGGAAAGGGTAAATCAAGACGCAGCCCACCAGGTCACTGGAGGCTTCAGGGCAAGCAGCTTAAACATCGTTCGTGAACTGACCGGACAACCGGAGGTTCTCATGCAGGAAGGGAACAAGAAGCATGAGAAATCTCAGGTTGTTGATTATGTTCCTTAGCACCTTAGCCATGACTATTGCAGAGGGCTCCAAAGCCTGGGCAGTTGAAGAAGGCCAGCTAGTGAGAACGGATGGTCGTCGGTGGGAGTACGTCTCAAGCGAAGACCCCGGCCTGAAGTACCTGCTCCTCAAGGGGATCATCACCCAGGAGGAATACGAGCGGGGCCTGGTTAGACCGCGGAATCTCAAGATCTTTCTTCGGTCCGGGGAGGAGTGAGCCCACGAGAAACAGAGTTGGCGAACCATTCGTGTCATCAGCGGAAGAGGTTGGTCGGAGAGGCACCCCATGATATCGAAGATTGTGTGGGTGGACGCGTTCACGGACACACCCTTCAATGGCAATCCGGCTGTGGTGTGCATCTTGCCCGGACCTCGGGACGAACGGTGGATGCAGAATGTGGCGCGCGAAATGAATGTGTCTGAAACGGCCTTCTTGTATCGTCGGCTGGACGGCTTCAACCTTCGCTGGTTCACACCCACTGTGGAAGTCGCCCTGTGCGGTCACGCGACATTGGCGAGTGCGCACGTCTTGCGAGAGGAGCGCTATCTCAAACCCGACCGACCGGTGACGTTTCAGACACGCAGCGGGGTGCTCACAGCAGCCGTCAAAGGGCACTGGATCGAACTGGATTTTCCTTCCATCCCTGAGTCAGCGGCGTCCGAGCCCTGTGATCTCTCGACCGCGCTCGGTGCCACGCCTCATTACGTCGGAAGAACTCGTTTCGATTACCTGGTAGAAGTTGATTCAGAAGAAGTGGTTAGAACGATGCAGCCGGACTTCTCTTTATTGGGTACGATTCCGGCGCGGGCGATTATCGTCACGAGTCGTGCTTCTTCTGCGGGCTATGACATCGTGTCGCGCGTGTTCGCCCCACGTCTGGGGATCAATGAGGACCCGGTCACGGGTTCTGCTCACTGCTCCTTGGGTCAATTTTGGAGGACCCGGCTCCGCAAAGCGGAGTTAGTGGCCTATCAAGCGTCTGAACGCGGTGGTGTCGTTCATGTTCGAACGAACGGCAACCGTGTCTTTCTCAGCGGAAAGGCAGTGACAGTTCTGAGAGGGGAGCTTCTTTGACGGCGGGTCAAGATGGGAAGAGAGTAATATACAACGCGAGAGCTGCAATAACTCCGGGGTCTTGTTTCTTGGGCTACCTTCCGTCCCGTCGAGGCACCAAATGAACCGCGCTGGCTTTGATCGCGGCCACAACTGCAGCCCCAGGGGCAAGATGCAAATCGTCCAAGGCGGACCGGGTCACGATCGCGGAGAGTGAGAACCCGCAGTCGATCCCCACACGAACCAATGCCCCCAGCGAACTGATCTCACGGACCGTTCCAACAAGGTGGTTCCTGGCGCTGGTCGCTCCCACTCCGACAGTTTCAAGCACGACGTCCTCCGCCCGAATGCAGACAAACACTTCTGGTCCTGACCCCTCGACTGCAAGCGCTACGAGTTTTGCTCCAGCGACTTCGACCGTGGCAAGGCCATTCGATGACTCAATGATCCGGCCCTGGACGACGGTTTCAACGCCGACGACGCGGGCCACTTCGGCGTCCAGCGGTCGGCTAAACACATCCTGCGGCGCGCCGACCTGAAGCACTCGACCCTCACTGATCACGGCCATTTGATCTCCGAGCGCCAACGCCTCTTCCCAGTCATGCGTCACCACCACAGACGGGATCGCCAGCCGTTTGAGCAAATCTCTAAGTTCACCACGGAGGCTGGAACGAGTCGGAATATCAAGCGCAGAGAGCGGTTCGTCGAGCAATAAGAGACGTGGATGGCGCGCAATCGCCCGCGCGAGGGCAACCCGTTGCTGTTGACCTCCGGAAAGTTGACCAGGCCGCAAATTCTCCACGCCCTGTAACTGAAGAAGAGTTAGGACCTCCACGACACGCCGTTGTCGTTCGCCAGCGGTCAGCGCGCCCAACCCGTAGGCAATGTTGCCTGCGACCGAGTGGGTAGGAAATAAGGCGTACTCCTGGGCCATGTAGCCGATCGCCCGCTGTTGCGGAGGGAGCCTCACACCTGCAGCTGTGTCGAGCCAGGTATCTTCCCAGCACGTGATCAGCCCTCGTTCCGGCCACTCCAACCCAGCTAAGCACCGTAGCACCGTTGTCTTCCCAGCGCCTGAGGGCCCAAAAAGGATCAAGACAGTCGGCGGTTCAAGAGCCTGTGCAAAACGAACGTCGATCGTCATTCGGCCTGGGAAGGACTTCCTGATGTCGACGATCATTTCTGAGGCCATAAAGCCCACACCTTCCGGTTCATCGCGTACACGGCCAGCAACACGCTGTACGAGATCGCCAAGAGAAACAGCGCCGTCTTGGCAGCCCCAGCATAGTTGAGCGCTTGCACTTCATCATAAATGTCGATGGACACAGTCCGCGTCTCCCCTTCGATATTGCCACCGACCATGAGCACCACACCAAATTCCCCCAAGGTGTGGGCAAAGCTCAACACAAATCCGGTCACCACGCCAGCTACTGAAAGCGGGACGATAAGCTTGAAGAAAGTCTTCACGCGGGAGACCCCCAGGGTCCAGGAACCTTCAATCAACCGGCGGTCTACCTGATCGAACGCCGTCGCAAAAGGCTGGACGGCAAAGGGAAGGCTATAGAGGATCGAGGCAAAAAGAAGCCCTTCAAAGGTAAAGGGCAGCGGGTGGCCAACGAGACTTGTATAAAACCGTCCAAGCGGACTATGCGGCCCGATCGCGACCAAAATATAGAATCCCAGGACGGTTGGGGGCAACACCAAGGGGAGTGCCACCACCGACTCGACCAGGAACTTCCAACGCCAGCGAGAGAAGCTCAGCCAATAGGCAAGAGGCAGTCCGATCAGGACGAGGATCAGAGCCGTCAGCGTCGCGAGTTTCAGCGTGAGCGCAATGGCTATCCAGTTCACAACGGCGTGCGCCTCCCGGCAGAGCCTTGGCCGCAATGTGCGTCATGGTAGGGAGGCGCCGCTAGAAAAGTCAACGGACTCGCCTACTTGCCGATCATCACTTCCGTCGCCTTGATCGCGACCGTTACCGCATCATTCACCTTGATCCCCATGTTCTTGACCGAGCCTTCAGTGATGGCCGCAACGAATTCCAGGTTGCCGACTTTCACTGTCACCTCCGCCATGGCTTGTCCCTGCTTGATATTGGTCACCGTCCCCTGAAATTGATTTCTGGCGCTCAACTTCATCGTAACCTCCCTGCTGAGGAGAGTGTGAATGATTAGTGATGTGCCTCTGATTGCGGTTCGTTGATCTTGCAACTCCCTGTCTTGAATTGATCGAACCCGATCATGAAGCCTTCAGGCCCCCCGACCTCCAGTCGGACTGCCCGGCAGTCGCCGCGCCGCACATCCGGCTTGAGCCGAAAGCGCACAATTTTGTTTCGCTCCGCTTCGTCGCGCTGGGCAACCGGAGACGCCCGATAGGACTGCTCCAGCTCCTGCTGCACCGCCGCGACGTCTGAGACGACGTAATTGATCTGGACCCATCCGGTGGGCCGCGCGCCTTTCAAGTCTTGGCGCACGACAATCAGCACATCCCGATAACAGTAGCCGCGCAGCCGGTCAACCTGTGGGTGCTCCATGGTCTG
>JBOHOI010000043.1:0-15688 GCA_050731155.1 Nitrospiraceae bacterium | reverse complement strand
CCACCCGCCCCCTGAGAAAACAAGGTGGATGGTGTGCCGGTTACCCGTTGCTCTTCAGATTGCAACGGGTGATGACGCGCGCAGTCTGAGCCCGCCAGACCACCTCAAGCTGAAGAGGGTCGAGAAACGAGGCGTGCTCGGTGGACGCGCGCAGTGAAGGCCAGCCCAGCCACCCATGAAGGGACCAAGGGAATAACGAAAGAAAGGTTGATGGACGCATGAAGAAAGTCGGTGGACGGTTCATGCTGCTCGGCGTGGTGGTGATTCTCTCGATCGCGTTCTTTCTTCCGTCGTACCCCCGCCTGTTCCACGCGCTTCCGGACTGGACCAAAAAGGTGCTCCCGAGCAAAGGGATCACGCTCGGTCTTGACCTCCAAGGCGGCATCCACCTCGTGATGGAGGTTGAAGAGGACCGCGCCGTCGAGATCGCGGTGGACCGCACGGTGAATTCGATCCAGGATTTTCTGGTCGACAAGAAGATCCCGGTGGAATCCGTCAAGCGTACAAGCCAAACCCAGGTGACGCTCGAATTCCAGAAGGCGGAGTTGAAATCGGAGATTCAGAAGGTCATGGAGGAGTTTCCCTCCTTCTACGAAGTGGAGCAATCCGGGGCTGCCAACCGCCTGGTCTATGAACTTCGCGAGGGGGAGATCAAGCGAATCAAGGACTCCGCCATCAACCAGGCCCTGGAAACGATCCGGAACCGGATCGATCAGTTCGGAGTGGCCGAGCCGCTCATCCAGCGGCAGGGATTGAAGCAGATCGTGGTCCAATTGCCGGGCATCAAGGAGCCGAAACGCGCGAAAGATCTGATCAAGGAAACGGCGCTGTTGGAATTCAAAATGCTCGATGAGGACAATAAGCTGGCCATGGAGCTGCCGCCGCGGATTCCGAAGGGAAAAGAAGAGGAGATCCTGAAGCAGTTCCGGGACCGCCTGCCGGAAGGCGACCAGATCCTGTTCGAAAAAGACGTGGAGAAAGACACCGGTCGCGAGTTCCGCACCCCGTACTTGGTGAAAAAGCGCGTGATGCTGGCCGGTGACGTCCTGAGCGACGCCCGAGTCTCGATCGGACAGTTCAACGAGCCGTACGTCTCCGTGACATTCGATGCCAAGGGGGCCCATGAGTTCGACCGGATCACGGCGGAAAACGTGAAGAAACGCATGGCCATCGTCCTGGACAACACCGTCTATTCCGCCCCCGTCATCCAGGAGCGAATCAGCGGGGGCAGGGCGCAGATTTCCGGGACGTTCAGCATGCAGGAGGCCAACGATCTGGCGATCGTGCTCCGGGCCGGCGCCTTGCCCGCGCCGCTGAAGATCATCCAGGATTTGACGGTCGGTCCCTCGTTGGGCCGGGATTCCATCGAAAAAGGCGTCCGCTCCACGCTGATCGCCGGGGCGATGGTGGTCTTGTTCATGATGGTCTATTACCGGCTGTCCGGCGTGGTGGCCGACTTTGCGTTGGCCCTGAACCTGATCTGCCTGATCGGGGCACTGGCCGGCCTGAACGCGACCCTGACCCTCCCCGGCATCGCCGGCATCATCCTCACGATCGGGATGGGGGTGGACTCCAACGTCCTGATCTTCGAGCGCATCCGTGAGGAGCTCAGGCTGGGCAAACCGGTGCGCCTGGCGGTTGATGGGGGGTACGACAAGGCGCTGTTGACGATCATCGACTCGCATGTCACCACCTTGATCACCGGTCTCGCGCTGTTTTTGTTCGGCACCGGACCGATCAAGGGCTTTGCGGTCACGCTGTGCCTCGGCATCGCCATCAACCTGTTTACTGCGCTGGTCGGCACGAAGGTGGTCTTTGATGCGATCAACCAGTACCGAAAGGTCGAGCGTTTAAGCATCTGAGGGAACGGCCTCCTCTTCCCTCGACCTTAACCTCAACCTTAGCCTTCTTCGGAAAGGGACGACATGCTTGAGATTCTGGGAAACACCAATATTGACTTCATGGCGAAACGGCACATCGCCTTCGTCGTGTCCGGCGTGCTGTCGCTGGTGGGGCTGGTGGCCGTCGTCCAGATCAGCCGGGGGGCGGCGAACATGGGCATTGATTTCGCCGGCGGAACCGCCGTGCAGTTGAAGTTCGAGCAACCGATCAGGATCGATGAAGCGCGAAAGGCGCTGGAGTCAAACGGACTGCCCGACGCCGAGCTGCAGGAGTTCGCGGAGGAGAACAAGATCCTCGTCCGGGTGAAAGCCAGCACCACCATCGAGGAAAAGGTCGCCGGTCGGGTGGTGGCCGTCTTCAGCAAGGAGTTTCCGAGCAATCGGTTTGTGGTCGACTCGTCCACCGAAATCGGACCCACCGTCGGGCAAAAGCTGCAGCATGATGCGCTGATTGCGGTCCTCATCTCGTTCGCCGGGATCATCCTGTACATCGCGGCCCGGTTCGAGCTCCGATTCGGCGTGGCGGCCGCGGTCGCGACGTTCCATGACGTGCTGGCGGTGCTCGGCGCGTTTTATGTCCTGGACAAGGAGATTACGCTGCTCGTCGTGACGGCCCTGCTGACGCTGGCGGGGTATTCGTTGACGGACACCGTGGTCGTGTTCGACCGCATCCGGGAAAATCTGCGCCTTCGGCGCCGAGACGGGATCGTGGCCGTGATCAACAGCGGCGTCAATCAGGTTCTGAGCCGCACGATCGTGACCAGCCTGACGGTCGTCCTGGTCCTCATCCCGTTGGCGCTGGCCGGGGGCGAGGTCCTCCACGATTTTTCGCTGGCCCTGCTGTGGGGGGTGATCGTCGGAACCTACTCATCGGTGTTCGTGGCGAGCCCCGTTCTCGTCATCTGGCCGGGTGGCGAGGGGCGCCTGCTCAAACGCGGCTGACAGGACAACCCCAGGGGGGCGTTACCTCTACTTGACATTCTGAGGACGCTGAATGAAAATGGACACTTAGAAGAATCAACGTTGTTACCGAAATGAAACTCTGGGGTCGGTCACACAGCCTCCAGCGCAAGATCATCACCGCGATTGTGATGGTCGGCCTCCTGCCCCTCACGCTCTCCCTTGTCCTCACCTACCTCGAAGAACGCCGCGCTCTCCGCGAGACCGTCGGGGCCAACTTCAAGGAAATTGCGGTCGAAGCGGCTCGCAGGATCGAGATCCAGGTCACCCGAGGGATCAACGAAGCGCAGCAGCTCGCCACGACCCCGTTCGTTCTGACGGCCGTGACGGAGGCGAACCGCAGCTATGCCGGCAAGGAAGAAAAGAAGATCGAGTCCATGATCGGGGACTGGCAGCGACGCTGGCGCGAGCGGGAGCGCCGCAATGAATTTCCCCTGTTCATCAATCGCATCGTCACCAACTACCTGATCCGCTGGCATGACATCCGGAAATCCGACTACGTCGCGATCCTGGTGACGGACAACCGCGGGGCGCTGGTCGTCAGTTCGATTCCACAGGTCGAGTATTACTACGGGAAGAGCGCCTGGTGGCAGGCTGTCTTCAACCGAGGAGCGGGGCGGCTCTACGTCAGCGATGTGTATTTTGATCCGTCCTTCGGGACCCATGTGCTGAATGTGTCGGTGCCGATCCTCAATGATGACCAACGCGCCGCGGTCGGGGCCGTCAGCGTGCTGTTGAGACGCGATTCCTTGTTTCAATCGATCTCGGATGTCACGATCGGCGCGACCGGACACGCCATGTTGATGAGTTCGGACGGGACTCCCTTGATCTGCCCGGTCCTGGCTCCCGAGGAGCACTCGGTCGGCCCGGACCTTGTGAGCATGGTCACTCGTCCCCATGCGGGCTGGGCCGTCGCTTCCGACGATTCTCACGGCGGGCGCAACTCGATCGTGGGCTATGCGCCGGTGCGCGTGGGGGAGAATCTTTCGCCGGAGAGCCTGGGCGGCAAACGGTGGCTGACCTTCGTCCGTCAAAATCCTGACGAGACCTTCGCCTCGCTCGACCAACTGCTTTTCCAGGTGGCTGCCTACGGAGCCCTGGTCCTGGCAGTGCTGTGGGGGACCGGCGTCGTGGTGGCCAGACGGATCGCCCGGCCGATCCGGATTCTCCATGAAGGCGCGCAACACATCGGGACCGGCGATCTCGCCCACCGACTGGTCGTGAAGACCGGGGATGAGATCGAACACCTGGCCGAGGCCTTCAATAGCATGGCCGCCAATCTGAGGCAGTCGTTCGGTCAGCTTGAGCAGCGCATGCGCGATATCCGCAGGCTGGAGGAGAAATATCGGGATCTGATCGAAAACTCCCCGGAAATGATCCACCAACTGAACAAGGCCGGGCAGTTTGTGCATGTCAACAAGACGGAGCTGGAAAAGCTGGGGTATTCGCACGAGGAGATGCAGGGGATGCGCCTGTGGGACATCGTTCCCAAGGGGCGGGAGCCCGAGATCCTGGCCTACCTGGAACGCCTGGTGTCCCAGGGCCGCGGCACCATCGAGACGGTCTTTCTCACCCGGGAGCGCACGCCCATTGATGTGGAGATTCACTCGACCGCCCTCCTGGACCCCGAAGGAGGGGGGCTGCTGCATTCCCGCGCCTTCGTGCGGGATATCACGCAGCGCAAGCTGCTGGAGCAGAAGGTTCAGCGCTATACGACGCAACTGGAGCAGGAGGTTGCCGAGCAAACGCAGCAACTCTCACTGTCGCAGAAACGGTATAAGGCGCTGTTCGATCTGGCGGCCGATTCCGTCTTCATGGTCGATCCGGACGGCCGCATCACCGCGGTGAACAAGCGCGAGGAGCAGGCGCTCGGCTACGCGGAGGCGCAGGCGATCGGCAGGAGATTCCTCGAATTCCTGCCCCCGAGCCATCATGACGTGACCAACGGCCTGATCGGCAAGATTGTGCTGGGGGAGCGCCAGGTGCCCACCCAGGAAATCGAGGTGATGCACCGGGACGGCAGGCCGATGCCGGCCGAGATGGACCTGATTCGAATCGAAGACGGCGCGACGGTGTCCGTGATGGTGCAGCTTCGCGACATTACGGAGCGCAAGCGATTGGAACAGCAGCTTCAGGAGTACAGCGAGGAGCTGGAGGCCAAGGTCCGGGAGCGAACACGCGAGATCGAGGAAACGAAGCGGTACCTCGAAAATCTGCTGGAGAACGCCAATGACGTGATCTACACCCTGGATCCCGAACAACGCTTTACCTACGTCAACAGCAAGGTGGAAGCATGGGGATATCGCAAGGAGGATCTCATCGGCCGGCCGTACTTGTCCTTGCTGTCGAAGCGACACCGCGGACGCCGGTTAAAGAGCACGCTGGATATCGGCGCGAAGCAGGTCTACGAAGTGGAGGTGATGAGTCCGACGGGAGAAACCAGAGCGGTGATGGTCAGCGTCTCTCCGCTCCGCGATCCCGACGGACGCATTGAGGGCGTGCTGGGGATCGCCCGGGACATTACGGACACGAAGAAACTGGAGCAGCAGATCCGGAACTCCGAGAAGCTGGCTTCGATCGGGAAGCTGGCGGCCGGCGTCGCGCACGAGATCAACAACCCGTTGGGCGGGATCCTGAACTGTCTCTACAATCTTCGCAAACGCACGCTGACCCCGACCAGACAGGAGGAATATATCGCGTCCATGGAGGACGGTCTGCGCCGGGTCCAGAAGATCGTCCGCCAGTTGTTGGACTTCTCCCAGCAGCACGACCTCCAGCTGTCGCCGACCGATATCAATGCGGTGGTCGAGCGGGTGTTGGTCCTGACGAACCATGCCTTCGTCGAAAGCCAGATCAAACTGGACAAGCAGCTCCATCCGAACCTGCCGTCGCTGCTGGTGGATCGACATATGATCGAGCAGGTGCTGATGAACCTGATCCTGAATGCGGTGCAGGCGATCAAAGGGGGCGGGCTGATCACGATTCGCACCCGGGTCGCCGGCGGAGTCTGTTCGGTTGACGTCGAGGATACCGGATGCGGCATCCCGACCCACGTCCTGCCCCGTATCTTCGATCCCTTCTTCACCACGAAGGGCACCGGCGAGGGAACAGGGCTCGGGTTGTCCGTGAGCCTCGGGATTGTCGAGCGGCATGGCGGCCAGATCCTCGTGGAGAGCGAGGTGGGCAGAAGGACGGTCTTCACCGTCCGTCTGCCGCTCGCACGGGATCGGCAGCTGGTCGGGGGGACGTCGTGAAGCCTCCGTCGGTCTTGCTCATCGATGACGAGCCGCTGATGCGGCTCTCGATGCTGGATGCCCTCAAAGCCGTCGGCTACGACGTTCACGCGGCCTCCACGGGGCAGGGGGGCCTGGAGAAACTCGACAAGGAGAGGTTTGAGATCGTCATCACCGATCTCCGCTTGCCCGGGTCGGACGGCCTTGACCTCTTGCAGGTGTGCAAGCAGCGCTCGCCGCGGACCGAAGTCATCGTCATCACCGCCCACGGGTCGGTCGAGACCGCGGTGGAAGCGATGAGACGGGGCGCCTATGACTACATCACGAAGCCGTTCTCGATGGAAGAGTTGCTGTTGATCGTGGAGCGGGTCACCAAGGTGCTGGCGCTCCGGCAGGAAAATCTGCAACTGCGGGAGGAGCTGGAAGGCAAGTTCAGTTTTGAGGGGATTCTCGGCAAGAATGACCGCATGCGCGAGGTGCTGGAGAAAATCAAGCTGGTCTCGGCCACGGATTCAACCGTGCTGATCGTCGGAGAGAGCGGGACCGGCAAGGAATTGGTGGCCAACGCCATCCACCGCAACAGCCCTCGCCGGGACCATGCGCTGGTCAAGGTCAGCTGTGCGGCCCTTCCGGAAACGCTGCTGGAGGCGGAACTCTTCGGCCATGAAAAAGGGGCCTTTACCGGGGCGCTCCGGCAGCGGCGGGGCCGCTTTGAATTGGCCCACAGAGGCACGTTGTTCTTGGACGAGATCGGAGAGGTCTCTCCGGTCGTCCAGGTCAAGCTGCTCCGGGTCCTGCAAGAACGGCAGTTCGAACGGGTCGGCGGGACCGACACCATCGAGGTCGATGTCCGCCTGGTCTGCGCGACGCAGAAAGATCTGAAAAAAGAGGTGCAGCAAGGGCGGTTCCGTGAGGACCTGTACTATCGGCTGAACGTGGTGCCGGTGGTCCTGCCCTCGCTGCGTGAGCGGAAGGAAGATGTGTCGGTGATCGCCGAGCATGTGCTTCGGACCCGGTGCGCTCGGACGAACAAGGTGTTAAAAGGGTTCTCGCAAGAGGCTCAGGAGCTCCTGCTCCGTTACACGTTCCCCGGCAACGTCCGAGAACTTGAGAACATGGTTGAGCGGGCGGTCGCGCTGGGGCGGCCGAACGAAGAGGTGAAGGCCTGGGATCTCTGCGGATTCTCTTCCTGTCCGTATCTGGGCGGGGCGCCGCAGGATACCTGTGGCTTTTGCAGCGAAGGCCTCACGGTCAGGAAGGAGGGGAGCAGGACAGTCGAGTCACTCGCGCTGGCACGGGAGCAGTTCGAACGGCGACATATCCTGTCCGTTCTCGGTCGGGTTCAGGGAAGCAGGACGGAAGCCTCCAAGATTCTCGGGTTGTCCAGGAAAGCTTTGTGGGAGAAGTGCAAGCGCTATGGGATCTCGCCGGGCAAGAACGGACAGCCGGAGGAGTAGACTTATTCGCCTGGTTCTGCGCCCCCCTCCCACAGCTTGACGGTTCGATCCCACGATGCGCTGGCGAATCGCAGGCCGTCCGGAGAGAACACCGCGCAGCGCACCCCTCCGGCGTGTCCCTTGACGGTTCTGAAGACGCGCCCCGTCGCAAGGTCCCACAGCTTGATCGTCTGATCGTCGCTGGCGCTCATCAGCACCTTCCCGTCCGGCGAGACGGCCAATGACCGCACCCACCCCGAGTGGCCTCTCGCGGTCCGTATCTCATTGACCTGCGGCATCTCGAAGCACTTGATCGTGGTATCCCGGCTGCCCGTGATGAGGGTCTTCCCGTCGGGTGTGAACGTCATGGCGCCGATCCAGTACTCCATCGGCTTCTGGAAGCCCCCCTCATCCTCGACGAAAAACCCACGGAATTCGGTGGTGTCATCGTCGAGGACTTCCCTCCAATGCCCGTCGTGCAGCACCTGCTCCTCGCCGCTGGGCAGGACTTCCCAGATTTTGATCTTGCCGATGTCGCTTCCACTGGCTAAGTGCACTCCATCCGGTGAGAACGCCACGCAGGGCGTCCAGTGGTGATCGTACTGATCTTTTCCGAGCAACGTCATCAGTTCAGTCCCGGTCGTGACTTCCCAAATCTTGATGTCTTTGTTGTGGCTCCCACGGGCCAGCATCAGGCCGTCCGGCGAAAGCGAGAGGCTGATGATGTTATGGTCATAGCGTGTGAAGAGCAGCTTCGTGGGCTCACCTGTTTTGGGATTCCACATCCGAATGGTGCGGTCTTCGCTTCCGGTGGCGAGCGTCTGCCCGTCGGGCGTGAACACGATCGAGCGGATGTCGTGGGTGTGACCCCGCAGCGATTTGAGCACGCGGCCGGTCTCCATATCCCAGAGGCGGACGAATCGATCCACCCCCCCGCTCGCGAGCGTGAGCCCGTCCGGGGCAAAGGCGACGGCCCACACCCCGTGCGTATGGCCTCGGAAGGTCTTGATTTCTCTGGCGCCGGCCTTCCAGTAGTCGAGAAAGTCAATTCTGGCTGGAGGAGCTCCGTCCTCGGGTGCGAGGCCGGATGGGACACCTGCAGCGGACCGGGAAGGGAACGGCTCGTCCATGACTCGGGATTCGCCTCACTGCTTCTGAGTCGGGGCGGGGTCTGCCCCGGGGCGATTGAAAACCCACCTGTCGGTGACTATAATGGCACTCTCGACCCGTTCGGATCATAAGAGAAGCCAAGGAAGCAAGTCAAGCCGATGGAAATCAGATTTCAGCCCGCCCTGCTGCAGGAAGTCATCGATTCCTTCGTGGAGAAGACCGAGCGGGAGGGCGACCCCACCTACTATAAAGAATTCCACGAATTGGCCGACCCGATCTATGAGAAGTTTTCCTTGGACGATCGTGAGTCCGAGTTCAAAAAGCTGTATCAGTATCTCTTTGGAACTTGGGGATTTTCCGACATCATCCGCAATGCGTTCGACGAGTTTCCCCTTCTGAGAGACAGAATAGGCATTGTCCTGATCAGAGGCGTGCTCAAGGAGGACCAGGAGGGCGTCGACATCCTTCGAAAGTGGGGGTCTGTGGAGCAGGAACTGGCCAGGCAATTCGAGGAACAAGGACTGAAGGGAGTCGGGATCAAGCTGATTCCACGGCGGTTTTATGATCCGGCTCTGACCCGGTACTGCCGCCATGAGCTGACCCACATCGCGGATATTCTGGATCCGACCTTTAGTTATGACCCGGACACCAGGGTCGGGCAGAATCCCGGTGAGGAGACCCTGATTTTGCATCGCTATCGGATCATGTGGTGCTTGAGCATCGATAGTCGACTGACAAGGGCCGGAAAGGAATCGATGCTGAGTCGGGAGGACCGGTTCAAGGAATTTCGGTCCTGGTACCGAAAAATTCCTCCCGCTCAACTCAAGTCGGTCTTCGAGGGGTTATGGCAAGCGGAGTTCCTGACGCATGCCGAACTGGTGGAGATGGCCACGGACACCCTGCGAGTCTTGGAGCGGGCGGTGGAGGTCGAAGGCGGGGAGGTTCCGGAAATCCAGAACCAAATCATGTTGATGCCCGGGTTCCCCTGTCCACTCTGCCGTTTTCCCACCTACACCTGGGTCGAAGACCTCGACAAGAAGGTCGAGAAACACGTGCTCGACTTTATTCGGGAGAATCATCCGGGGTGGGATACCGAGTTCGGCGCCTGCGACCGGTGCGTCGAGGTCTACAAACTCCGTGCCGACGGCGTGATGTAACAAGGCGGGACCATGGCAACGGACCCTCTCTACGGCCGCCGACGTTTCATGAAGGACTCCGTGCTGTCACTGGCCAAGACCGCGCAGGAGTTCGTCAAACACCGTGACGCGCCGCCCGAGAAAGCCCCAGCGCCAGCGAGACGCGACTGGCTGCGGCCCCCCGGCGCGGTTCCCGAGTCGATCTTTCTCGCTCGGTGCACGCGCTGCGGGGATTGCGTGAAGGTGTGCCCCTACGGGAGCATCAAGTTTGATCAGCGAGATGGCTCCCCGGTGATTTTTCCGGACGACATCCCCTGTTACCTGTGCGAGGATTTCCCGTGCATTGCCGCCTGCGGGACCGAAGCCCTGCTTCCCGTCGAGGGCCGGGAGCAGGTGAGGATGGGAACCGCGGTGGTGTCGCATCGGGATTGCACGGCGGGGCAGGGCTGCAATGCCTGCGTATCCCGGTGTCCGACGGACGCGCTGGCGATGGATTTTGAGGCGTTTCGTCTCGTCGTCTCGGAAAACCGCTGCGTGGGGTGCGGCCTCTGTGAGCAGACGTGCAAGACGGTGAACGACACAATCGCGATCAAAGTGTCCCCGGCTTGGCTTCTTCCTGCGGGGACAGAAACGCGGGGTTCATAGCCTCGGGCGGATCAAGACTGTGGCCCCATACGGGTGTGGACGCTGGATTGTTTCCAGAGGAAAATCAGCCACTTGGGATGGGTGAGATCGGGCTTGACATCACCAAACGCATTGCCTATGATACTGCGACTTGCGCCGACAGTTTGAAGGTTGGAAGGGAGAAGCGAAGGCGAGAGCCTGTGCGTTCGCGCGTTCAACCGGCGAGTTGATCAGAGTGAGGGCATGAGTACCCAAGAGAGCGAAAGGAGAAGGGTGGACCCTGTCACCGTTGCTCCTGGTGCCGGGGCGCTCAAGGACTCGCCGGCGGTTGAGCGGGCATTAGGGCGAAGCAAGCTCTACCTCTTGGTCTCATGGAGCATGTTGTATCCGGAAGATGATGAATTTCTGGACTATCTGCAGTGCGGAGAGTTCGTGGAAGATGGGCGCTCCGCCCTTGCGAGTCTCACCGCCGCCCTCGACACCATCGGAGGAGAACGGGCCAAGTCGAAACTGGCTGCGCTGTCGCAGTACTTGGATCAGGTCGAAGGGTGGGTCGCCACAGAGTGTGCGAACTGGCAAGTGACCGACCTCCAATCCGAACACCGACGAGTCTTCAGTAACGTCATTACGTTGGACTGTCCCCCCTACGAAACCCTCTTCGGCAATGACCACGTCTTCGGACAGGCCCACGTCATGGGTGATATTGCCGGGTTCTACAAAGCGTTTGGCGTGGAGTTGGCACAGGATATCCACGAGCGGATGGACCATCTGAGCGTGGAGTTGGAGTTCATGCATTTTCTCGCCTACAAGGAGTCGTATGCGCGCTGCCACGACGGGCCGGAGAAAACCCAGATCGTGGTGGATGCTCAGAAAAAGTTCATCAAGGAACACATCGGACGGTGGGTGCCGCTCTTCTCGAAGATGTTGGTGAAAAAAGCGGACTCCGGCTTTTTCCGCTACATGGCGGACTTCACGTCGGACTGGATTGATTTCGACGCGGCCTATTTGGGAGTCAACCCGCAGCCGTATTCGGAGGCCGAGTACCGGCCGGCGACGTTCAATGCGCCGGAGGGGCAGACCTACGAGTGTGGCGCGCAGGATAAGGGGAACGAGTTGAACATGCTGCTGAACGAAGTGGGCGCGCAATCATTCATGGATCAGAAGGACAAAGACGGCGAGAAAGACGAGTCGGGACCTGTGGGGACCGCGTAATGATTGTCCATCTTCATCGGTCATTAATCCTATAATCGAGAGGAGGGCATATTCATATGAGTGTAGTACAGACACGAGATAGACGACTGGTGTTCGGCATTCTTCTCGCTGCTCTGGTTGTCGGCTTTCTGTTGACGCTGGGGCAGGTGCCTCTTGCAGTGAGCCAGCCGGTCGCCATTCCAGTGAAGGCGATCAAGGGGCCGATCCCGATGGATGGCGCCAACCCCATCTGGGAGGGTGTGCCGGGTGTCGTGGTGCCGCTCAGCGGACAAACGATCACCACGCCGATGCATCCGAACATTTCCGTGAAGTCCGTTTTTGTCAAGGCGGTGACGAACGGGAAGGAGCTCGGCTTCCGGCTGGACTGGATGGATCAGACGTTGAACAATACCACCATCGGGCCGCAGGACTTCCGCGATCAGGCCGCGCTCCAGTTCCCTGTCAACACATCGGGCGCGCCTCCGTTCCAGTGCATGGGCCAGTCCGGCGGGACGGTCAACATCTGGCGCTGGAATGCGGAATGGCAGAAGGACCTCGGCAAGGACAGTGCCGGGATTTGGGACGTCGATGACCAGTACCCCGGCATTTTCTGGGATTACTACTTTGAGGAGCCGGCCGGTGGGGTGACCTATCCAGACCGAATCGGGCGGAGCCTGGGTCCCTTCAATCCCGGAATTTGGTCGGGGAACATCATGTCTGACCCGACCCTCCGTGTGAGTTCGGTGGAAGACCTGAACGCAAACGGGTTCAGCACGCTGACCACGCAGGCCCACCAGGATGTGATCGGAAACGGCTTGTGGGAGCCGGCCGGGTCCATCAAGGGCGGGTGCTGTACCGGTCCCACCTGGAGGATCGTGGTGAAGCGGGGATTGACCACCAGTGATCCCAACGATGTCCAATTCAAAGCCGGCGCCTCGGTCCCGGTGGCGTTTGCGGTGTGGGACGGGGCCAACGTCGAGCGGAATGGCATGAAGGGGATCTCGACCTGGTTTACGCTGAAATTACCCTGAGGCACTCTTGCCCCGCCTAGGCCAGGGTCGTTGACCGGAGAAGGGTTCTTTTCCGGGAGACGGGAGCCTGACGAAAAGCCCCGAGTCATCCGTCGGTAGAGGCGGAGAGGTGATTCGGGGCTTTTTGCTGTCGGTCGTTGGCGATACGATGTTGCGCATCGGCGAGAAAGTCTCGCAAGCCTTCTCAAAATAAGTCGAATTTGCGCTTAGACACGGTTGCATTTGGAAGCTCGGAGGGTGTATAAAACACCGTAGACACCGGCTTGTGAAGCCATGTCCGAGCACACAGGCGTTCGACTTCCCTTATGAAAGTATCCCTCCTATTTCCGCCGACCTGGCACCCTTCCCAGCCCTACCTTAGCCTGCCCTCGCTCACCGGGTTCCTGGCTCAGGCCGGCATCAAGAATGTGACCCAGCGTGACCTCGGCATTGAACTGCTCGATACCGTCCTCACTCAACAGTACGGGGAGGAGGTGTATGCCCGGCTGGTGGCGAAGGCCAAAAAGCTCGAGCGAGAGCGGACCGGCGAGACGGGCCCGTCAAGCGCAGAGCATTACACGCGTGTGGTCGAGGCACTGGACCGGTTCCCGTACCTCATCGATCGGATCGAACCGGCCAAACACTCCCTGCGAGGGGAGGAATTCTACGAGCTCGAACGCTATCGCGAAGGTCTCTTTCTGATCGACAAGTGGCTGGAGCTGGTCTCGACGCTCTACTTTCCGACACGCATGACGGTCGTCGACAACCAGTTCAGCAGCTATTCCATCTATTCGTCGAAAGATATCGCGCGAGCGATCCGCGATGAAGAGCAGAATCCATACATTGAATTGATCAGGACGCACATCCTGCCCTCGATTCTTGCGGAGCAGCCTGATCTGGTCGGCGTGTCGATCACCGCGACCTCCCAGATCATCCCCGGTCTGACGCTCTGCCGACTCATCAAGGAGACGAGCCCTGCGGTCCATCTCACCATCGGCGGGAGTATCTTCACCCGACTGGTGGATAACCTGCGTCGGTGCGCCTCATTGTTTGACCTGACCGATGACTTCATCGTCTTCGAGGGAGAGACCGCTCTGCTCGAATTGATCAATCAGTTGGATGGCAAACGCGATTTTTCCAAGGTGCCGAACCTCATCTACCGACAGAACGGAAAAATCACGGTTAATCAGCCGTTTTACTCCGAGAATATCAACGAACTGCCCGCGCCGAACTATGACGGATTCCCTCTCGGACGGTACCTGGCGCCGGAGACGGTCCTGCCCGTTCAGTTTTCCAGGGGGTGCTATTACAAGGATTGCGCCTTTTGCGCCTTAACCCTCGATCACCAGAATTTCAGGCAGAAGGATCCGGGCAAGACGGCCGACGATTTGCAGATGCTCTCGGAGAAGTATCACACCCCCTATTTTTTCTTCACCGACGAATGCCTGGCGTTGTCCCCGACGAAGCGGTTGTGCCAGCAGATCCTCGGCAGAAACCTGCATATTCGATGGACCGCTGAGATGCGGTTTGAAAAGAACTTGTCGAGGGACCTGCTGACGCAGATGCGCGATGCCGGCTGCCTGAAGATCGTGTTCGGTCTCGAGTCGTTCAATCAGCGGGTGATGGATTTCATGAAGAAAGGCATCACGCAGGCCAGCGTCCGGCGCGTGACCGAAGACTGTCTGGATCTCGGCCTGGCGATTCATTGCTACATCATCGTCGGATTCCCCACGGAGACGGAGGAAGAAGCCCTCGAAACGAAGGACTTCATCGTCAGCAACACCCGCCTGCATGCCTCCTACGGCTTCTCCTGCCAGCCATGCCTGTTCGATCTGGAGAAAGAGGCCCCCATCATGAGCGATCCGGGCAGTTACGGAATCCGGCGCATCATGAGGCCTGTTTCAGAGGATTTGAGCTTGGGGTTCTTCTATGAAGTCCAGGAAGGGATGGCCCCGGAACAGGCGGAGAGGGTGTACCAGCATGTCTATGAAAAGGTGAGCGAAGTGGTGTGCGAGCTGCCGTTCAATTATTCGATGGCGGACGGTCTCTTGTATATCTCCCGGGCAAAGGCACAGGCCCAGAGGGTCCCGCAGCCCGCTGGTTCCTGAGTCGGGTTTACATTCAGGAGGGAGATACGTACTCCTCCCGGCGCAGACGCGGCCGTGAGCCGGTTGACGGGGTTGGATTCTTCTGGATATAATCCGACGCTCACACGTGCAGAACATGGGAAAAGGGGCTGTGCGGAATCATGGCAGGTTCGGAGGCGTTGGAGAAAGGGGGGGGGAGGGTTGAAGAGCAGGGGATGCTCTTCGAATACACGGTTAAGCTCCTCCAGTTAGCGGGGTTCCTCGAGCTCGTCCTCTATCGTCTCATCTCCCGACTCGGCATGCATCTGAGCAAGGTGGCGGAGAAGCACGAGTCGGTCCGCCTGATGTTCAAGGCCTTGTCTTCCATCGGGTTCACGCTGCTGAACTTCGTCTCGCTTCTTCTGTTTCTCGCCTTCTTTCTCCTGCTGTTCAACAAACTCCGGGCCGTCGGCGCCGGACGATACGACGGGCTGCTCATTCCGTCCACGTCGCTCCTCTTGGTCCTGACCGTGGCGTTTCTGGTGTTTCCTCCGGCGATGCTCGGGTCGGTGGTGTATAGCGTCGTGACCCTGGCCGTGCTGGCGATTCTGGTGTTCGAGTATCTCGTGACGCACCCGTTCAGGGCACAACGCGCGATGGGGTTGTGCTACTTCCTCGGGGTCACCGGATGGCTCTATTACCAGATTCTTTCCACCACCTACGGCCTTCTCGGTCTCGCGGCGGTCCCGCCGCTCGTTCATGAGATCAATCGGGCTGGAGAAGCCATGATGGTGGGGTCCAGCATTCTGGTCTTCTGGGCCTACGGGGGAACTCCCCTGTGGACCAGGAACAGACGCCAGCGGCGCAGGGCCGCGACGTTTGCGTTTGTCGGAGGCGGCGCCTTCGTCGGGCTCCTCTTCTTGGATTATTTTCTGGGGCTGTATGACCCGGCGTTGGCGGAGACTGTCCGAAAAGCCGGCGAAGGGATCGGCTGGATCTTTCAAATGGGGATGGGCTACAC
>JBOHOI010000042.1:0-15829 GCA_050731155.1 Nitrospiraceae bacterium | reverse complement strand
AGCTTGTAGTTGACCGCCCTGCGACCCGTGCGCTTGGCCTCGAGCCACTCGGTGATCTTGGGGATCGCTTCGGTGGGCTTCAGGCCGTTGATGGAGAATGTCCCGTCGGGAGTGGTCGAGTTCACTGCCGTGCCCTGGTCGATTTCCACGAAGGCTTCCTTCTCCACATGGCCGCCCGCAATGACTTCGCGAATAGGCAGCAAGAACGTTCGGGCGAATTCCCAGTCTCGCTGGTCGTGCGCGGGGACTGCCATGATCGCCCCGGTACCATAGGTCATGAGCACATAGTCGGCAATCCAGATGGGCAGCCGCTCGTTGTTCACCGGATTGACGGCATAGCCGCCGGTGAACACGCCGGTCTTCTCTTCGTCCAGCTCCTGCCGTTGCAGATCGCTCTTCCGTGCCGTGGCCTCTCGGTAGGCCTCGATCTCAGTGCGTCGCTCCGGGATTGTCACCACGTCTACGAGCGGGTGCTCGGGTGCGAGCACCATGTAGGTGGCGCCGAAGAGCGTGTCGGGCCGGGTGGTGAAGATACGGATGTTGCCGTGACAACCAACGAGTGGGAACTCCACCTCGGCGCCCAACGAGCGACCGATCCAATTCTTCTGCATCTCGAGTGTGCTTGCTGGCCAGTCCACCAGCCTCAAGTCCTCGAGCAGGCGATCCGCGTACGCCGTAATCTTGAGCACCCATTGGCGCATGGGCTTGCGGATGACTTCAAACCCTCCCACTTCGCTCCGCCCATCCACGATCTCCTCGTTGGCCAGCACGGTGCCAAGCTCCGGGCACCAATTGACCGGCACCTCCGCCACATAAGCCAGCCCGCGCTCGAAGAGCTTGAGAAAGATCCACTGCGTCCAGCGGTAATAACTTGGGTCGGTGGTGCTAAACTCACGCTCCCAGTCATAGGACAGCCCAGCCCGCTTCATTTGGCGCCGGAAGGTAGCAATATTCTCGGCCGTGGTCATCGTCGGGTGAATACCGGTTTTCACTGCGTAGTGCTCCGCAGGTAAGCCGAACGCATCCCAGCCCATGGGGTGCAGCACATTGAAGCCCCGCATGCGCTTGTAGCGGGAGACAATATCGGTGGCGGTGTAGCCTTCGAGGTGGCCGACGTGTAGCCCCGAACCCGAGGGGTACGGAAACATGTCCAGACAATAGAACTTCGGACGAGCCGGATCCTCCGTGACCCGGAATGTGCCCTGCTCCTCCCAGTAGGCCTGCCACTTGGCTTCAACTGTCCGATGATCGCACGCCTTGCTCATACGGTTCAGTTATCAAGTCGTAAAGTCGAAAGTTGAAAAGTCTAAACGCCACGGACATTCGACTTTATGACGTTGAGACTGTTCGACTATAGACGCGAGTGGAATCTAACATAGACCGCGCGGGGCCACAAGATTGCCAGAAGCGACTCCGGTCAGAGTTTGCTATACTGCAGCGCGCGATTATGGGCTTCTACGCCGATCACGTCTTCCCGCGCCTCATGGAGTTGTGCCTGGGAACACACAAGTTCCAGGAGCAGCGGGAACAGGCCCTGGCTTCTGTGCAGGGAAATGTCCTGGAGATCGGGTTCGGTACTGGCCTGAACCTGCCGCACTACCCCAAGACAGTCACGTGGTTGACGGCGTTGGACCCGGCAACCCTCCTTCGAGAGACTGTGGCCCAACGGAGCGCAGAACTCTCCTTCCCCGTCGAACTCCTCCACCTGAGCGCCGAGAAACTGCCGTTTGAAGACGGACGATTCGACTGCGCCGTGAGCACCTTGACCCTCTGCACGATCCGAGACGCCGTCGCCGCCCTGCGTGAAGTGCGGCGGGTGTTGAAGCCTGAGGGCAAGTTCGTGTTCCTGGAGCATGGCCGGAGCGACGACATGCGCGTGGCCAAATGGCAAGACTTCTTCAACCCACTTCAGCGAGTGATTGCCTGCGGCTGCAACCTCAACCGTCCAATTGACGCGCTTATCCGACAGGCTGGCCTCAGGCTGGATCTCCTGGATCGGTTCCAGATGCCCAGCATCCCGCGCATCGCCGGCGAGATGTACAGAGGTATTGCTACCACACTGTGATGAGTGATGGATGCTGAATGATGAATTCAGAGTGATTGCAGTTGCTCATTTGTTCATCACTCCGCGTTCATCTTTAGTCTGGCCTATCAGAGTGTGAAAACTCTCAATAGACTCGTAGCGCGAGGAAGGCTGAGGAGGCTGGCGCGAGCTGGACTTCGAACGGTGGTACAGGAACCTAACTCCGAACTTCTGGGCGGCCGCCAGGCAGGCTTCATCGTCATCTATATAGAGTGACCGCGACGGCTCAAATCCGAGGAGCCGCTGGCAGGTCGGCCAGAACTCAGGTCGCATTTTCAGATAGCCTACCTCAAAGGCATTGACAATTCGGTCCACGTACCGATCGATCCCCGTCTTGGCCACTTTGATCTCTACACCAGCCACATGGGCGCTTGTGAGCAGATAGATGCGCTTGCCCTGTGCGCGGACGTGCCGGAGAAAGTCCATCGAGTCTGGGTGCAAGGCGATCAGATGGTCGAGCTCTTTCGTCAGCGCCACCACGTCAATGTCCAGGGCTCTGGTCCAGTAGTGCAGGTCTGTCCAGTCCAGCTCTCCTTCAACGGCTCGATACATCGCCAGTAACCGCTCCCGCGCTTCTTCCATCATCAGACCGTGTTTGGCTGCGTACCGCCTGGGCAACTCCTCCTCGAAGAAGAAATTGTCGAAGTGCCGGTCCAGCAGAGTGCCGTCCACATCCAGCAACACGTCATCCACGCGCTCCCAATCGAAGAGCTGATGGCTAATAGCTAATGGCCGATGGTTCATGGCGAAAGAGTATACACCAGTCATGTTCCCTCTGACGACACCCGTTGTCTTACTGAAACATCCTGTGATACGGTTCCTTTCACACCGTTCGTTCAGCTTGTGACTTCCATCCCTATGTCTTCGGAGCTATCAGCCATTAGCCATCAGCCATCAGCTCCCCCAGTGGTTGCCATCATCGGCCGGCCCAACGTCGGCAAATCCACACTGTTCAACCGCGTGCTGGGCAGCCGAAGCGCCATCGTGGACGATGTGCCGGGGGTCACGAGAGACCGCAATTACGCCGACGGGACCTACCAAGGCCGTTCCTTCCGACTGGTGGACACTGGCGGCCTTGATCCCTCCGCCACAGAGGGCATGCTCTCCCTGCTCCGGCGACAGTCTCAGCTCGCCATTGCCGAGGCCGACGTCCTGATCGTCCTCATGGACGGCCGAGCAGGCCTGACTGCTGCCGATGAAGAAATCGTCAGCCTGCTACGTGGGGTCGCCAAACCGGTCTTTTATGCGATCAACAAGATTGATACGTCCAAGTCGGACGCGCTGCTGGCGGACTTTTATCGCCTCGGCCAAGACACGCTGTACCCTCTCTCGGCCGAGCACGGCACAGGCGTGGACGAACTCTTAGAAGCCATCCTTCCCCTGCTGCCAGACTCCGGCGAGGGAATGGACCCTGCGGAATCTCCGCCACGCATTGCCGTCGTCGGCCGGCCCAACGTAGGCAAGTCCACACTGGTCAACACGCTCCTCGGGCAAGACCGTATGGTGGTCTCTGAGCTTCCAGGGACAACGCGGGATGCCATTGATACACTCGTCAGCTATCGAGGCCGGCCCTACATCTTCACCGATACCGCCGGCATCCGACGGCGTGGGCGCATCGAGCGGGGGATCGAAGGCTATAGCGTGGCTCGGGCGATGCGTGCGATGGGGCGATCCGATGTCGCTCTGTTGATTCTCGACGCCGTGGAGGGAATCACCGAGCAGGACACCAAAATCGCCGGCCTCGCCCTGAAGCAGGGCCGCGCTTGTCTCGTGCTCGTGAATAAATGGGACCTCCGCCAGGGCAACGAGACCGCTCGCCGGCAATACGAACTGGACCTCCGGCGGCGTCTGCCGTTCCTGCCCTGGGCACCGGTCCTGTTCGGATCGGCCCTCAAACCTGATTCCATCAGCGAGGTCTTCCCGCTGGTGGACCAAGTGGTCACCGCTTTCACCACGCGCGTGCCGACAGGACTACTCAACAAGTTCCTGCAGGAGGTCATCGCCGAGAACCCGCTGCCGGTGCGCAGAGGCAAGCCCAGCAAAGCGGTGAAATCGGTGTTCATGACCCAGGTTGCCACCAAGCCTCCCGTCTTCGCGCTCTTCGTCGGCCATCCTCAAGATGTCGGTAAGACCTACCTCCGGTTCCTGGAGAACCGCCTGCGCGAACAGTACCAGTTCTCCGGCTCGCCCATTCGCATTCTGGTCAGACAGAAATAATCGGACCGTTTCTGACCTGTGTGACGTAGCGCCTTGACAGGGTCTGCGAGCCCCCGTACACTCCCTCCCCTACTCTATGAAGAATCGCAGACAGAGTCGTCAGCCTCGCACGCAGAGCGTGCCAGCCGATGGGGATGGTGCCGAAGCATTCGATCGGCTCTACCGGGACCACGTGGACCGAATTTATCGGTTCGCGCAGCGACTCTGCCCCCAGGTGGAGGATGCCCAGGATCTCGTCCAAGACACCTTTCTCAATGCCTATCGGGGGCTCGAACAGTTCAGAGGCGACGCGCAGGTGTCAACCTGGCTCTATCGGATCGCCACGCGGGCCTGTCTGCGCCTGCGGCGTAAGCGAAAGGGCGAACCGGACCGGGAGCTGTCCTTGGAAGAGTTTATTCCGACATCCGAGGGCGAGTTCAGGCTGCAAATTCCGACGGATGGGCTGACACCGGAGGAGGCGCTGGAGAACAAGGAGCTGCGGCGCGCGCTTCATCAGGCCATTCAGAAGTTGCCCAACAAGTATCGGGTCGTGCTGGTGTTGCGGGATATGGAAGGACTGACCGCCAAGGAAGTCGGTGCCATCATGGGCCTCAACGAGCGTGCGGTCAAGTCCCGCCTGCATCGAGCCCGATTGTTCGTGCGACGGGAACTCAGCGCGCGGGGCATCACGGAATCCAGCCCTTCTGCCAAGGCGCTGCAACCGGGTTGATTGTTCGAGGCCGTTGGTGATTAAATGCGTGCGATTCCTCGTGCCATGACGACCAGACAGACTCCAGTCCACTCCCATCACGGACATTCCAAGGCCCAGTGCCTGAAAGTGCTCCGGCGCCTGTCCGCCTATTTGGACGATGAGCTGTCGGTCTCCATCTGCAAGGAGATCCGCAAGCACCTCGGGGCTTGTCCTAACTGCGAGATCTTCATCACCTCGTTGAGGCAGACGATCAGCCTCTGCCGGTGTGCTGACGTTCCCTCCCTCTCTCCCGCAGCCAAAGCCCGGCTTCGCCAGGAAATCCTTAAAGCCATCCGCTGTCATTGACCGATCCGAATGCTTTCCGTCCGCAGGTCTCCCAGAGTGGGGCCGTCACACCGTTCGCAGGAGCCCAGTGGCATGAGTCCGCTGTGTACGGTAAAATAAGCATGATTGACGGAGGTGCCAATGCGAGCTCGATCTGGAGTTGCTTGGAAAGTTTGGGGGGTGGGGCCAATGTTCCTGCTCGCCTGGCTGATAGGCTCAGCCACAGCCGCTCCGCCCATCCCAACACTCGCGCCAACCAATACCGATCCAGAAGAGCAAGTGCTCGTGAAAATCCGCGCCCGACAGTTCGAACCAACCACTGTGACCCTGCATGCCGGAAGGAAGACCAGATTGGTGTTTCAGAATCATGATGCGGAGCTCCACGCCTTTGTGCCGATCGGCCTGTTCGTGGGCGTGAGCCTCAACATCAGCGGGAATGGCGCGCCGGAGTTCGGCCATGAGGGGTTCAAGCGCGTGATCATTCCCTCGGAAGGCCGTGCGGAGATTCTCTTCGTTCCTGAACGCACCGGCGTGTACCCATTTTTGTGCGACATGCCTGGACACGATATGCGAGCCACGATTGTCGTCCAGTAACCATGCGCGTGCCGCCGCTTCCCCCCTATGAACGCGTCCTCTGGGAAGGTTATGCCTCCTGGGCGGATCATGTCCTGCTGTACATCTTCATGGGAGCCGCGTTGTTGCGCGCGATGCTCGCCGTTCGTGCGAGTGAATGGCTGACCGCGACCCTCTACCTGCTGGCCATCAGCTTCTTTCTGAGCATCGCCGCGCTGTTCCATTACACGGTGTATTACCAGATCAGCTCACAGCGGATTCGCATCGCCTCCGGGCTGTGGACCATGCGGACCCGTGAGATTCTGATGGACCAGGTTCGATCCGTGACCGTCAGGCGCGAGCTGCTGAACCGATGGTTCGAACTAGGCTCACTTGAGATCACGCTGCGCGAGGAACACCAAGGGCCCGTGGTGCTGAAAGGCATTCCGAATCCCGATCGAGTCAAGCGACAGGTGGACATCCTGGCGGGATTGCGCATGACCGCCGCCACGAACGCCTTGGCGACTCCTCAGACATGACGGAGCAACCCATACCGAAGTCGTGCCTTCAGCTCCTATGTATCGCGTGTAGTCTGGGGTGGACCCTGACCGCTCTTGCGGGCGGTGCGCCATCTGACGTCTTGGACCGGGGGAAGCTCATTTACGAACAGCGGTGCGCCGTGTGCCACGGGCAGCAGGGTCAGGGCGATGGACCCGAAGCGCCGTTCCTCTCACCAAGGCCAGGGAGCCTGATTTCCGCAGGAACGTCGGTGAAATCCGACGCGGACCTCTTGGCCGTGATTGCCAACGGCAAGCCCCGAACCGCGATGCCTGCGTGGAAAGACCTGCTCACCGAGGAACAGCGACGCGATGTGCTCGCCTATGTCCGGACGCTGATCCGCTTCTACAAACCGCCGGCCCAACTGCCCCCCAACGAGCAACACTGATCCCTCCATGAGGCCTCCCTTTCGCAGCGCTCCCTCGGCATGCTACAGTACGCCCGCATCTGGATCAGAAATAATAGAGGAGTTGTAACATGCGTCGCTGGCGCTTGGTGCCCTGCCCGGTTGTCTTGCCCATTACCCCATTGCTCATCGTGCTTGCGGTGGGATTGGCGGGCTTCTCCGCCTCGGCCGGATCGGCGCTCGCCGCAAAGGTTTCGCCTGCTGTTTCTGCCGCTCAGATGTATGTCGAGGCGGTGGCCTCAGGCGATCGTGTCGCAGCGGGTCTCCTGGACTTCGCTTGTCAGTTCAGAACAGTTGCCGGGAGTCCCTCACGTCTGAAGTCCTTCCCTCCGGCCTCGGATCCGGTTTACTCCCAATGCTGGGAGCAACTCACATCCGCTCACCAGAGGGCGGTCGAGCAACGGGAGCAGGGTGTGCACGTGATGTGGCCAGGCAAAGGTGCCCTGGTGTTTTTCACGGAAGATCTCGCCAGCTACGCGCCGTCGTTCTTTGTGACGGACCTTTTGGGCTTGTCACCTCCGGCTGGCGGGCTCCGAGTCGAGCCGCTTGACGGCAAGCCGCTCCCGGCTGCCTCCTTCCGCCTGCGCGAGGACGCTCCGCTGGTCGCTGCTCCGGCCACGCTGGTCCGACTGCGGGTCACGTACAAAGATCCCTTGACCTCTCCGGTCACCTACGCCCCTGGTGCATACAAATGGGCCAACACGGTGAAGAGGCCCCGGGCGGCCCTGAAGACGGTCACGCTCAAATGGGTCGTCCTGTCCGGTCTGCGGAAGCTTGGATTTCCCGGTGACCAAGCGGTGGTCAATCTTCCGGTCACCCCAGCCACGGACAATAGTCCAGCCGTCCCGTTCGTCACCGAGACCGGCGGCTATGTCAAAAACTCTGCAGGATGGTGGCAGCCGACCGATACGCCTGGCGTCTTGATTGCCGCCGTGGGACGCGCGACTCAGTTCCCCGACCTGCGCGAACGCATGGCGATGCTCAATCGGGTGCTGATCGTAGATCCCGACCAGCCTGACGCCTTGACCGCACTGACGCGCGACTTGTACCAGGCGATTCTGAACGATGGGGTAGCCGTCCATAGGATGCAGGTGAGCGACGAGGCGCTGGCTGCTCGTTTCAACGAATTCTACTGGAATACCTACTCGCAGACGACGCGCATGGAAATCTCGCTGGGGATGGAAATGGGCGGGCTGTCAAAGCCGACTCCAGCTGATTATCTCTACCGGATGATTCCTGCGATGGAGAAACTGGCCCAAGTGCGTCCGGAAGATCTGGAGAATCGCTTTCGCCTGGGCAACGCCTATCGGTGGAACAACGACCAGCTCGCCGCGATCGCTACGCACGAGGCTCTGCTGAAGGACATCGCTCCCGAGCGCGCCGCGCTTCGGGCTCGGGCTTTGATTGAACTGGCCTGGTCCAAGATCGCAAAGGTGGCCTGGAACCGCATCTTCGACGATCCCATCATCGTGGAAGCCTATAAGGAGGCCGAGGAAGCGTTCAAGCTCACGGATCGTCCCGTAGACAAGTTCGCCGCGGCCTACACGATGGCCTATGGTCTGGCTTTCACTCCCAACCGGGATAACCGCGCCATGCTGGAGCACCTGACGGAAGCGCGTCGCTGGTACCTGCAGGTGGGCGGAGCCTCGCCGGACTCCTGGCGATACCTACTCGCCAATGACACGCTCAAAGGCGTGGTCGAAGCTGATCCGGGCTTCCAGTCTCTTTTGGTTACGGGATAGCGGTGTACAGGGGTAGAGGGGTATAGCGCGCGACCTATTGCCTGCCACCTACACCGTCTACCCCGTTACCCCTTTGCCCCCAATTTCGCCAGCTCAGAAAAATAATGGGCGAAGGCCCGCATCCCGCCTGAGGCCTGCCCCCAGTCGAAATGCTCGTTGGGCGCGTGGTACCCGTGCTCCGGCAAGCTGAGACCCAGGAAGAGAATCGGCACCCGCCACAGACGCTGCATGGTCGCCACGGCTCCGATGGACCCGCCTTCCCGAATGAACGCCGGCTCCTTGCCGAACCCTGCCAGCACCGCCCGGCGAACAGCCTCCGCATAGGGCCCACTGAACAGGCCACGGAAGGGTTGCAACATGCCTTCCGCTTCCACCTTCACCAGCGGATTCTGCTTGGCCACGAACCGTCGCAGCAGGGTGAAGATCTTCTCGGGCCGCTGATTGGGCACCAGACGCATGGATATTTTTAGTTCTCCATGAGCCGGCACCACGGTCTTGACGCCGGGGCCCTGGTATCCCCCGACCAGCCCATGCACCTCGAAGGTGGGAGCGGCCCAGATCCGGCGCAGCACCTCCGCTGGGTCCGTGGTCCTCAGAGACCGGAAGCCATGGGCGCGCATGAACCGTTTGACCTGAAAGCCTGATGCCAGAAAACTCTTGATCTCTGCCTTCGTGGTGAGCACGACGTCCTCATAGAAGCCAGGAATTTTAACCCGTCCCGTGCTGGCATCCACGCAGGCAGACACCAGTTCGCAGAGCTCGGCCAGCGGATTTCTCGCAGCCCCGCCGGTGACGCCCGAATGGGCGCCGGTCTCCCCTGTCCGCAGCGACAGCCTCGCGGCCAATAGCCCACGAAGGCCGTAGGGCATCGCCGGCCGGCCTTTGGCAATCCAGATGGTGTCCGAGACCACCACAGAGTCAGGGCGCTGGATGGCATCTTTCTCTCGCAGCGCCTCCGCGAAGTGAGGACTCCCTATTTCTTCCTCCAGTTCCCAGAGAAATCGGATATTGATCGGGACGCCCTGCTCGACCGCATATTGAGCCCCCAGCAGCGCAGTCAGGGCAGGGCCCTTGTCATCAGTGGCGCCTCGACCGTGATAGACACCGTTGTTCTTCCGAAACGCGAAGGGAGGCTGGCGCCATTCCGGTTCCTGGGCCGGTTGCACATCCAGGTGATTGTAAACCGTCACGGTTGGATGATTCTTACCGGTGGTCCAGCCGCCTGAAACCACCGGGAACCCCTTGGTCCCCACGATCTGCGCCTCGGCCCCAAACTCCTTCAGAAACTGAACAGCCAGTGTGGCGGTCCGGCGCATGTCCTGGACATGGGCTGGGTCCATACTAACGGAGGGCAGTTCGACCATCTCGGCCAGCATCTGCTCGAAGCGAGGCCGAGCTTGCTGAATATAGGATTCCAAGCGCGCATCGCGTCGGGTCATTCCTCTCTCCTTCCTCAATGAATCGTTTCATGAGATGAAAATCGTCTTCAGGTAAGCGAAGAGTCTGTCCGCCTCAGCAGGTTGACTTCGATAGCCCACATATCCATCTGGACGGATCAGATAGAGGCACTCCGAACCGGCCCCATACTGGTGGTGCAGCTCACCCGCAGCGTCCAGGAGAAGAGAGCCCTCCCAGCGGAGCGCCGGCGGCGGAGCCGCATGCGGCACCACGAGATGGACCTCGATCAGATCACCATAGCGGTCTCGGACATGGTGGCCGATCTCTTCCAGCTTTCGATAGCCAGCAGCGGTCGCAGCGCGGCCGTCGAAGAGCAGCAGCACATGGCGACCAGGTCGTAGCAGTTCGAACAGCCTAACGGGAGCATTGGAACCTCGAACCGACACCGTGCCATCGGGCGCCCGATCCCCAGCAGCGGGCGCAGCGACAAACTCACGCCATTCGCTGAAGCCAGGTGGCTCCTCTGCCGTAGGATCTCCTGACACCACGCCCAGGAATCCCTGGTGATACTCGCCCACAATCGGGCTCTTGCGGTAATTCCGAACGATCCCGGCCACCGACTGCGAGAGGCGATGCTGGACCACGTCGAGCGACGACAGGAACATAGCGACCTGGTTGCGGAAGGTCTGGGCAAGGGGATTCCGCAGCGTGATGACCTTGGTCGCCAAGTCGGTCCCTATCAGCGTCTCACTAGCGATCGGGTGTCGCTCAGCATGATAGCTATCGAGGAGGCTTGGCCTCGCGACCCCGCTCGTCACGAGTGCCAACTTCCAGGCCAGGTTGAAGGAGTCCTGGATACCGAGGTTCATCCCCTGCCCCCCCGCTGGGCTATGAATGTGCGCCGCGTCACCGCAGAGAAAGACCCGCCCAACGCGCAAGGAAGGAACGATCCGGCGATGGATCCGGAACTTGCTAATCCAGAAGGTCTCGAGGATGCGGAGGCTGGCCATGCCGCGTTGCACCAGCAATGCCTTAAGTTCGTCCGGGCTGACCGTCATCTGGTCGGTCTCGGCCGTCTCCTTGAGGAGGGGGAGAATTAAGTAACGCCGTCCCTGAGGCAACGGGAGGAGGGCGACCGGGCCATCGGGAGTGAAAAAGGCATGGGCCTCATCAACCGGCGCGTCGTTCTCAATCCTCGCATAGGCGAGCAAGAAGGTTTCCTCGTACCGACTTCCCTCAAACGGCAACCCGACCGCTTTCCGGACGGTGCTATGCGCCCCGTCGCACCCGATCAGCCAGCGGGCCTGGACCGTTTCCATCGTCGCGTCACCATGGCGCAGGGTGGCGCTGATTCCGTCCTCCTGCTGCGCGACGCCAGCGAACTGCACCGGCCGCTCAACCTTAACTCCCAGGGCTGACAGTCGCTTGGCCAGAAGCCGTTCCGTCTCGCTTTGTGGGAGTGCCAGCATGTAGGAGTAGCGAGTCGGCATCCCGTCCAACGCCACGTGCGCAAAGCGCTGCCCATTGGAGTACAAGTTAATGCCGTGCACCTGATGGCCATTGGCAACGAATTCCTCGTCGAGACCCATGACGTCAAACACCTCCAAGGTGCGCGACTGCACGGCAACTGCCTTGGGGATGCCGGAGGGGGCGTCGGCCTGGTCAATGATCCGACAGGAGAGGCCATAGCGCCTTAGTTCGCAGGCCATCGCCAGCCCGGTCGGCCCAGCCCCGATGATGAGAAAGTCCAAGACGCCGGATCTATTCAGCGAATGGGGCACGCACGTTCCTCCGTCGGCTCGCGAGAGTGTCGATCGTAAAACGAATTATTATAGTCGGAGCGCCATCTCTGGAGAAAGTGTGGATCGGACAAAGAAGAATAGGCGAAGGTTGCTGGGCAGTGGTAAAAACTACGATGGGGAATGGCGGCGACGGCGTGCACGCTTGGCGCGCCGCCGCTGGACTGTTTCTTCGATCAGCTTTAACTGGGTGATCAGGTGTTCGCGAATGTCGCGGTCGCCGATTCGCAAGACTTCAGCGCAGCGCTCCACCGTGGCCTGTTCTTCGGTATCAAGCTCTCCCCATGCCCGGAGAACACGGAGAAGGGGCGCTGACTGTCCCCTCGCACTCACATAGGATGGCGCCGTTCCTTCTGCAACCACATTGCCGTGCCAGACAGGCCCCTTTCCTGTCCGCAACCATTCGACGTTTCGTCCTGTAAGGTAGGCCACTCGATACAGCCAAGCTTCCGGGATCTCTCCACGGTTAATGGCCGAGATGATTGACTGAGGTCGAATTGCAAGAGTGGCTGCAAGCTGCGACTGTGTCTTCAGATCAAGTGCGACAAGAAGACGCTCAACGATTCCGTGCGGTTCTGAATCCATTCTCAATAGCTTATTTTTGTGTTGACATGAAGTAAGCTTTAACTTACATTTCTGGCGAACTGCTTGACATGACAAGCAGTGGGCCACAAAAAAATGATCAAGATCCGGTCCGCCGGGCTCGGCATTCCGTTGGCCCAGCTTGCTAAGGAGCGGGGCGTATTGCGTCAATACATCTACCGTCTGCACCGGCAAGCAGATGATGCCCCGTGTTCGGGGACACATCTGCCGCAGACTGGGCCTCCATCCGGCACACCTCGGGTGGTCCGAGCCTCATGGATCCTGATCATCTTGTCCCGAGGCACATGCGCAACAGCTCCTTCGTATAAAAACACCACGGGCGTGCCACCTTGCGTACGCACGTGACGGGACGGGGCGTGTCAGTTTTGGACGATCCGGCACGCTCCGTCTTTTTAGCGGCGGGGAAGTCTAACCTTATTTAGCGTGGGATTCAATGTCGAAGCCACAAGACGTTCCTCCTGATCTTTCCCCCCACTCGCAAACAATTCTTGTCGTCGATGATGAACGGATGGTGCGAGAGCTGGTTTGCAAAATCCTCCGGCTTCGTGGTTACACCGTACTGGAGGCCAGTCATGGAGTCGAGGCGCTTCGAATCTGTCTTGAACACGCAGGCCCGATCCATCTCCTCCTGACCGATATCTTCATGCCGGAGATGAACGGACGAACCCTGGCCGAACGAGTGACTGCCCAACGTCCGCACATCCGTGTGCTTTATATGTCAACAGACGCGACCCCAATCACTCACTTGAGCCTAAGAACCGAAACTGCATTCATCCAGAAGCCCTTTACACCGGACGCTCTGGCGCGCAGGGTGCGCAAGGTCCTGGACGCGACAGAATGACGTCGCCCCTCTCGACTCGCCCGAAGCCCGTAGCCGTTCCCCACCCGACTTGACGCCATTGCGTGGCCTGTGGTCTGCTTGATCATGGCGACGCTCCTGCATGGCGCCCAGCATAGGCTCACCCGTGCTACTCAGCCCGGCAAGAACATCGCTGCTCTTCCGTTTCCACGCCATCCGGTTAACCTCGCCACCAGCTTTGTCCTGCTATCTGCCCTGATCTGGCTGACAAGTCCTGTCGTCGCCCTTGCTGGTGAGCCACTAACGATCGGAAAGCTGCTGGCCGATCCTCAGTCCTACCATTTGCGAGTCATTACGCTTCAGGGCACCGTGCACCAAGTGCAGATCCTTGCTGACGCTCCAGGAAGCGGATTGCGGTTGGATTTTCAATGCTCCTTCGTGCATCCTCCCTATACCTTCGTGCTGGCGGATGATACCGGCTTCCTACAGGTTTCCGTGTCGGCCAAACCCCCGTGTGTCTCTAAAATGTCGCCGGTTGAGCCGCCGGACGTGGGCGATGGCGACAAGGTCCTGATTGACGTGCAGATTACAGTGGCGCATCGCTATAGCGAAGGAGTGAGCCGTCCCACTGTCCAGGCACTGGCGGTTGGGATCAGACGCCAGGCAGACTAGTCAGGTGCGTGATCCCGTACACGCGATGATGCGGAGAGCGCTCTTCACCTCTCTCCTGATTTCTTTCATTTCTGCCGCTGCTTCCTTGGCCAGCGAGCCGCTTCCGATCACTGAGATCCTGACCGATCCCGAGCCCTACCATCTCAAGCTGGTCACGTTGCAGGGGACCGTTCGGCAGGTAAAGGCCCTGGACCCCTATTACCAAAGTTCAGGCAGCGCCTGTTACGGTGCCTATACCTTCATGCTCGAGGACGGGACTGGGACCATCGCGGTCGCGGTATTCGGCATCTGTGGGAAACCGATGATCAGGAGCCCGGAAGTTGCCGACGGAGAGAGGGTGACGATCCAGGCACATATCTATGCGCCAGGCCGATTCGGATACTTCCTCGACAAGGACGGTCAGCCGATCCTCGGAGAGGAGCGTGAGCAGGTTCAGGCAGTGGCAGCCGTGATTTCTCGCCCGGCAGAGTAGTGGCCGGCGCTGGAAGAGCGGCCGCATGCGGAAGTGAAGCAGAAGGACGGGAAGTGGCGCGTTAGGTCTTGGGAAGCTGTATGACCTTCAGCGGCACTTGTCGTTTGAGTTCGCCATTCAGAAGGATGTTGAAGACAAAGTCGCCGGGCTGTTCAAACTTAACGCCCCGAATATTCAAGATGCTGTTCGTTTTGAACACTGTGCCTGGCTTGACGTCGCCGACAACCACCTGGCCATTCACGACAAACGGTTTATGGCCATCCTCGTCCATTAACTGGATTTCGAGTTGATGGACCTTCCCCACTTCGGCAACCCCAGCCTCGAACTGAACGACCAGCTTCATCTCGGGATGAATCGTGGGAAAAGTTTCTGCATAGAGCGCATCGAAGATTCCCATGATATTCAGCTTGCCTTCCTGTGAGACGTTCGCGCTATCCGCGATCACAGCAAGCGTCACATGCATGGGAAGTTCCTCCTTTGCGAGGCATTATAGGGAGTTGGTCGAGGATCATCAATCTTCTGGAGATAAGGCCTCCTGAATCATCCACATTGTTCCTTCCCACCTAGGAAACGTCCCCCCGCTGCAACATTCGAGCGAAACAAGTGACGCCTTCCAAGCGACACCTGTATATCCTTTTGATATACTTCCCACGACTAACAGGTTGTTGAATAACTAGTTTGACGCTCGCCTGCGAGAATGGCGAGGGATGGCCGTCACGATCTCAACGCTCCTCCAGGATGTTCAAAAAGGCCGCCCAGCGCGGCCGCAGCGAGCGAGGAGGCGAGGCGTACTCTGTTCCGTACGGTGAGCCTCTGAGCGACGTGAGAACAAAGCTGGAGGCCTTTTTCAACATCCTGCTAATGAAGCGCTCATCGTCACGGGCCTTCGTTGGACTCCTCGCTGTCTTCCTGCTCGCCAGCCCGCTGCATGCTGAAGAGACTCACCCTGGTCTCCCTGCCGGTCTTTCTGAACAAAGCGGTCAGTCGGCTGCAGCGACCTCTTCAGACTCGGGACAGGATGATTCCAAACTGCCCGACTGGCATTATGGCGCCTACCTGGACCTGAGCTACATCGTCAATTTCAATTTTCCGGAGAACCACCGGTGGCGGAGCCGCACAACCGCCGCACGACACAACGAATTGGCGCCTAATATGGGGCTCGGGTATATCCGCAAGGATATGACGCCCGACTCTCGGTGGGGCCTGGAGTTCGGCCTCCAAGGCGGGTATGACTCCAAAGATTTTGCGTTTCTCCAAGGAGAACCGAAAGTCGGCGGAGCGGACACGCTGCGCCACTTCCACCGGGCGAATGTGTCCTATCTGGCACCGCTGGGGCAGGGGCTCACGATCACCGCAGGCCTCTTCAACAGTCTCATCGGCTATGAATCACTGTACGCCAAAGACAACTTCAACTACACGCGTTCCTGGATCGCGGATAACACACCCTACATGATGTTCGGGGTGAACGCCCGGTATCCCTTCAGCGAGGCGCTGACCGTCGTGGGGTTCATCA
>JBOHOI010000041.1:0-15905 GCA_050731155.1 Nitrospiraceae bacterium | reverse complement strand
GCTCGGATCTGACGGCGAAGATAGCCAGTGACCACGCGCGCCAATTTGTCCATTAAGCGATGCCAGGCCTCCGGCTCCCGGTACATGAATTGCTTGGTCTCAATATAATGCCGAGAGCCGCCGCCTTCGATCGCATAGCTGGCCAGCGTAAACGGCGCCCCCCCAAACCCGATCAGCGGCACGCGGCCCGCCAATGACTGCCGGGCCTGTCTGATCGCGTCCGCGACATAGTCCAGTTCACCTCCATCCACGACCCGCAAACGCTCGACCGCAGCACGATCCCGAACTGGGTTGTGGATCACTGGCCCCTCGCCTTCCTCGAAATCGAAGCGGAGCCCCATCGGTCCCAGCGGCAGAAGAAGATCGGCAAAAATGATGGCCGCGTCGAGCGAGAAGCGTTCGATGGGCTGAAGCGTCACCTGCGCGGCCAGCTCAGGTGTCTTGCACACCTCGAGGATTGAGTATTTCGCCCGAATTGCCTGGTATTCGGGCATATAGCGGCCGGCTTGGCGCATGAACCACACAGGCGTGCAGTCCACAGCCTCACGACGACAGGCTTTCAGGAAACGATCGTTCATTACATTACATTCACCAGCCCGAAGTGCGCCCATTCCTGATAGTTCGCGCATTCTAGTGGCTGAGAGAGAGGGGTGTCAAATGACGGCGCGCGCCGCACCCGCGTCCATTTTCTTTCCAATTAACGACGGGCCAGGAGCCGCAGAACCGATTGCGGATCATTTCTTGACACAAGCCTCCTACTGGCGTGATAGCCCTGCACCCTCAGCACGCCCAACGGCCCGTAGGAAGCCTTGTGATCTTGGCCATCGTGTGGACCTTCAACTGCCAGTCTTGATGCAACTGAAGGAGTGGATGGTTTCAAGATCACAAAGGCCTGCAAAAGACCGACGTCAGACTAGATCCAGTCCGAGTCCTCCCGATCACGCGTGGATCGCGCACGTGAACTGAGCGCGTCGCGGATCATCTGGCTCTCCAGATCCAGCTCCGCAGCTTCGGCGTCTGTCAGAACCCAGGCATCGCCGGGCTCTAGTTCGATCCGGTAATGGTTGTTCCTCGTCGAGAACCATTCAATGTACGGGTGGGGAGACAGCATGGGGTGTGGGTCGAAGGAGATAAGGCTCACCTCGCCGACCTGCGGGATTTCGAAATCCACCAGCACCTGCCCGGCAAGATCTTCGTCCGCAAACTTGCTATTCCTGAATCGGATCGCCTTCCCAGCGATCTCTCCTTTGCAATCGCCTTTAAGAAAGATGTCCACCGGTCCCAGCACGGCAAACGTGATCCGACCGACCACGCTTCCTGCTGATCGGTTGTCGAGAAACCCCTCTTTGACCCAGCGGGAGTTGCCGAACTTTTGCGCCATACCCTATCCAGCCTGAGGTGACCCAACCGGCTCAGTGGCCCTTTCCACAGCTTGCCCTGTGGTTCCGAGCAGGACGGCGATCAGGATGAGCCCGCTGCCGAGCCATCCCCTTGGATCGAGATGCTCACCCAGAAAATACCAGGACAGCCAGGCGGCGAACACGGGCTCCAGCGAAAAGATCAACGCGACCCGTTGCGCCGGTACCACTTGCTGCACCCACATCTGAACCGCGAAGGCTCCTGTGGCCAAGACGCCCGTGATCGTCAACGTGACCACCAACACTACCGTGGGCGCGAAGCTGGCCGCTCGGGGTGACTCGATGATCATGCCAGGTATCATCAGAGCGGTGACGATGACCAACTGCCACACAAAGAGCGACACGGCGTCTCCCTGTCGGGTGTACCGTTCCAGGCAGGCAATGTGCGCCCCAAACGCCGCTGCGCAAACCAGGCTCAAGAGATCGCCTTGATTCAGAGACACAGTCGGATTGACCAGGAACCACAATCCGACAAGCGCCAGGCCGGCGGAGCCCCAAGTCCGCAGTCCGAACCGCCTGAGGTACAGGGGGACGAAGATTACGTACAGTGCGGTGATAAACGCGGAGTTCGAGGCGGTTGTGTAGCGTAACCCGACGGTCTGTGTCGTATAGCCCAAGAAGAGAAACACTGACGCGATCGCGCTCATCCGGAGCATGCCGCGATCGAGCCGCAGCCGACGGCCCAGCGCCAGGAGAATTCCCAGCACCAAGACCGTCCCCAGCAGAAATCGAAGCACGAGAAACGAAAATGGCGGGATCTGCTCCAGGACCGCCTTGGTGGCAGGAAACGTGGCGCCCCAGACAAGTGTCGTGACGACCAGAGCAAGCTGGGGCATCTCTTAAGAACCGTTATTTGTCAATCGTTATTCGTCATTCGCAGGAAAGAGAACTCGGGTTAGATTCTTCCGGAGCACTGACGTCTCATTCTTACGATTCACGAATGACGAGCGACGAATGACGGCCTTTAGGGTTTGCAGAGCGTGCATGTCATCTGAAGTGTGGTGCCTGACTGTTCAAGCGCCGCTAAAGCCCGTTCCTTGTCAGGATAATCAAACCACCCGCCCTCCCAGAAATCCGTGCTCGTGAAGTTGGAGGGCACCTCTGAGCAACGGTCCCGGTGAAGTACCGCTCGGTCGATGGATCGTGCAATGTGGACCCAGTAGATCATGGCAGGAACAAGGAAAAAGTAAAAGGTTAAAAGGAAAAAGTGCTGCCGGCGGGACTACGGCAGGAGTTGCCATTCATCCTTTTCGATGAAGACCTTCACGCCGGTTGCAAGCTTCTTCACGTCATCTTTTTCAAAAATGCGCATGTATCGCTTGATGCGATCCGGGTCATCGATCCGTTCTTCCTGCATCAAGCCACTGGTCAGTTTGTACTTGCGAATCAACACCGGCATGCACGCCTCCCCTCCTCTTCTCGCTCACCTCTCCACCGATACCCTTGAATCTGTGCTACAATAATCAAAAAGCGCCCGCACGGTCAAGAGCAAGACGAGACGTTCCAGGTGCATCCAATGGCCCTGTTCCGCTATAATGCACTCCTCCAACCCTGGGATTGAACGGAGACGGGAGCCATGCCGTTATACGAATATCGTTGTGAAAGCTGCGGGGAACAGTTCGAGGTCGTCCAACCAGTCAGTGCACGGGCGGAAGACACAGCCTGCCCTCATTGTCGTGCCCAAAAGGCCACGCGCCTCATGTCCACCTTCGCTTCTAAGATCGTCGGCGACCATAAGCCTGGCTTTACAGAGATGAAGGCCTACGACATGCTGAACGAACGGATGGATAAATTCAAAAAACTACCGCCGGCTTGGGGTAAGAGGCTCGTGCCCAGCCCAGAGAACTTTGGGCCCGTGAGCAGCTCCGAACAAAAAGGGAGTGAAGGCACAGACACATCCTGATCCGGATTCGCTCGCTGAGTTTCGATACCGGTTTATCCGTGACCGCCGCTTGTCCGACTCTTCATGGCTCATCCGGTCTTTCTCCTTCATTGCAGGGCAGAGCAACCCTGTTGGCCTGATGACTGAGAAGGAGGCTTCATGAGCGTCAGAGCACTGCTTGTGGTGGGTCTGCTGGTGGCCGGTGTTACTGTCGCGATACAGGACGCTGGCTCCAGCCCATCCGGTCCGCTCGTCATCGCCGGGAACGGCCCCGAATTGCCGATGATCGAACTGCTGGCGCGGGCTTTCGAAAAGGCCAACCCGCGCGCCTACGTGGACATCCTGTGGGACGAGAATTTCAAGCCGATCGAGCTGGTCACCCAGGGCCAAGCGCAGATCGCGGTGACGGGGTATGAAGACCCCGACCTACGCGCGACGCAGATCGCCTGGGACGGCATTGCGGTGATGGTGAACCTCTCCAATCACACGAAAGAGGTCACGAGGCAGCAGGTCGCCGAAATTTTCTCCGGCAAGGTACGGATGTGGTCCGATCTCGGAGGACCAGACACACGGGTTCTGCTCATTGACAGACCACGGAACCGCAACATCCGCGACGCCTTTGAGCAGTACCTGGGCATCGTCGGCAAGATCCCTGATTCGGCGAAGGTCATTGGCCCTGACGACAAAGCCACCAAGACCGTAGCCGGGACTCTCCCTCCCCTCTCTGCCGTCACCTATATCTCTCTCGGCTCGGCCCTTGATGCTGTCAAATCAGGAGTAGCCGTCCGCCTGCTTCCGGTTGACAAGGTCGAGCCGGAAGAACCGACGGTGAAGGATGGGCGGTATACCCTCCGCCGACCGGTTCTGCTCCTCTCCAAAAAGGAAACCAATCCTACGGTTGAAGCCTTTCAGGCCTTTGCCCTCTCCAGCGAAGGACAGAAGATTATTGATGACACCTATACTCCGTTGGACCAAAAGAAATCACAATAAGGAGGCTCATATGAGCACGAGATTTTCTGCCGTCTTGATCGCGCTACTTTCGGTGGGGCTGACAGCGACCCCGCTCAGCACCCTGTGGGCAGCGGAGGGTTCCGTGGTCGAGGGTTCCGGGTTCAGTTTATTCGACACGGAGTCCATCAAAGGCTTCGACGAGAATAAGGTTGCCAAGGACCCGATCTGCGACCGCAGCAAGCGCCCGATGATCACGAAAGTCGAGCCCGATGAAGCAAAACCCGGCGACCGGGTGGTGATCAAAGGGGAGAACTTCGGAACCAAGGAATGCTTCCATAGCGTGACGTTTAGTGCTGCTTCAGGAACGAAAATCGAATACAAATACGTGAACGAGAGCACAATTGAGGCAAAGGTTCCTGATGCCAAGCCGGGCATGACCTTCGTGATCGTCGTCGCCGGTGGCGGCAGCGCCCAATCGAAACCTGTGCTCATCAAGGGCAAATAGCCCTGGACTGTGATCAGGCCGAGGGGGTTCGAGGATACCTCTCGCCCCCTCAGGCCGGTCTTCCCATCCCACCGTTCTCCCTTTAATCGTTCGCTATCTCACGGTTTTCTCAGCAGAGCTTCCACGCTTCACACGCGCCACGCCTTGGCTCGACAACAATCAGGACGGTGTGTTACCTTACGCAAATTCCTGATTCAGGACAGGCTCTTCCAGAGTGGACCTGGGGCGGTTCACCCCGTACCACAGGAAGCCCCGCCTGTGAAGGCGGGGAGGAATGTGCTTTATCCCCCGAAGGGTAAAGCCCCAATGCCACGGCTGTGAAGTCGTGGTACGGGGTTCACAGACAGGCGAGCACGATGTTTCGGAAAATTTTAGTCGCCAACCGCGGCGAGATTGCGATGCGGATTATTCGCGCCTGCCGCGAGTTAAACATCGCCACCGCCGCCATCTACTCCGAGGCTGACTCGACCGGCATCTATGTCAAAAAGGCCGACGAGGCCTACCTCGTCGGGCCAGGACCCGTCCAGGGATTCCTGGACGGCCAGCAGATCGTGGATCTGGCCAAACGGATCGGAGCCGACGCGATCCATCCCGGCTACGGATTCCTCGCAGAGAACGCGCAGTTTGCACATCTCTGTCAAGCCTCAGGCATCACCTTCATCGGGCCGTCCCCGCAGGCCATTCATCTGTTGGGTAACAAAGTCAAGGCGAGGGAGCTCGCGCAGCGGGTCAGGGTCCCTATCGTGCTGGGGACCGACGGCCCGGTCAGCGGGTTCGACGAGGCGTTGGCGTTCTGCCGAAAAGCCGGCTACCCGGTGATGATCAAGGCGAGCGCCGGAGGCGGAGGCCGGGGGCTAAGGGTCGTCCGATCCGACGAGGAGTTGCGGGTTAATCTGGACACCGCCTCGCGGGAAGCGCTGGCGGCATTCGGCGACGGCAGTCTGTTTATCGAGAAATACATCGAACGGCCGCACCATATTGAATTCCAGATCCTGGCGGACTGCCACGGTCACCTCATCCATCTGGGCGAGCGCGACTGCTCCATCCAGCGCCGGCACCAGAAGCTGATCGAGATTGCGCCCTCCCTCATTCTGACGCCACACCAGCGCGCCGAGATAGGCGAAGCCGCCATCGCTATCGCGCGCGCTGTGGACTATGACAACGCGGGCACCGTTGAGTTCCTGCTCGACCAGGAGGGGCGCTACTACTTCATCGAAATGAACCCGCGCATCCAGGTGGAGCACACGGTCACCGAGCAGATCACTGCCGTGGATATCGTGCGGTCGCAGATCTCGATCGCTGCGGGACTCCCCCTCGAAATCGAGCAAGAGGACGTGACGCTGCAGGGCCACGCGATCCAATGCCGGATCAACGCGGAGGATCCCCGGAACAACTTCCGGCCGGCGACGGGTACCATCACCGCCTACCTTTCACCCGGCGGCATCGGCGTCCGCATTGACGGCGCCGTGTACAAGGACTACGCCGTCCCACCCTACTACGACGGACTGCTGGCAAAGCTGATCGTCCGGGGACGGACTTGGGAGGAGACGGTCAGCCGGATGCGCCGCTCGCTGGAAGAGTATGTCCTGCGTGGGATCAAGACCACGATCCCGTTCATGGAAAAGATCATGGAGGAACCAGACTTCCGTGCCGGCCTGTTTGACACGTCGTACCTCGACATGCATCCGGAACTGTTCACCTACGACGATCACATCGAGCCCGAGGACCTCGTGGTCGCCATTTCAGCGGCCATCGCCGCATATGAAGGACTGTAATAGAAGTGATGAGTTATGAATGATGAGTGCTGAGTTAGAAACTCACAACTCAAAACTGTGATGGCTCATCGAAGACCTACGAAGACGATGAAACGCAAAGCAAGCCGTCGTCCGCCTGCGCGACCATTCGGACGCCCACGCAGCCGCTCACGATCGCTCGACTTGGAGCCGGCCCCGCCTAAACGGCTCCTGATCACCGATGTGGTCCTGCGGGACGGCCATCAGTCGTTGCTCGCGACCCGCATGCGCACCGAGGACATGCTGCCCATCGCGCAGAAACTGGACTCGGTCGGCTATTGGTCCCTCGAAGTCTGGGGCGGCGCAACCTTCGACACCTGCCTGCGCTTCCTGAAGGAGGATCCCTGGGAACGGCTCCGGGCTCTGCGCGCAGCCATGCCGAACACCAGGCTGCAGATGCTCTTGCGTGGGCAGAACATCGTGGGCTACCGGCATTATGCGGACGATGTGCTGGAGCGGTTCATCGAACGGGCAGCCTTCAACGGCATCGACGTGTTCCGGATCTTCGACGCCCTGAACGACGTCCGGAACATGGAACTGGCCATGCGTGAAGTGAAAGCCTGCGGCAAGCACGTGGAGGCCTCGATCTGCTATACGGTCAGTCCGGTCCACAGCCTGGATCGGTTTGTCGAGCTGGCCAAGCAACTGGAAGACCTGGGTACCGACACTCTCTGCATCAAGGATATGGCCGGGCTGCTCTCGCCGCCCGACGCCTATCGGCTGGTCAAGCAATTGAAGACAGCGGTCCGGACTCCGATTCACCTGCACAGCCACTACACGTCCGGCATGGCTTCTATGTCCGCCTTGATGGCCGTGACGGCCGGATTAGACATGCTGGACACCGCGATTTCCCCCCTGGCCGGCGGAACTTCTCACCCGCCGACCGAGACGCTCGTGGCAGCTTTGCGGGACACTCCCTATGATACTGGTCTGGATCTGCCGCAATTCGCGCTGATCGCCGACCACTTCCGAACAGTCCGGAGGAAATATCATCAGTTCGAGAGCGATTTCACGGGCGTGGACGCGGAAATCCTGAGCTCCCAGGTCCCGGGCGGCATGCTGTCGAATCTGGCGGCACAGTTGGCTGAGCAGAACGCGCTGGACAAGATGAAGCAGGTGCTGGAGGAAGTCCCCCGCGTTCGGAAGGAGATGGGCTATCCCCCACTGGTCACGCCAAGCAGTCAGATCGTGGGCACCCAAGCGACGCTTAATATCCTGACCGGCGAACGCTACAAGGTCATCACCACGGAGACGAAGAACTACTTCCTGGGACTCTACGGGAGACCGCCTGGCCCTCTGGACCCCGAAGTCCGGGTTCGAGCCATCGGGGATGAAGAGCCCATCAAAGGCAGGCCAGCGGATCGGCTGGAGCCGGAACTGGAGGGAGTCAGGAAGGAACTGGAGGGTAAGATCACCACGATCGAAGACCAGTTGTCCTTGGCGCTGTTCCCCGCAGCGGCCCGCGAGTTCTTTGAAGAGCGGGAACGGGGCGAACTGAAACCGGAGCAGCTCGAACCCCCACCAGAAAAAGGACCGGCGGTTGCCCACGAACTGCACCTCGCCCCCGTCGAGTTCAACCTGACCCTGCACGGCGAGTCCTACCACATTCGAGTCTCAGGGGCCGGCCGCAAGAGCGACGGCCGCAAGCCCTACTACATTCGAGTGAACGAGAAGCTCGAGGAAGTCTATCTGGAAACGATTCAGGAAGTGCTGGCCGGAGTGCCAGAACAGCCGGAGGCTGGAAGCAAAACCAGCCCGAAACGCCCGAAACCCACCAAGCCCGGCGACGTGGCGTCTCCAATGCCAGGCCGCGTGGTCAAGGTGCTGGTGTCGAAGGAGCAGGCGGTCAACCTCGGCGACCCTGTCCTGATTATCGAGGCCATGAAGATGGAAAGCCGGCTGCCGGCGCCGATCGCCGGCAAGGTGGTCGCCGTGTATGTCAAAGAGGGGGACGACATAAAGACCGACGAGACGCTGGTGCAGTTGGAGTAATAGCCTCGGGTTATTCATGGATTTCGTCACGAGGCGGTCGAGACCGAAGGCCGCCGAGGCTTCTCGCAAGCAAGGACGACCCAGGCGTACTCTTGCAGTACGTCGAGGAGACCGAGCGAGAAAAGCCTCGCCGACCGAGAGAATCGGCCGACGCAGTAGGAATTCATGGATAAGCCGAGGCTGAGATTGCGGCGATTCGCTCCACTCGCACGGCCGGCCATTCGACGACTGCTGCGATACCTGCTGATGGTCATGCCAGTCCTTCTGAGTGCCTGTGCAACTCCCTCTGACATCCCCACCTGGTTCGACTCGATCCAGCGTCTGCTGATCCATACCGTCCAGGTCCAGGGGTACCGCATCGCCTACCTGGATGCAGGCAAGGGGGCGCCGGTCATTCTGGTACACGGCTTCGGGGGATCGTTGTGGCAATGGGAGTACCAGCAGACCGCGCTGTCAGCCGACCTCCGCGTCATTACCCTGGACCTGCTCGGCTCCGGGCTGTCCGACAAGCCGGACCTGGACTATACGCCCACTCAAATGGTCGAGTTCTTCCGTGCGTTCATGGACGCGCTGGGCATCCAGCGCGCCGCGCTGGTCGGCAACTCGATGGGGGCCGGGTTGGTGATCGGCATGGCACTCACCTATCCGGACCGGGTGGATCGCCTGATCCTGATCGGCGGGATGCCGAATCAGGTGCTTGAGAAGCTGGCCAGTCCGCTGATCAAGCGCGCGGTTGAATCGCGGTCGCCAGCCTGGCTGGCGACCGTGGGAAACTGGTTCTTTGGCCGTTGGTTGACCGAGTCTGTGCTCAAGGAGATCGTGCACGATCCCGGGCTTCTCACTCCCGCCGTCGTTGAACGGGCCAACCGGAATCGACAGCGTCCCGGACTGATTCCCGCTGTGATGTCGCTCGCTAGAAATCTCCCGCTGTGGGAGGAAGGGTTCGCCCGACAGCTCAGTCAAATCCGTCATCCGACGCTCGTGCTCTGGGGTGCCGAGGATCGAGTTTTCCCTCCCCAGGTTGGCCGGGAACTCCGTGCCACCATCCAAGGTTCGACCTTCATCCTGATTGCCGGAGCCGGACACATTCCCCAGTGGGAGCGGCCGGAGGCCGTAAACCCCATCCTGCTAAAATTCATCCAGCCTTGACTCTGCGGAAAAACAGCCCGAATATAACGGTAGCGCACCCATCCTGAAGCTCGTGTTCTGTGTTCTGTATGGAGGACCTTATGAAACAGATATTCCAGATTCTCTCAGCAGCGGTCGGCTCACTCGTCCTGCTGGCTCTGTCCGGTTGCGCGGAGAAGGGAGACTCAACTGCAGCTGGCTTCATGTATAAGAACCTGCCGGTTGCCAGCGGAACCGCCGCCGCTGGTGAGGGGAACACCGTGACAATGGGAGGCGCCCCGAAAGCGCTTGAAGGAACTGGTATCAAGGTCGGAGACTCGCTCCGCGACGTGAAGGTCGCGAAGGGGGACCTGTCCCTTGTCAACATCGCTGAGACCAAGGGCAAGGTGCGCATCATCAGCGTGGTGCCATCTCTCGATACGAAAGTCTGCGAGCAGCAGACCCATTACCTCAGCGAAAAGAACAACGGGCTCGACAAGATGGTGGAACTGATCACGGTGAGCGTGGACACGCCGTTTGCCCAAAGCCGTTTCGCCAAGGAGGCCAAGATCGGCAACGTCACCTTCCTCTCCGACTATCGCGGCGGAGACTTCGGCAAGACCTATGGCTTGCTGGTCAAAGACCCGCACTTCCTGGCTCGCGCGGTGATGGTTGCGGACAGGGACAACGTCGTCCGCTACCTGCAGATCACCCCGGAGTTGGGCCAGATGCCCGATATGGACGCCGCGTTCCGGTTTGCCCGCTCCCTGGTAGGAGCAACGTAGCCGAAGGTTCAGGTTAAGGCTACGGTTGAGGGTGAGCAGCCCATCTCTTCGATCCGACCCTGAGCCTCAACCTCGACCTTAACCTGCTTCAGGAGAACTATGGCCCACTATGACATGCTGGTGATCGGCACCGGCCCCGCTGGCCAGAAGGCCGCCGTCCAGGCGGCCAAGCTCAGCAAGAAGGTCGGCATTATCGAACGCAAGGAGGTAGTGGGCGGCGTCTGCATCAACACCGGGACGATCCCCAGCAAATCCCTGCGGGAAGCCGTCCTTTTCCTATCCGGCTTCCACCAACGCAGTCTGTACGGGGCGACTTATCGCGTGAAAAAGGACATCACGATGGAGGACCTTGCGTTTCGGTGTAACCACATCGTGAAAGAAGAAATTCAGATCATTCAGAACCAGATGGCGCGGAACCATGTGGACCTTTTGTTCGGCACCGCTAGCTTCGTTGATTCCCACCGCCTGGCCATTAAGCAGGCCAAAGAGACCATCGAACACACGGCCGACTATATTGTGATCGCCGTGGGCACGAAACCGGCCCGGCCGCAGAGCATTCCATTTGATGGGCAGTCGATTATTGATACCGACGAGTTGCTGACCTTGAAGTGTCTCCCCACCTCGATGATCATTGTCGGCGGCGGCGTGGTCGGAACTGAATACGCGTCAATCCTGGCCACCATGGGGATCCACGTGATTCTGGCGGATAAACGGCCTGGGCTATTGGAGTTTGCGGATACGGAGATCATCCAGGCCCTTCAATCTCAGATGCGCGAGATCGGCGTGACGCTCCATCTTAATGAGGAAGTGATCTCGATCGAGAAAACGGGAGAAAGCCAGGTCACCGTTCACTTGAACAGTGGCAGACAAGTGACTGCTCCCATTCTCATGTATTCCGCCGGCCGAATGGGAGCGAGCGATGAACTTAATCTTGAAGCAGTTGGCATCAGGCCCGACGACCGAGGGCGTTTGCGAGTGAATGAACACTTTCAGACTACCGTGCCGCACATCTATGCCGCTGGCGACATCATCGGGTTCCCAGCCTTGGCCTCAACATCCATGCAGCAGGGGCGCCTTGCTTCCTGTCATGCATTCGGCCTTCCTGCCAAGATGGAGACTCACCTGTTGCCCTTTGGGATCTATTCAATTCCTGAGATTTCAATGGTCGGGCCCAGTGAGGACGACCTCAAGCGGGACGGTATCTGCTATGAGGTTGGGATTGCCCGCTACCGCGAGATCGCACGTGGAAAATTGATCGGGGACGAGTTCGGGATGCTCAAACTCCTGTTCCATAGTCGGACCCGCAAGCTGCTGGCTGTGCATGCCATCGGAGAGGGAGCGACCGAGTTGATCCATATCGGCCAGGCTGTGATGGCGTTTGGAGGGAAGATCGACTACTTCGTCGAAAACGTCTTCAACTACCCCACCCTTGCCGAGTGCTATATGGTGGCCGCCTTAGCCGGCATCAACCGCCTGCCACGCCCCTGGGCGCCGGAGTCCTCAGACAGCGGGCCCGGCACAGCATGACCGCTCGGCGCTCAGCTCGTAAGCAGAAACGACCTTCCCCGATCCGGCGCCCGACGCTGGTGACACTAGCCCTTGAATGGTTTCTCAATCCCGATCACCTCCCCTTCGTCGTAGCCAAGGAGCAGGGGTTCTTCCGCGAGGAGGGACTGGACCTGTCTATTCTGGTCCCGACCGTGCCCGAAGAATCGCTGGACCTCGTCGCGCATGGCAAGGCCGACTTCGGCGTGGGCGAACAGACCAATCTCATCAAAGCCCGGAGTCAGGGGCAGCCCCTCATCTCAATCGGTCCTCTGCTTGCCCATACCGTGGTCTGTTTAATGTACCTCAAGGACGGGCCGATCAAGCGCCTGGAGAATCTGCGCCATCACCGGGTGGGATGGCCCGGACTGGAAATTGATCTCCCGATCCTGGGCACCATGCTCGAGGCAGCGGGGCTCACCCACGATGACATCCTGCCAGTGGATGTCGGCTTTGCGCTCACTGACGCCCTGTTGTCCGGCAAGGCCGATGCGGTCTTCGGCGCCTTCGTGAACTATGAGCAGGTGGAAGCGGAACTCAAAGACGCGTCGGTGGAGTTCGTCAGTCCGACCCACTATCACGTGCCGGACCTGTACCAACTGGTGGTCATGACCTCCGACCGGATGGCACGACAGCACCCTAAAGTTGTGCGTGCCTTCTCACGGGCGCTCGCCAGAGGACTGGCCATGACCCATGAGCAGCCGGACGAAGCGCTGAGGCTCTATCAGAAGGCCAATGCCATGGCGGACCCAGATCTTTCGGCTAAAACGTTCAGGGCCACCCTTCCCTATTTTCCCAAGACGCTCCGGCAGGATGGGAGCCGGTGGAAGGCAGTGCACGACTGGCTGCACAAACGGGGCGTCATCAGCAAGAAGCTGCCGCTCACAGACCTGTACACGAACGCTTTCGTGCAGAAGATGTGAGCTATCGGTTATTCGCTCTCAAGGCGCTGTATGTCATTCTCTGAGCATTTGCGGAAGATGGCCAAGCCGATCTGGGACGCGCAGCTCAGGCATCCGTTTGTCGTTGCCCTGGGCAAAGGGACCCTGCCGGAACGGAAGTTCAAGTACTACATCCTGCAGGATGCCCGGTTCCTGGGAGACCTGGCACGCGTGTTCGCTGCCGCAGCACACAAGGCGCCGGACTCCGAATCGGCGCTGCGATTCAACAAGCTGGCCGAAGAGACGATCACCGTGGAACGAAGCCTGCACGAGAGTTACGGCGACCGCTGGAAGATGACATCCAAGCAGATGACCTCGGTTCCGATGGCTCCCACCAATTATGCCTACACGCGGCATATGCTGGCAGTTACGCAAACCGGCTCCGCGGCCGAGATCACGGTCGTGGCGCTCCCATGCGCCTGGATCTATTGCGTGGTCGGCCAGCATCTCCTGAAGAATGGTCCGCCACGTCCAGGCCACCCCTATCGAGACTGGCTGCTGCTCTATGCCTCACCGGAGTTTGCGGAAGTCCAACGGTGGATGCGGGCGAAAGTAGATCTGTGGGCGAAGACAGCGGTGAGGGAAGAGAAGCAACGGATGGAGGAGGCTTTCGTGATCAGTTCGCGGTATGAGTGGATGTTTTGGGAGATGGCGTGGAACGAAGAAAAGTGGCCTGTGTGAAGGTGGGCTGGGGCGCGAAGGCTCTCTCAGCTTGAAGCCACAGACCGTTGTTGACCGTTCTAAGCTTCGCTTCCGTTTGGCTGCGGAACTTGCTGCGTCCCGCGTGTACCGCGAACGCAGCTTCAAACAGTCCTCGCCACCCGCCGGAGCGGGCCACTGCGGCTCAGCAAGAACGGTGACCCAACGACGGTCTGATGACGCATCGAGAGCCTTCGCACCCCAGCCCTAGATGTGTGATACCGGCCACAGGGAAGAAGGGGAAAAATAAGTCGGTGGACACGCGCAGTGAGGGACAGTCCCACCGCCTGCCCGCCAGAGACACCGGCCGCGATAGGAGGGGAGGGTGGGCACTTCGCTCACCAATCAGCACGCCGCGCACCTCTCCCTCCATGGCTCGGCACACGTATCTCGCAACTCCTAAGAAACTTTCGACGCTTCACGCTTCACGAGGCCCGCTTCACGCAATTCAGTGGGGATGCGCGCATGAGAAAATGGTGGTCGAACAGATGTAAAAATACGTGATATCATTAAACGCATCGAAGCGGATGGATGGTATCTGCTTGTCACAAAGGGGAGCCACCGGCAATACAAGCATCCCACGAAGCCAGGCAAGGTGACCATTGCCGGGCATCCATCTCACGAGGTGCATCCGAAGACGTTAAAGAGCATACTGGTTCAAGCAGACCTTGAGAGGAGCGGTCAATGAAATACGCGATCGTCATCGAGTCAGCGCCAGGCAGTAACTACAGCGCGTATGTGCCGGATCTACCAGGCGTGGCAGTTACAGCCGATACGCTTGAGGAGCTTCATCGCCTCATGGAGGAGGCCATTGCACTGCATCTCACGGCCCTGCGGGCGGACGGGGAGCTGATTCCAGAGCCTCGCACCCACGTGGAATACGTCGAAGCAACCTAAACAACCACCGAGGTGAGGGGGGCAGGCTAAGCGATAGGGCAGGAGGATGCTGCCGGGGAAGAGCCCGCTGGCCGAAAGATCAGCGGGCCTTTTTTCTTTTGAAGCGAAAGAGTGGGCCGGCCTGGTTAATCCCCTAAAGAAGCGTCCCAACCCGAAAACAAGAAACGCTTCACGAGGCCCGCCTCACGCGATTCAGTGGGGACGCGTGCAGTCCGGGGCAGACCGGTCACCGCCCGATAGGTGTCGGCCACCCGATAACACCGTCCACGGCGTGTAGGAGAGAGGACAGAAGAAGTGGTCGCTCGACGCGCGCAGTAAGAAGCACCCTGACGGCCCCTCCCCATCTCACCGGCCTAGTGAGGAGCGAGAGGACGAAGTGCTCGGTGGACGCGCGCAGTGTGGCCAGCCCAGCTGCCCGCCCCGGATTACACCGATTATGGAGGAGAGAGAGTGAACAAAGAGAGCGCACCACGCATAGCGAAGAAAAAGAATAATGAAAAGACGTATGTCTCAGCCGCCGGTCACCATGGCAGATAGCTTATTTCAGTTCATGCGGCATATTCTAAGAATCACTAGATAGGGCTTCTCTCATGCAGAAGTTAGAATTATCAGGCGTCAAGACCGATTTATATCCAAAAACCAGGAAACTGGTAAACGATGCCTACGAGAAACTTCGTCGAGAGAAGCTCGACCCATGGCAGTTTTTCAACACAAAGCCGCTGGACTGCACGGATTGCCGAGGAAAACGAATCCATTATGAAGGAATCAAGTATGAGGGGTCGCCGCGCGAAGTATTTTGGGGAGGATATATTGATCCCTGCCTTGAAGACAGTTTCATAGAGATCTTTGAAACCATAGCTCAGATATGCCGTGCCTCTGGCTCGAACCCTGCTGTCTACCTCGATGAAGCTGCTCGATTTCTTGATCTATTCATCTACCAGGTTTTCAAAGACATGGCTCATATCGACCAGGTCTTACAGGGTGAGGGCTTTCCTGGGAATGTACCGGAACGAGATATTAGTAACGAGATTGTGCGGATGCAGCGACTAATTGCAGAACATCTGAAAGCAACCAAGGCTCTACAACTAGCCAGTGGCCCATCAACTGTCACGCCCGCGGATTTAGATCCACTCATGAAGATAGCAAGTCGGAAACAGATGGACCTGGACCTGCCTAATGTTTATGCACACGCGACAGAGACAGCCCAACCTTTCGCAGTTCTCATGATCGACTTTGACGACCTAAAGGACCTCAACGAAAAAATTGGGCATCTCGACGCGGATAAGTGACCTTCCCCCTGAAAACTACGCCATTGGCTAGGAAGCTCGACTGTGCTGTCATGGGCCGAGAGGAGGAGGCCTATGACTCGGAAACGGCATACGGAGGAGCA
>JBOHOI010000040.1:0-15939 GCA_050731155.1 Nitrospiraceae bacterium | reverse complement strand
GAAGATCAGGGAGGAGCGGGACCGTCGCCTACAGGAGATCATCCAGCTCGGGAAACCCCCTCAGAAATAGTCGGTAGATGCAATGCTGGAACGCCTGGGCCCCAAAGCGCTGATGGTTCTTCTCGCTGGGGCTGTCTTGCTGATCCTGTCCTGCGCGCGGGGTGACAAGGCAGGGAACGTGAAGATGGGTGACTTGCAGGATCATGAAGTAGAGAGTGCACATCAGCACAGGATGGAAGCGGTCGAGTCCATGACGGCTCAGCATCACCACATGGGTCCTCACATGAAATGGACCCAGAAGAGACCCCAAACTACCGAAGACCTTAAACGGGCTGACGAGATTGTCCAGACTCTGCGAGAAGTCCTGAAACCCTATCGAGACTATCGCGTTGCGCAGAAGGATGGATACGAACCCTTTCTGCCTCATATTGCTCAACCCCGGTACCATTTCACTAAAAAGTGGTATGGGTTCAAGGCGGCGTTCAGTTTCAACCCGGTGCAGCCGACCTCGCTTCTCTATAAGCGGATGCCGGGGGGGTATGAATTGATCGGCGCGATGTTTACGGCTCGCAAAGACTTGACTGAAGAGCAGTTGAACGAGCGGGTACCGCTGAGCGTGGCACAATGGCATGCGCATGTGAACATCTGCCTGCCGCCACGCGGGGCGGTCGGCATGGCCGATTGGACCAGATTTGGTCTCAAAGGTTCGATTGCGACCAAAGACGAATGCGACAGAGTCGGAGGGAGATTTTACCCGCAGATCTTTGGCTGGATGGTCCACGTGTACCCCTTCGAAGACGCTCCTGAAAAGATTTGGACTCACTGATGAAGCAGGGCACGACCACACTCAGAGGCTTTCAGCCTGTCGGGCGTGCGTGCGGCCTTCTGGCTGGGCTGATCGTGGCGTGGGCCATTGCTGGGGAGGGTCTGGCTCGTGCCGAGGGACAGGGTGGCAAGGCACAACCAGGGCGGGAGCAGGACACAGGCGACCTGTTCAACCTCTGGTATTTTGACCAGCAAAAGATAGGAGAGGCACCGGCGGGGTTCTCTGCCCGAACCATCGGGGATGGCGCGGGCGGAACGTGGAGGATCGAGTCTGATCCCAAGGCGCCGTCTGCGCCAAACGTCGTGGTGCAAGCGGCCCCCTGTCCGAGCGCCGGATGTTTTCAGATGCTGTTGGCGGAGGGGCTCATGTATGGCTATCCGGACCTTGCGATCCGCTTGCGGGTGACCTCCCCAGGCTCCCAGGGAGTGGGAGGCACGGTCTTCGGCGTGAAAGATTCCCGTAATGTTTACGCGGCAGTGGTGGATCTGGCGACGGACACCCTCGAGGTCATCAGCGTGCTGGATGGGAAGGAAACCGTGCTCAGTCGCGCGCAAGTCAAGCGATGGGCGGCGGAATGGCATCTTTTACGCGTTCAGCGCAATACGATCCTCAGCAAGGAGTTTATTGAGTCCGTCTTCGATAGCCAGTTGGCGGTGTCAGTCCAGGACAAGGCATTGGGTGCCGGGCAGATCGGGCTGGTGACGAGGGGCGAGGCCGCCATCAGTTTCGACAATTTTCACGCGATCCCGCTCTATTCCCAGCGACCGCTGTCGCCCCCGGCTGCCTATTAAGCCGACGCGTGAAAAATGAAATTCTGCCCAGGCTTGCTTTTTGGGCCCCCCTGCGGTACAGTGAGCCCGCTTCATCGCGTGGGCCTGGTGGTGAAGCGTCGAACAGCAAGGCCCTAACCGATGTTGTTTTGCCCGGGAATTTGATCGGAAGCCAGACCCAAGTCGCCGCAGTGTTCGCGTCTTCGGCCCGTTCCTTCCTCACTTCGTTCTCGAGTCCAAGACACATCATTAACAAGGAGGAACCCAATGGGTTCGAAGATTTATGTGGGTGGGTTGCCCTATTCGGCGACCGAGCAGCAGTTGAATGAACTGTTCGCCGTGCATGGCACCGTTGAATCGGCGCGCGTGATCACGGACAAGTTCACAGGGCAGTCGCGAGGCTTCGGCTTTGTCGAGATGTCCACGACCGAGGAGGCCAAGACCGCGATTGCGGCCTTGAATGGTACCCAACTGGGCGGTCGTACGCTGACGGTCAACGAAGCACGCCCTCAGGAACCGCGAAATGGCGGTGGTGGCCGCGGTGGCGGCAAACGCGACCGCTGGTAATCTCGAAACTGCCAGAAGTCCCGGGGCTGCCCTTTTCGGGCAGCCCCGTTTTTCTGGCCTCTGAACAACCCATAGGCTTGAGGGCTGTCCTGCCCGGCCAACGCCGGTAGAGGCGCCAACTGACACTGGATGGCCGATTCCTCGCGCACCTTGCACGTTGTCAGTCACCGATAGGAGGGCGAGCAGATGAGATACTCACGGATCCGGTTGGTTGGCGCTGCGCTGGTACTCATGGGCAGTCCGCTCTGGGCAGGAACTGTTCGGGCGGCAAGCGACCTGCAAGTCTCCGATGGATTCAAGGTCACACTGGAGTACACCCTGACGCTACCAGACAAAACTGTGGCTGACTCCAACGTGGGGCAGGCGCCTTTTTCCTATACCCAGGGGGCGCATCAGATCGTCCCGGGTTTGGAAAAGGCCCTGACAGGGATGAAAGCCGGACAGAGTAAGCGCGTTGAGGTGCCTGCGCAAGAAGGGTACGGTGCTTACGATCAGAAGGCGCGGGTCACGGTTGAGAAGAGTAAGGTGCCTGCGGGTATCAAACCAGGCGATCTGCTGCAATCACCCGATCGCCGAACTGTCAAGGTGCTGGAAGTACAGGAGAAAACCGTATTGCTCGATCTGAACCATCCACTTGCCGGCAAGAATCTGACCTTCGACGTGAAGATTCTCAATGTGGAAAAGCAGGCGCCGCCTCCCCCTGCGGAAAAAATGAAATAAGATTCAGTGGCATCTGCCGTCTCCAGTTAATCGGGCTGGCACACCGCTCTCCGGAAAAGAGAATGAACTCCTCCCTCACTCGCCGAAACAACGTCGAGTGAACCTATGAGTCCCCTGTCCAGTTGCCTCGCCTACTAGAGCCATCTGTAGACTCCCAGCCTGAGCTTAGCCCGGATTATTCATGAATGCCTACTGCGCCCGCCGATCCTCTCGCGGGGGTGCCCATTGCTCCCTTGGTTGCAATGGGCCGAGGGCTTTTCCAGCGATGAGCGTCAATAATCCATGACGGGAATGTGAATTGCGCGCTCAGCCCTGTGGTAAGATGACCGCCATGCCACCCTTCAAACTCGAAGCTCCCTTCAAGCCGTGCGGAGATCAGGGGCAGGCGATCGAGAAGCTTGCGGCTGGCGTGCGCGCTGACAAGAAGCATCAGGTGCTGCTGGGCGTGACCGGTTCCGGCAAGACCTTCACGATGGCGAACCTGATCGAGCAAGCTCAGAAGCCCACACTGGTGCTCGTCCACAACAAGACGCTGGCCGGCCAGCTCTATCAGGAGTTCCGACAGTTCTTCCCACATAACGCGGTCGAGTATTTTGTCAGCTACTACGATTATTACCAGCCGGAGGCCTACATCCCCCAGACCGACACCTATATAGCCAAGGATGCCTCCATCAACGATGCGATTGATCAGATGCGGCACTCGGCGACCACTTCGCTGTTGCAGCGAAACGATGTGGTGATCGTCTGCTCGGTCTCCTGCATCTACGGCCTGGGCTCTCCCGAGGTCTATCACGGGATGTTGCTCTACCTAGAAGAGGGGATGGAGATTCGGCGGGAGCAGATTCTCTCGAAGCTCGTGGAGATCCAGTATGCGCGGAACGACACCGACTTCCACCGAGGCACTTTTCGAGCTCGCGGAGACGTGATCGAGATCTTTCCGGCCTCGTCGGATGCGATCTCCGTGCGGATTGAACTGTTCGGTGACACAGTGGATGCGATCCACGAGATTGATCCATTGACGGGGAAGTCGCTGAACCGGCTGCCGAAGGTTCCGATCTACCCCAACACGCACTATCTGATCGCGCCGGACCGGTATGAGCGCGCGCTGAACGGGATCGAAGAGGAGCTGGAGGAGCGCATTGCCTATTTCAAGCAGCGCAACCAGTTACTGGAAGCACAGCGGATCGAGCAACGCACGAAGTTCGATCTGGAGATGATCCGCGCGATGGGCTACTGCCACGGCATCGAGAACTATTCGCGCCACCTCAGTGGACGGGCGCCGGGCGAACCGCCCCCGACGCTGCTGGATTATTTTCCCAAAGACTTCCTACTCATCATTGACGAGTCCCATGCGACGATCCCGCAGGTGCAGGGCATGCACGAGGGTGACCGGTCCCGCAAGAAGAGCCTGGTGGAATACGGCTTTCGCTTACCCTCCGCCTTCGATAACCGGCCGCTGACCTTCCACGAGTTCGAACGATGCATCAATCAAGTGGTGTACGTGTCCGCCACGCCCGGTCCGTATGAACTGAAGCACGCCGGGTCATCCGTGGTGGAGCAGATCATCCGGCCCACCGGCTTGATGGACCCAGTGATCGAGGTTCGTCCGGCGCGCGGTCAGGTGGATGATCTGCTGGGTCAAGTTCGGGCTGAGGTGGCGCGCGGGCATCGGGTGCTGGTGACGACGCTGACCAAGCGGATGGCGGAGGACCTCACCGAGTACTTTCACGATCTGGGCGTGAAGGTCCGGTACCTGCATTCCGACATCAAGACGCTGGAGCGGGCCGAGATCGTGAGGGACCTGCGGCTGGGCGTCTTTGATGTGCTCGTCGGCATCAATTTGTTGCGCGAGGGGCTGGACATCCCGGAGGTGAGCCTGGTGGCAATTTTGGACGCCGATAAAGAAGGCTATCTGCGGTCCCACCGGTCTTTAATCCAGACCGCCGGCCGCGCAGCCCGCAATATCGAAGGGCGCGTGATTCTCTATGGCGACGTGGTCACGGAGTCCATGCGGCTGGCCATCGAAGAAACCGCGCGTCGCCGGCGTATCCAAGGCGACTATAACGATGCGCACGAGATCACACCGGAAAGCGTCAAGAAAGGGATCCCCGAGCTGGAGTACAGGATGGCTGAGGCGGACTACCTGTCGCTTGACTTGGCGGCTGAACCTAAGGCGACCTATGACCGCACCGGCGGAGTGGATCAAACGATCCAGCGCTTGGAAGAGGAGATGAAAGTGGCAGCCAAGGGGTTGGAGTTCGAGCGGGCGGCCGAGTTGCGGGATCGGATTCGCGCTCTCAGGCTGAAAGAGCTGGAGGTAAGTCGGTAAGGTCTTAGCAGGATGTTGAAAAAGGCCTCCAGCTTTGTTCTCGCATCGCTCAAAGCCTCAACGTACGGGAAAGAGTACGCCTCGCCTTCTCACTCGCTGCGGCCGCGCTGGACGACCTTTTTGAACATCCTGGATGGGGTGCCGAGCGCATCGTAGCCTCTACTGACTCCTCTCTTGAGCGAGCGTCACAGAGGTTTTTCAAAAACCTGTTAGAACTGCTTATAGAGATAGGCGCCGGTGAAGAGGCCCAGAAACGTGAGGAGGTTTATCTTCACGGAAAATCCGAAGGTAAACTTGAACAGGATGAGATCAATGCTCAGAGGCGGGCTAATCCCCGGCGTGATCGCGGTTGAGAAGATGCTCTGGATCGTGCCGTGCGGCGCCATGATCCGGAGAATCTCGCCGAGAATCCCACCCAGCAGCCCTCCGAGGAGCATGAACAAGAGCAGGAGCAGCGGCGATTTTCGCATCATCTCCCTCCCGTTTGCGAAGCTTGCCTAGGGTAAACTGCGGGGCACCATAGCGAAAGCTTTGGGAGAAGTCAAGGAAAGCTCCTTCTTGACATCTTTCTCCTCCATTCTTTAGACTGCACGATACTCTTTTTCTAGATTTTTCGAGGTGATCGGAGACTGTTACGCATTCCTCAACAGCCTCCGAGGAGCATGGGACATGCTGGATGCCCTCAGCCAGAAGTTTGAAACAATCCTGAAGAGACTCCGTGGTCACGGGGTCTTGACGGAACAGAACATTGCAGAAGCGTTGAAGGAAGTCCGCGTGGCTCTCCTTGAGGCGGATGTCCATTTCAAGATCGTTAAAGACTTTATTGACCGCGTCCGTGAAAAGGCGGTCGGCCAGGAGGTGTTGCAGAGCCTGACACCTGGCCATCAGGTCGTGAAGGTTGTGTGGGAAGAACTCCGGGCGCTGATGGGTCGGGACCATGCGGGACTCAGTTTGGCTTCGGTTCCGCCCACCGTGATCATGATGGTGGGATTGCAAGGAGCCGGCAAAACGACGACATGCGGCAAGCTCGCGCGCCTGTTCAAACACCAAGGGAAACGGGTGCTGCTGGTCGCAGCCGATCCACGCCGGCCTGCGGCGGGCGAGCAGTTGGCCAGTCTTGGCTCCGACCTGGACGTGCCGGTTCACCCGTTGCATGGGCCCGTTGCAATGGAAAGAGCAACGGGCATCCTGAGCAACGGGTACCCGGCCGATCGCGCCGACGCTTCAGGAGCGGATGTCGTGCGGGTTTGTGCAGAAGGGGTCGCCCGCGGAAGCGATCAGGGCTATGACATCGTGATTCTGGACACTGGTGGCCGTCTGCATATTGATGACGAGCTGATGGAGGAGTTGGCCGAGGTCAAGCAGGCAGTCAAGCCGCACGAGGTGCTGCTCGTGGCAGACGCGATGATCGGTCAGGATGCCGTGACGATGGCGGAACGGTTTGACCAGCGCGTCGGGCTGACCGGGGTGATCCTGACGAAGGTGGAGGGGGATGCGCGCGGCGGCGCCGTGCTGTCGATCCGGGCTGCCACCGGCAAGCCGATCAAGTTTCTGGGCGTGGGCGAAAAGCTCGATGCGCTGGAGGTCTTCCATCCGGACCGTCTGGCGTCCCGGATACTGGGGATGGGCGATGTCTTGTCGCTCATCGAGAAGGCCCAGGAGACCTACTCGCGTGAGCAGGCGGAGGCGATCCAGAAGCAGCTGAGCGGGACCACCTTGACCCTGGAGGATTTTCGTGACCAGATCGGCCAAGTGAATCGGCTGGGGTCGATGGACCAGATCCTGGGCATGCTTCCTGGCGGGCAGCGTCTCAAGGAGATGGCGGACGGGGGAGTACCCGAGCGGGACATCAAGCGCGTCCTGGCGATGATCGACTCGATGACTCCGCGTGAGCGGCGTGACCATACCATCATCAACGGCAGCCGCAAGAAGCGCATTGCTCGTGGGAGCGGGACGAGCGTGCAGGAAGTGAATCGGTTGATTAAACAGTTTTTGACCGCGCGTAAAATGATGAAAGCCTTGACCGCTGGTGGTGGAAAACGGCAACTGGCTCAGCTGCTACGAGGTTAAGGCTAAGGCTGAGGTTAAGGTTGAGACTAAGGACTAAGTCTGGAATTACATGCTAAACCTTAGCCTCAACCTCAACCTTCATTTGAGGAGGAGAAAGACGTGGCTGTTCATTTGCGATTGACACGAGGCGGCCGACATAAGCTGCCCTTTTATAGGGTCGTGGCGGCTGATTCCAGAATGCCAAGAGACGGGCGGTATCTGGAGGTGCTGGGCACCTTTGATCCGCTGAAGAATCCGGCTCTGCCTGTCCTGAAGCAGGAGCGGGTACTTGACTGGTTAAGGAAAGGCGCCCAGCCCTCCGTGACCGTGCGGACGTTGCTGCGCCGGTCCGGCCTGTGGAAGCAGTTCGAGAGTGAGCGTGGGAAGGCCAAGCAGGCCTCCTAGCGGAGTTCAAGGCGCACGCATAACGCCTATGACTGAGACAGCCGAGCTGATTGCGATCGGAAAAATTGAGAAACCCTTCGGGGTCAGAGGGGAAGTCCGTGTCCGGTCGCTCAGCGATGTGCCGGGACGGTTTGAAGGGCTCACGCAGGTGACGCTCGTGGCTCCCTCCGGGCGAGCGCTGGTCACGGCAGTCACCCGTGTGCGGGCGAACGGGAACTCCTACGTGCTGGGCTTCGACGCCTCCACGACGCCGGAGGAAGCGGCGGTCTTTCGCGGCTGGTTGATCAAGATTCCACGGGACCAGGCTCCACCGTTGCCGGCCGGACAGTACTATGAGTTCGATCTGATCGGGATGACGGTCGTGGATGGGGTTGGTCAGTTGCTGGGAACCTTGGAAGAGGTCTTGGAGACCGCCAGCAACCATGTCTTTGTGGTCCGCCGGGAAGGCCGGGAGATTCTGATCCCCGCGATCAAGGATGCGGTGGCTGCGGTGGATGTGGAGAACCGGACCATGACGATTCGGTCGGTGAAAGGGTTGGTGGAGGGCAATGATTCGGTGTGACCTCATCACCCTCTTCCCAGACATGGTCCTGCCGGTCCTGAACCAGAGTATCCTCAAGCGGGCTCAGGAGAAGGGTTTGCTCGAGGTCCGGGTCAGGAATCTCAGAGACTACACGCTGGATCGTCACCAAGTCGCTGATGACGCGCCTTATGGAGGCGGTGCGGGAATGGTAATGAAGGCAGAGCCCCTGTTCCGGGCGGTGGATGCCATGCGCCAGGAGTACCAGGATAGCCCGGCTGGCACTGAGCTTCGGCTCTTGCTTCCCTCGCCGCAGGGTCGTCCCTTTACGCAGAGTTTGGCGGAGGAACTTCGCGATGAGCGGCGCAGGCTGATCTTTCTCTGCGGGCATTATGAAGGAATGGATGAACGGGTCCGACTCGGTCTGGAACCGGAGGAAGTCTCGATCGGCGACTACGTGTTGACCGGAGGGGAACTGCCCGCTCTCGTCATGATTGATGCGACGACGCGCCTCATCCCAGGCGCGTTGGGAGATCCGGAGTCGGCACAGTATGAATCGTTCGCTGAATCTCTGCTGGATTATCCGCACTACACGAGACCGCCGGAGGTGCGGGGCCTCGCGGTGCCTGAGGTCCTGCTGTCAGGGAATCACGACGCCATTAGGATCTGGCGCCGGAGGGAGGCGCTCCGCAGCACCTACCTCAAGCGTCCCGATCTGCTCAAAGACGAGCTTCTCAACGAGGAAGATAGGCGGTTGTTGGATGAGATTGTCCGTGAAGGAGCGACAGCGCATCTGTCGAGCGGTGGGGGAGGAGGGGTAGGAACATGAATCGGTTAGAGCGAATCCGACGATCCTTGACGAAGAAAGCGGTGCCACCGTTCGAGATCGGGGACACCGTTCGGGTCCACGTCAAGGTGGTTGAAGGTGAGAAGGAGCGAATCCAGATCTTTGAAGGGGCGGTGATCAGCAGGAAGGGTGGACAAAACAGCGAGACCTTTACGGTTCGAAAGGTCTCGTACGGGGTTGGGGTGGAACGGATCTTTCCGGTTCACTCGCCGATCGTCGCCAGGATCGATGTGGTCCGTCAAGGAAAGGTTCGTCGGGCTAAGCTCTACTATCTGCGGGAGAAGAAGGGGAAAATGGCGAGGGTCGGGGAGCGCGAGTTTTCCCCGGAATCGAAGGGTCAGGGCGGAACCACGAGTCCCGCAAAAACCAGCCAGGCTGAAACGGTCGTCGCATCTGGGGCGGCTGTTCCGGCGGGCAAGACCTGATTCCTGCTGTTCGACACGGCGACTGTGTGTCGGCCGCGCAACTCCGCTTGAGACACGGAGATCGCCTGAGTGGAACCCACCGACGACTTCGAAGTAGAGGCCCAGCAGCGTGGCTACCGTCTCGTGGCGGGCCTTGACGAGGCCGGGCGTGGCCCTCTCGCAGGCCCTGTGGTTGCGGCTGCGGTGATCCTGCCGCGCCGCTGTCGGCTGGCAGGCCTCAATGACTCCAAGCAGGTGGGTGAATCCGAGCGGGAGCGGCTCTATGAAGAGATCGCACGGCGAGCCGTCGGGTTTGGGATCGGATGCGCGAGCGAGCAGGAAATCGATGCCATGAATATTCTGGAGGCGACTCGCCTCGCCATGGAGCGGGCGATCCAGGCGCTTGCTCCGCCGCCGGATTTTCTGCTTCTTGACGCCCTGATTCTTCCTGGTGTCTGTCTCCCGCAGCGGTCCATCATCAAAGGGGACGGTCTTTGCCTCTCCATCGCTGCCGCCTCCATCATGGCTAAGGTCAGTCGGGATCGCCTCATGAGGGAGTATCACCGGAGATACCCTCAGTACAACTTTCTGGCCCACAAGGGCTATGGGACGGCAGAACATCTCCAGGTGCTCGCTCAATATGGTCCCTGCGAGATCCACCGGCGCACCTTTCGTCCTGTGTTGACGGCCTGCGCCCAGCGATTAGAGACCACTTGCTTCTCCTTCAAAGGCGAGGGATAAGGGAGGCAGGCCCTCACCGCTGCGAGAGTACGGCTTCCAGAAAGTCCGTGCATGAACGACGGGCCACGAGCTTTCGGACAGATCGCCGAGTCGCAAGCTGAACGGTATTTGCGCCGGAAAGGGTATCGGATTCTTGCTCGTAACGACCGGTCGTCCTGCGGCGAACTCGATCTCGTCGCGCAGCTAGCGGACACGTTGGTGTTCATCGAAGTCAAGGCTCGGCGGACCTCTGCGTTTGGAGGGGCTTCTCACGCCGTGGACAGACGCAAGCAAGCCCGGCTTGTCCGACTTGCGGCGCAATACCTGGCTCGTCATCAGGTGCGGAATCGGTCCTGCCGCTTTGATGTGGTGCTCTGCAGGGGCGGAACAGCCAAGCCGGTCGAGATCGAGCACATCGAGAATGCCTTTGAGGTCCCGGGCGAAGATCTGCGATGGTGATGGCAAGTGCCGATCGCATGGGCACTTGCTGGGGATTCTGAGGAAGAGACGAACATTGGCGAACTTCTTGCAGGCGAATTTCTTGCAATGGATACACGGCTGGTGAGCCGGCCGGGATGATGATCCAGTTATTTCATGTCTCAAAGTATTATGACCGTCGCCCAGCTCTCTCCGATATAAATCTGCTAATCGAGAAGAGCGAGTTCGTCCTGCTCATGGGGCCCAGCGGGGCGGGAAAGACCACGCTCCTGAAGCTGCTCTTCGGTGCCGAACGACCCGATGACGGTCAGATCCTGGTCCAGAACCGAAACGTCGCCCGGCTCAGGCCGTCCGATATCCCCTATCTCAGGCGGACCATGGGGATCGTCTTCCAGGATTTCCGGCTGCTGCCGAAAAAAAACGTCTTCGAGAACGTGGCGCTGCCGTTGATGGTTCAGGGCGCTTCGACATTTGAGACCCGGAGAAAGGTGACGGAGGCGTTGAAGGCCGTGGGGATCGATCACAAGAAGGACCAGCGTCCCGCGACTCTCTCGGCAGGGGAGCAACAGCGCGTCTGCATCGCGCGCGCGATTGTGAACAGCCCGATCATCCTTCTGGCGGATGAACCGACAGGGAATTTAGATCCACACCTTGCCAGCGAGATCATCGAGTTGTTCAAGGTGATCAACGCGCGCGGCACCACCATCATGGTCGCCACCCATAATCCCCAGGTCATGGCACAGGCCAACCGGCGGGTGCTGGTGCTCGACCAGGGGAAACTCATTGCGGATCAGAGGACTGGGGCATGAGGCGTGTCGTCCATCTCGTCAAAGAAGCCCTCACGAACATCCGTCTCAACCGAACCACCACGCTGGTTGCCGTGGCGTCCACGGCCTTCACGCTGGCGTGCTTCGGGGTATTTTTATTGCTCTACCTGAACCTTCGAGGTGTGGTCAGTTCGCTGCAGGATGACATCAAAGTGGTCGTGTACCTGCACGATGGCCTTTCTGCTCAGGGACTGTCGGACCTCCAGCATCGGCTGAAGAGCGAGCGAGAAGTCGCCACCCTTTCCTATGTTTCCAAAGAGCAGGCCCTCGCGGATTTTCGTGAACAGTTCCCGTCTGAGTACCATTTGTTGCAGGGATTAGGCGAGAACCCCTTGCCAGCTTCGTTCGTGGCGACCCTGGCGCCTCGGTTCAGGTCATCCGAGGCGGTCAAGCACTGGGCCAAGCGTTTGACGACTGTGCCCGGTGTGGCTCAGGTACAATATAGCCGTGACTGGATCGAAAACCTCTCGACCGTGATCGGCTTTATTGAGCTGGGCGCGGTCGCGGTAGGGAGTATCCTGTCGGCCGCTTCGGTCACCATCATTGCGAGTACGATCCGGTTGACCCTCCTTGCTCGACGGGATGAGATCGAGATTCTGCGGTTGGTCGGGGCCACAGGGGCCTTTATCAAGGTTCCCTACCTCCTGGAAGGCGCGGTTCTGGGCGCCGTCGGGGGCCTGCTGTCTCTGGCCATCCTCAGGGGTGGGTTTGACCTGTTCAAGCTGCAGCTCGGCCCGACAGGCCGGTTCCTGGGGATCGAGTCCTGGCTGAATTTTTTCCCCGGCCATGTCTCGTTGTGGATGATCGGCGCGGGCCTCGCCTTGGGCTTCACCGGCAGCTTGGTCTCGTTGATCCAGTTCGGGAGGGCCAACTCGTGAGAGCCACGGGTGCTGTCATCATGGCCGCCCTCTGGCTCATCCTGGATGGGTCGGTAGGCACGCCGGCGGTGGCCGGCAAAGAGAAAAGCGATGCTCCCCCCCAGAAAATCGAACGCCAGCGGAGGACGCTTGAGAAGCTCAAGGACGAAATCCGGGAGAACAAACAGCACGCAGATGAGACCGAGAAGAAGAGAGAGTCGGTGCTCCAGACCATGCAGACCTTAGATGAACGCCTGACGGCTCTTCGGCAGGAGCGGCACGCGATTAATCAGAAGCTCAAGAAGAAGGACCGCGAGCTTGAAGAGATCAACGAACAGGTCGCTGCACTGCGGGCTCATATGAGTGAGCGAAAAAGCTCTGTTCTCGCTCGACTGCGCGTGCAATATATGGAAGGACGGCTGGGCTACCTCAAGGCCATTCTGTCTGCCGATACCTCGGCGGATTTCCAGCGTCGCGTCCAGTACCTTTCGGCCGTCTCGAAACGGGAGTATGATGTCATAGAAGCCTATCGAGGCGATATGGATCGCCTGGAAGCGATTGAGCGGCGGCGGGCGAAGACCCGAGACGAGATGCTGACTTTCAAGCAGAGTACCGACAAGAAACTTGGCGAGATTCAGGTCTTGAAGCGGGACAAGCACCAGCTCTTGGCCAGCCTCATTCATGAAAAGGAATCCTATGAGCGAACGGTCGCGGAGTTGGAGCGGTCTGCCGCCCGAGTTGATGCGCTGCTCAAAGAATGGGAACAGCGCAGGAAGGCCGCTGCGATACGGCCTCCATCAGGGGGGGCGGGGCTCCATGCCTTCAAAGGAGTTCTCCAGTGGCCGGCTGATGGCGAGGTGGTCTCGTTTTTTGGACGGCAAAAGCATCCCAGCTTCGAGACCTATATCCAGCGAAAAGGGATCGAAATTCGAACCTACGAGGGCAGCGCGATTCGGGCGGTGATGGCTGGGACTGTGGCCTATGCGGACTGGCTGAAGGGGTATGGGCTGGTCCTGATCCTGGATCACGTGAACGGCTTTTTCTCGCTCTATGCGCATGCATCGAAGCTTCTCGCGAAGGTTGGTGAACAAATCCGGACTGGACAAGTCATCGGAGAGACCGGAGACACGGGGCTAACTGGCGACAGCACGCTCTATTTCGAATTGCGTGAAGGGGCTGACCCTGTCGATCCGCTCATCTGGTTGTCGAAACGACGGTAAGTTTCACAGAAAGGAACAAGCAGCCATGGAACAGGAGCGGCGACGTCGAACATGGTATCTCGGGCCGATCATGGTGGTGACCCTGCTCGCGGGTGTCTTTATCGGGAAGGGCTGGGAGCGGACAGGGTATGCCGTCGAGACCTATGAAGAACTGAAAACGTTCTCGGAGGTTCTGACTCAGGTCCAGAAGCATTACGTCGATGACGTCAAAGTGAAGGACCTAGTCCAGGGCGCGATCCGGGGTATGTTGTCCACGCTCGATCCTCACTCGGCCTATATGACGCCGGAGATGTACAAGGAAATTCAGGTTGAGACCAAAGGTGAGTTCGGCGGGGTCGGCATTCAGATCGGCGTCAAGGACAACCGACTGGCTGTGATCGCTCCGATTGAGGGGACCCCTGCGCACAAGGCCGGCATCCGAGCCGGTGATTTCATTATCAAGGTCAACGAAGAAGCGACGAAAGATCTGACGCTCATGGACGCGGTTCAGCGCATGCGGGGGCCCAAAGGCACGAAAGTGAGCCTCACGATCCAGCGGGAAGGAACCCCTGATCCTCTGGTGTTCACGCTGGTGCGGGATCTCATTAAGATTGAGAGTGTCCGATCGAAGGTCATCGACAACAACATCGGCTACATACGGCTGACCCAGTTTCAGGAATCGACGGCGAAGGATCTGAGCCGGACCGTTAAGCAACTGCGCGAACAGAAGCTGCAGTCCACCATCCTCGATCTTCGCAACAATCCTGGCGGATTGCTGACCGCGGCCGTCGAGGTCTCGGAGCAGTTCGTGGGACCTGGAAAGCTGATCGTCTATATCAAAGGTCGGGATGGCCGCAAAGATGAATATGTCTCTCGGTCGAAAGAGCAGCCCGAGGAATTTCCGATGATCATCTTGGTGAATGAAGGGTCCGCCAGTGCGTCCGAGATCGTGGCGGGCGCTATGCAGGACTGGGGTCGGGCTGTGATTGTCGGGACGACGACCTTCGGGAAAGGCTCCGTCCAGACAATCCTGCCGTTGGCTGATGGATCGGGGCTGCGGTTGACCACCGCGAAATATTACACGCCCAAAGGACGATCCATCCAATCAACCGGCATTACACCGGACATCGTGGTGAAGCCTCAGCCGCCGGCCCCCGTCAAGCTCGCAGAAAAAGAAAAGGACAATGAAGGGAAGACACAAAAACTCAAGGGGGCGTTGCCGCCTGCACTCCCGAAGACGGGAGATGAGGTGAGTTCCAAGAGCAATGGAACTGTGGCAGAGCCGAGTGGCGAGGGCGCGCTGGAGGATGACATTCAGCTTCAGAAGGCCATTGAACTGTTGAAAACCTGGAAGGTCTTTAAGCAGCTCCGTCCGCTCTAACGCAACATGAGCCCTGGAGTGTTCGCATCACGGCGCGTGTTCGAGCTGCCTAGCCCGGATCGCGGCGAGCAGCGCCTCATCCGAGGCCATGACCCCCGGCAATGTTCTCAACAGGTGTGAGCGAACCAGGGTCTCCAGGTCGGCGAGCGTCCGAATCCCCAATCGGAAATATAAATGATGAACGACGGGCTCCGAGAGTCCGGGGAGGGACGTCCAGGATGCCACCTCTCCTGGCAAGGGAGATCTAAGTTGTTCGTAGGCCTCGATCGTTCCGGTTCTCAGGAATTCCTTGATCTTCGACGAAAGATCCCGGCCGATTCCTGGAATCTGATCAAGCGCTCCTCTCTGAGCAAGAGCTGCCACGTCCTCGGACAGATGAGACAGGGCCTCCGCAGCCCGTCGGTACGCCCGTATTCGGTACGGATTCGCTTGGTGGGCTGCCAGTAAGTCCGCCATCGTCCGGAACATGGTCGCGAGTGTTCTGCTCACCTCTGTCATAGTCGTATGAGGCTCACTCGCTCACAGGAGCCTGAGAAAGGAATCTTGGGGCGACACAGAGACGACGGGTTGCCTCCTAAATGGTATATGGTATAAGGAAATACGGTTGTGACGCCAGTGTGTGTCCGCGGGTTTGTTGACAAGGGGTTTGATCGTCTCATAGGATGGTGGATAAGCGAAGGCCCGATGCAGATCGTCGTGAACGGAGAACGTCGAGATGCGACCCTCGGAACGACAGTGGCAGATCTCCTACGCGAAATGGAAATCCACTCCGACCGAGTCGCGGTAGAGGTGAACCTCGAGGTCCTCAACCGGCAGGAATTTGCGCGACGTGGTTTGCGAGAAGGGGACCGTATCGAGATTATTAGCTTTATCGGAGGAGGGGAGGAAGAATTGGTTCATTGAGACATTGACGATTGATTCATTGGCCAAGGCGTTGTTCCCTGAATGAGCCAATGATCCGATCACTCAGTGATTCAATTCTTGAAAGGTGGTCCTATGCAGGACGAACGGCTGATCATCGCGGGACGCGAATTCAAGTCTCGCCTGTGGGTCGGGAGCGGGAAATACAAGGATTTCGTT